>JAJPWX010000001.1 GCA_021205755.1 Lachnospiraceae bacterium | reverse complement strand
TGTCTGTCTGTCTGTCTGTCTGTCTGTCTGTCTGTCTGTCTGTCTGTCTGTCAAAATTATGGTGGCAAATTTCATATTGTCAACCTCATTTCTGTTAAATTTCATGAATTTATGCTGTGAGTATATCATATGTTTTCTGGTTTGACATCACCCATTTCGAGGCAAAAATGGGTGAGAAACATATGTTCGGCATCCTGAATACGGTTTTTCATCTGAAAGATTGGCAAACGCCATCATTTTGCAGGCAGTCGAGGACTATCGGGATGCACTTATCCTGGAAAGGACTGCCTGATCCGACGTGCGGATTCGGACAAGTAAGAAAGTGGGAAAGCCAGGAACCCTGGGCTTTCCCTTTCATTGCGGCGGAAACTCGCTTATTAATATCATCGTTTCACTTCTTCAATGATACACGTGTGATGCTTTCGCTTTTCGCCTTTCGCATCCTTATCATAGTTCACCCCGACAAGCATTACCTTGCCGCCGAAACCTTTCAGCTTTCCAACATAACGATTGTCGTGTATCTGTTGAATCGCGGTATCCGCGGACTTGTTATATTTAAGTTCTATAAGCAACGCTGGTTGGTCAGTACCCTTCCGCGGAATGAAGGCATAATCAGCAAATCCCTTTCCAGTTGGCAGCTCACGGAATATCTCGTAATAATTCTGCGCCGTATAGTATGCCAGAAGAATCGCGCAGCTCAACGAGTTCTCATCGTTATATTCCAGACTGGATGTGCATGTCTCATGTGCGAGTTCCAATGCTTCCGCAACGGTCTGTGCATCGCCCTGAATCGTTGCATTCAGCAGATGATCCGACTGTGACAAAGCTTTGTTTACTTCATTCCACTTTGTACTTTTTACTGCCGTTTTAAAGGCATCAGCAACCTCAAGATTCGGAATATATACCTCTTCTTTGTTCGCATCATATGCCAAATATCCCAGATGTACCAGTAATGTCAGCACATCATCCCGGCTGTCAAGGGATATGATGTCGTTCTGGAATGTGCTGGTGTCCACATTAATGCGCTGGCCTCCCAGCATCAGTATAACTGCATCTTTCAAGCCATCAAAGCCGCTCGTAATATAGCTTTTCAAAGACTCAAATGTTTCTGATGCCCTCCAATAATTTCTGAATCTCTTCTTACGGATTGCAAGCATAACGGAATTGGGATTATATACCGACTCCGAACCTTCAAAAGAGTAGCCATCATACCAGCATCTCATTTTCTCATAATCGGCTCCCGTCTGCTCACAAAGCTTTTTCACTTCCGTCTCTGAAAATCCCACGTAAGGCAGCAGTTCGTCTGGATTCACCATGGTATATTCCTGAAAATCAGTCAGTGCTGACTCGGTACCGTATTTTTTGATTGGAAGGATTCCTGTCATATAGGATCCGACGATTGTTTCATCCGTAGCCGTACCGCCTTTAAACAATCCTCTTAGCAGCTGGATATATTCTTCCTGCAATTTCTCGTCATCTTTCGCTTCCCGAAACAGAGCATCCCATTCATCAATAATCACAAAGAATTTTCTATCTGTCTTCTGGCTGATGCCGGTCAACGCATCCGGAAGATATACTTCATTCTCTTTTACACAAGCAGGAAATGCCTCTTTCAATTCATGAATGACCGCCATTTGCATATCCGTCAGAATATTGGTCTTTCTGGTCTTCGAGCGGGATATAAACCAGGTAATATCCATGTATATTACATCATACCGATTTATGTGTTTTTCAAAAGAAGCTTTCCTCGAAATTTCCAGCCCATCAAACAATGCATGGGAATCACAGCTCCTGTCATAATAGGCACACAGCATTTTGGCCGCAAAGGACTTGCCAAACCGCCTTGGGCGGCTGAAACATGTCAGCTTTAGCGGTGTATCCAACGTACTATTCACATAGTCGATCAGTCCAGTCTTATCAACATACAGACCATTCAATATCGTCTCAAATCCTTTTTTCCCCGGATTTAAATAAATTCCCATCTATCTCACCCTGTTCTTTCCGTTTCCAACTGATTCCGCCCACTAACTACGTATTTATTTTAGCTGTAAAGCTGCCCATTCACCACCTGGAACAGGGACACATAACCTCATACAGCAGAGTTCATTTGCGACCAGCTCAATTTGCCTGTTTCACTTCATCCTATACGAACATATACTTTTTCTTTTCATTTACTATAGCTTACCACGATCTTCCCTTCAATTCAACCGGATTTACGCAGCTTACACCATTTTATACTCCAATTTTCATAAAAGGCCACTTGCGCTTTTCCGGCAAATCGACTATACTGTCTCTCATATAATAATTTATAGTGAACGGCAACATTCTTTTGCCATTTGCTATAAATGATGCAATGCCAGCCGTGACGGCGGTGCCCCTGGCTCTGGCAGAACAACCATCGGGACAGTATTCCCTTGTACATTGAAAATTTAGAAAGAAAAGAGAGAGAGTGATACAAATGAGTGGTATATTTAACCTTGACAGCCCCCTCATGCGCGCCCTTAGCAAGCTGGCAGATCTGATGATTCTGAATCTCCTGTTCCTGCTCTGCTGCATTCCGATTTTTACCATCGGGGCCGCCCTGACCGGGCTAAACTACGTAACACTGAAGATGCGCGATGGTGAGGAAGGCTACATTGCCCGAAGCTTTTTTAAGTCCTTTAAGCAGAACTTTAAGCAGGCGACCGGTATGTGGATGATCACCATTTTCGTAGCGGCAATTCTGATCGGCGATCTGGTAATTCTCCGCAGCATGGAAGGTGCCTTTTATACCGTGCTGAACGTAATTATCATCATCATCTGCATTGCCTGTGTGATGATTTTCCTTTATCAGTTTGCGATCCTTTCCCGGTTTGATAATACGGTAAAGAATACATTCAAGAATTCCTTCATCATGGCCATTGCGGATTTTCCAAGAACCATCCTCATGGCTCTGATCGTAGCCGCTGCTATTATCGTTACCTTCTTCAACGGCACAACGCTGAACTGGGCATTGCTGTTCTGGTTTTTGGTAGGTTTTGCAGCTATTTCTTATTGCAATACGTACTTCCTGTCAAAAATCTTCAACAAATATATCCCGAAAGAAGAGGAAGACAAAAATCCGGACGCCTGGGATGTTGATGAAACAATGGGACCGAAGGAAACATCTGAAGCAGATGAAACAATGAAACTGGAAGACGGATCAAATGCCGATGATACAGATGAAACAATTATCTAAAAGAAAACGGAGCGCCAGGCGCTCCGTTTTCTTATGTCATTCTATTTTAATTTCTTTTATGAATTCCATACCGATGAATATACGGTATTGATCTTTGTGATCTGTGAGGTTGTCAGCTTCGCAACTGCTGCCTCGATCGCCGCGTAGGTCTGCGGTCTGGATGCCTTCAGTGTCGCCGGATCCAGTGTGTACTCTTTGAAAGATTCCGCGAAGTACTCGGCACTGTCCTGTGTTACATAGGACTTATTGTATGCGGTATAAAGATCCTTCTCACTGTTGTAAACCGATACAAAGGAAGAGGAGGTATCTACATTACCTGCTACAAATGCTACAAAGTGACCAAGCTCATGGTATACGGTATTATCCGCACTCTTCAGAGTGATTGTCTGTGATCTTGCATCAAACAGACCAGAATAGGAAACGCTGGAGTTCAGCACAAAGCTAAATCCTAATGTGTTCCAGGCAGATACAACCTTGCTGTCCACCTTCGGTGCCAAAGCTTCAATCGTTGTTGCAGTGGTCGTTGCTGCCGTTGACGTTGCGGATGCCGTATCAGTGGTGGAAGCACTGCTCGTCGTAGACGATGATGTCACAACGGTCTTCTTTATCGTGGTCTTCTCTGTCGTTACCTGCTTGCAGATCTTGGATCCTTCGGTGTACTTGCTTGTAGTGGAAGTCTTCACGGTTGTCTTTGTTGTTGTTTTGGAAGACGCTGTGGTCGATGTCTTCGTTGATGTCGATGTTGTGGTCTTTCCCTTCACAGAATAGGTGCTTGTCGCCGCTGTACTCAGCTTTACTTTCACAGTCGACTTCGTCGTCTTGGTCGATGTCGTCACCTGCTTATTTGAAAGCGGCACCTCATCCTCTGAAACGGTCACAACTTCTTCTGTATCTACAAAGCTCACAAGCTCCGGAACATTTGTCGCCTGATAATTCACGGCCCAGATGCTTCCCAGAGCAATCGCCGCAGCTAAAACAGCTCCTGTCACCTTCACTGACGTCTGTTTGAATAAATTTCTTACCTGTTCGCCCTTCATACTTAATCCCTCCTATACTTTTAACTCCTTAATAAAACAACCCCAATGATAATAAAAAAACCGCCTGATTAATAAAATTTAATCAGCGGTCGCCAAGGAAAACATTTCTTATTAATTGATGTAACATGATGTCGAACCCTACGATGTCAAACTCTATAATGTTCACCAATGGATGACACCTGTAACTCCAAATGTCATCTGAAATGCGGCAACCGGCTGTCATAATCCTTCGACCTTAGACCCTTGGCTTTGCGTCCCCGTCTTTCGGCGGGTTTGCCTTTAAATCACATTAATTAGAAAATTCTCATTAAAACTCTCTTTTGTTTCAAAAGCTTTTTCTATGTCTTTACACTACTCCACAATTATCCATTTGTCAAGCCCTTTTTTCAAGATTTTTTTTATTTTTTTTCTTTTCTTTTTTCCTTGATCTGCTATACTGTCTATTATAGGAATTTGCTGCGAAAACCCCAGTGATTCCGTTTACGCCTGCTGTCGCAGGCTTTTGGCTTTTACGCCAGGACATGTCAGAAGAAATGCCAAAAGGAGATATATTAATAATGAAGCAAAATTTCCATTTTCGTCTGTTTGCCCTGCTTCTGGTCTTCTGTCTGCTTTGTTCTGGCTGTGGGACGAATTCCTCCAGCGGGACAAATTCCCCCGGATCGTCAGAAAACACATCTGTCCAGGCAGATACGCAGACCTCTTCTGTTACGATTTCGTACGAACCGGGCGTAACCGATGTACTGGAGCCGGAATTCAGCCAGATTGACGTAAGTAATAAACTTCTTGACATTGATTTTTCTCACTCCGGCCAGGGATATTTCACCTGTATGCTGAAAGCGGAGGATACAAAGGTCAACATCCAGATCTCCGGACCGGACGGGGTTACATACAAATACTTTATTGAAACCGCCAATGAAGTGGTCACATTTCCTCTGACCGCCGGGGATGGTACATATGTAGTCCTTGGCTACGAAAACATTGCCGATGACGAATATACCTCCCTTTTCAACCACGTACTGGATGTAGAGCTCGAGAGCGAATTTCTCCCGTTCCTCTATCCGAATCAGTATGTGAACTTCACCGAAGACTCTAAGGCGATTCATCTGGCCGCAGAACTCTCTGCGGACGCTGCCACAGACGTCGACGCACTGAACGCGATCTACGATTATGTGATTGGCCATGTGGTATATGATGATGAGAAAGCCGCGACCGTAGAATCCGGCTATCTCCCCGATATTGATGAGACGCTCGATACCGGTACCGGCATCTGCTTTGACTACGCGGCTCTGACCGTCGCCATGCTGCGCTCTCTGTCTATTCCGGCAAAGCTTGCGATCGGCTACAGCGGTGATTATCTTCACGCATGGATTGACGTCTATATCGAGTCAAAAGGATGGGTGGAAAATGCCATTCAATTCAGCGGAGAAGACTGGACGCTCCTGGATCCTACCCTTTCGGCATCCGACAGTGATTCAGACTCTGTAAATGAATACGTCAGTGACAATGATAACTATACCGTACTATATGTACGATGACCAACAGGAGGAATCCTATGCAACAGGTTTTGAATAATGAGGAGCTGGCATTTTTATCCGGACAGCTTGCGATGATTCTTCATTCCGGCATCTCTACATTGGAGGGCATTTCCATATTAAAGGAGGATTCCCCAGAGGGGGAAGGACGGGAGATTTTAAGCAAGGTTTATGACTCTCTTGAAGAAACCGGCGATCTGGCGGAATCCATGCGCAGCACCGGTTGTTTTCCGGATTATTTTGTTAAAATGACAGAGATCGGAGACCGCTCCGGTGAACTTGAAGAGGTTATGCGGTCTCTCTCGACCTACTACGAACGCCAGCAGGCTCTGTACAGCAGCATCCGCAATGCCCTTACCTGGCCGCTCATTCTGCTGGCAATGCTGTTTGCGGTGCTTGCTGTCCTGATGTCCCAGGTCATGCCGGTTTTTGAAGAAGTCTTTGAACAGCTCGGCATGGAAATTTCCGGTGTCACTTCCATCGCGTTTCGGCTCAGCAATGCCATGCAGCAGATTTCCGCAGTCATACTGGTACTGTTTGTGGCGTTCGTCATACTGGTGCTGGTCTCCATGAAAAACGCGTCCCTGCGCAACTCCGTTATGGGCATCCTCAACCACCTGCCTCTGGTACGCAAAGTCAACGAGCTGCTGACCTGCTCCCGTTTTTCCCATACTCTCTCCCTCGCGTTTCACAGTGGGCTGGATATGGGCGAGGGCTTTTCCCTGGCTGCCGATCTGATAGAAGACCCCATAGCCAAAGAAAAACTGCAAAAGGCTTCTCTGCAAATGGATGAGGGCCTGGATTTCGGAGAAGCCCTGCGCGAATCCGGTATTTTTTCCGGTCTGAATGCGCGCATGGCATCCGTTGGCTTCCGCACAGGCGCCGCGGAAACTGCCCTGGAAGAAATTTCTCTGCGCTGCCAGGATGAGGCAGACGAACGCATTCAGTCAGCCGTCAGCGCAATCGAACCAGCTATCACGGCCATACTCTCCATTCTGACCGGACTGATCCTGGTATCTGTCATGCTGCCCCTGCTCGGCGTTATGTCAAACATTGGTTAAAACAGTTTCGAGCAGCATCAAACTGGAAAGACAGGTGCTGAGCGCCAGTGGCGCTCGATTAGCACCGACCGGAGCAAAGCGGAGACGTGCAGATTTATCTGCTAAGGAGGCTTCACCATGAATCGTTTTGCAAATGAAAAAAAATCTCACTCCCTGGCGCGCCAGCTCCTGACGGGAGCTGCTGCTTTTGCATGCGCCGCTGCTCTTCTCATTTACGGCACAAACGAAATCAGCGATACTGCCGATTCTGAACAGGCAAAGAGTCTTCAAACGGCCCTGATACGCAGTGCAGTACAATGTTACGCAACAGAAGGCAGTTATCCTGAAAGCCTGGACTATCTATGTGAGCATTACGGAATTACCTGGAATTCAGAAAAATATGTAGTGGACTATGAGATACTCGGATCCAATCTCATGCCCACAATCACTGTAATTCTTCTGTCCTGAATTACCGGATTTTTCACAGAAAGGAGCTCTGAAATCCATGTACCTACGCCAAAAACAGCACAGCACAAGCTCTCTTTTTACATTTCTGCTGCTGCTTGTATTCGCGCTGTTCGCGCTCCTGCTGGCCGGTACCGGAGCGGTCGTTTATCAGAACAGTATGGCCAGTCTGGACGAAAACTATACTTCCCGCACCGCGATCGCCTACGTTTCTGAAAAAGTACGTCAGTATGACTCGGAAGGGCAGATTTCTTTTTCTTCCGTAGAAGATATTCCGGCTCTCGCGCTTCACTCAGCGGCGGACGCGTCGGCAGATACAGTGACCTACATCTATTTTTATGACGGCTCTCTCTGCGAATTATATGTACGGGAAGAAACTGTCCCGACCGCCGCGATGGGCACTGCAATGATCGAATTGTCCGACTTTACAATTGAGCAGGAGCAGAACCTGCTGCGTGTGACTGCCATCAGTACGGAGGGAGAAGAAATGTCTCTGCTGATCCATCCAGTCAGCATTGAAGATTGAACAATAGGAAGGAGGCGCCAGCGCACCGTGAAAAAGCAAGCTTCTGATAAATCACGCCTGTTTTTTATTGAGTTTCTGATCGTGCTGTTTTTCTTCCTGATCATCGGCACGGTCTGTCTGCGCGTCTTCGCGGCAGCCCACAGTACCACTCGGAACGCAGACGCACTCGCGCACGCACAATCCACAGCGGCCTCTCTTGCAGAGATTCTGGAAGCGGGAGCGGACATTGAAGAATACTTTCCAGCAGCCAGATTAATCTCCGAAACGCTGACTTCCGAAGAAGACGATAGCCGGACAGTGCTATATGAAATCACCTACAACAGCGATTTTCAGGAATGTAATGCTGACGAAGTTTTTTACACGCTGAACCTGGAAATTTCTGCTAAAAAGCATAATCAGACGGCTCAGATCACGATTGAAGACCGAAAGGGAGACCTTCTTTATGAACTGTCTGTGACCTTTCATCTTCCATTGACCAGAGAGGAGGCACTCTCATGAAAAGAACAGCAGGTATTTCTCTGATGCTGCTGATTTTCCTGTCGTTGTGCCTGATCACCTTCTCCCTGCTCTCGCTCTCCGGCGCGACCGCAGATGAAAATCTGAGTCAGAAAACTGCAGACCGTACCACTGCTTATTACGAGGCAGTCACGCAGGCAAATGGCATATTGGATGAAATCGACACACAGCTCGCCGCCACATTCAAAGAAACGGTCGGCGATGAAAACGCCAAAGAAGCCTATCTCGCGGCCTGCGAAGAAATCACAGTTGCCGGAGCAGAACTCGTCTGGAGCTTGGAAGAGGAAAATGCAGGAATGCTGTCCTATGATGTCGCAATGACAGATGATCAGCACCTGCATGTTGCACTCTCCATTTGCTGGCCGGAAGAATCAACCGATACCTTTTATCAGATCACCAGCTGGAAGGTTGTCTCCACACAAGACTGGACGCGTGACACAAGCCAAAATCTTTACCGCACTGGTGAGAACGATTAACAAAACAGATTTGAGGAGGAATTCTCATGAGCATTGATATTACTTCCTTTTTAAAATCCGCGGTGGAAGCGGAAGCATCCGACGTCTTCATTGTTGCAGGTCTTCCGGCTACTTATAAAGTAAACGGTATTCTGCACCGCATTGGCGACCGCCTGATGCCTGCCGACACCGAACAGCTGATCCGCGAAATCTACCAGATGGCCGGCGGTCGTCCCATAGAACACTTTATCAAAAATGGCGACGATGACTTTTCTTTCGCTGTACCCGGGCTTTCGCGCTTCCGTGTCAGTACCTACAAGCAACGCGGTTCTCTTGCCGCCGTTATCCGCGTTATCTCGTTCGATCTGCCAAAGCCGGAAGACCTCAATATTCCACCAATCGTCCTTTCCCTCGCCTCTGCAACCAAGGGGTTGATTCTGGTCACCGGACCAGCCGGAAACGGCAAGTCCACCACACTTGCCTGTCTTGTCGACCGCATCAATTCTACCCGTGCCGGTCACATTATTACACTTGAGGATCCGATCGAATTTCTGCACCGACACAAAGAAAGCATCGTCAGCCAGCGTGAAATTTCAACGGACTCGGAAGACTATCTAAAAGCGCTGCGCGCCTCTCTGCGCCAAAGTCCGGATGTGATCCTGCTCGGTGAAATGCGTGACTACGAGACCATACAGACCGCTATGACTGCGGCGGAGACCGGCCACCTCGTCCTCTCCAGCCTGCACACCATTGGCGCGGCCAACACCATCAGCCGCATCATTGACGTGTTCGAGCCGTCCCAGCAGCGCCAGATATCCATCCAGCTTTCTATGGTACTGCGCGCTGTCATTTCACAACAGCTCGTACCGGCCATCGACGGCAGCCTGATCCCGGCCTTTGAGATCATGATTATGACCCCTGCGATCAGCAATATGATCCGCGATAACAAAACCCACCAGATTGAGGGCGTCATCTACACCTCCGCCAAGGATGACATGATCTCCATGGATAACAGCCTGCTACATTTATATAAAGAAAAGAAAATCACAGCCGAAACTGCACTGCAATATTGTACAAATGTCGAAATGATGAAGAAAAAATTATGATTTTATACGAAGATAAAGAAATTCTCGTCTGTCACAAGCCAGCTGGTATCCCGGTACAGAGTGCTTCCGTGCGGGAGAAAGATATGGTCAGTATTTTAAGAAATCATCTGGAAAGCGATATTTATGTCGTCCATCGCCTTGATCAGCCGGTGGAAGGGATTCTTGTTTTCGCCAAAACCAGAAGTGCTGCCGCCGGGCTGAGCCGCCAGATTACAGAAGGCAGTATGCGTAAATTATATCATGCGGTAGTAGAAGTACAGCCGCAGGCTGACTTTGCGGTATGCCCTGATTTCACTTCCTGGCATACTCTCACTGATTATCTTGTAAAGGATGGACGAAACAACAAATCCTTTGTTGTAAAAAAAGAAACAAAAGACGCAAAGCGCGCAGAATTGAAATATCGAATTTTAAAATATAAAACGACAAGTGAAACTACACACACAGGGCTTGCTCTCGTGGAAATCGAACTTCTGACTGGAAGACACCACCAGATTCGGGTACAAATGGCACACGCAGGACTCCCGCTCTTAGGAGACCGCAAATACAATCCGAATGATACTCCTTCCTCACCGCTTGCCCTTTGCGCAGTATCACTCACATTCCGGCATCCATTGACAAAGAAACAAATGATTTTTGAAGTACAGCCGCAATCCGATGCTTTTACCTTATAAACCGTCTGCCTGCTACATCCTCATCCTACCCTGAATATTTAATGCCCCCTGATCACACAGAAAATGTATGGTCAGAGGGTAAGCAATCATTTATCTCACATCTTAAACCGATATCCGACTCCCCATATGGTCTCGATATATTCAGGCTTAGAAGACTGACGCTCAATCTTTTCACGGATTTTTTTAATGTGTACAGTGACAGTCGCAATGTCCCCGACAGATTCCATGTCCCAGATCTCACGAAAGAGTTCTTCTTTGGTGAAGACATGATTCGGATTCTGAGCGAGGAACGTAAGAAGATCAAATTCTTTGGTCGTGAAATTCTTCTCTTCACCATTGACCCACACTCGCCGCGCGGTCTTGTCAATTTTAATTCCACGAATCTCAACAATGTCATTTTCCTGCACATTGCTGTTGACCAGACGCTCATAGCGCGCCAGATGCGCCTTTACACGCGCCACCAACTCACTCGGACTGAATGGTTTCGTCATGTAATCATCCGCGCCCAGACCAAGACCGCGGATTTTGTCAATATCATCCTTCTTTGCAGAAACCATTATGATAGGAAGATTCTTCTTCTCACGGATCTGCCGGCAGATTTCAAAACCATCAATCTCCGGAAGCATCAGATCCAGAATAATCAGATCATACTCTTCCTCCAGGGAACGTTTCAGTCCTTTATCTCCGGAATTTTCGATCTCCACTTCGAAGCCAGACAATTCCAGATAATCTTTTTCCAGGTCAGCAATCGCGTCCTCGTCCTCTACAATCAAGATTCTGCTCACACAAATTCCTCCTTGTTTTCTATAGTTTTATTGTAACAGTTCAGAACAGCATCGAAATGAAAAGACAGACTGTGCAGGTTTACCTGCTAAAGGCTGTATTTTCATTTCGGGATGGGCGGAACGCCCATCAAGCCACAGACATATGACGCGTTAGCGGCATATAGCCTGCAACGCAGGCGGTCTGCGGCCTGCTGTTCTGAATAGTTACATTTTATTACAACTCTCCGCGAATGAATTCGCTCCGGCTGTTTTTGCATCTCACTGCTGTGCAGAATTGTTTAGCACAAATTTTCTTATCAGGAAGTGCATGGTTGTCCCTTCTCCTACCTTACTGGTTGCCCAAATGCGGCCGCCATGGTCTTCTATGATCTTTCTCACGATGGAGAGACCGATTCCGCTTCCTCCCTGGGAGGAATTACGCGAAAGATCGGTGCGGTAGAAGCGGTCGAAGATATTTACGAGATCTTTGTTTTCAATACCTTTTCCATTATCCTCGATCTCGGCCTGCACGTAATCTCCGGCATCGAAGACACGCAGCTGCACTTCTTTTTTCGGCTTGTCCATGTATTTGATGGAATTGCCGATGATATTATTGATGACTCGCTTGAGCTGCTCCGCGTCAGCAATTACGAGGGTGCCTGCCTCCACATTATTAATATAGGAGAAGCGAATTTCCCGCTCATGCATTTCCAGACCGACTTCCTCGGCGCAGTCATCGAAATATTCAACGGCATCAATCTTGTTAAAATTGTAAGGGATGCGGTTGGTGTCGATCTTGGAGTAAAAGGTCAGCTCATTGATCAGCCGATCCATATCGTTTGCTTTAATATAAATCGTACGGATGTAGCGATCCATCTTTTCCGGCGTATCCGCAACACCGTCCATGATCCCTTCCACATAACCTTTCACGGCCGTGATCGGCGTCTTCAGGTCATGCGAAATATTGCTGATAAGCTCCTTACTCTGACGGTCGAAGGATTCTTTTTCCTCCTCCTGCATCTTCAGCTGCCGTCTCATGTCATCGAAATCCCGGCACAGCATACTGATTTCGTCATGACCCTTTACTTCAATCTCGAAATCAAAATCCTTCTCTTTTATCCGGTGCGTCGCTTCACTGAGCTTTTTCAGCGGAACATTGACCCCTGTATAAATCCAGATAATCATGATAAGCGCGGTAAAAATAAGAATCACCGCTACCGCGAGCACCAGATCCTGAAGCAGCTTCGTAGTCTGCTGCACAAATCTTCCAACCGGGGAAATGATAAAAATACTTCCCTCAGAACCATCCTCAAACAGCACATCCAGCTGCCGTACAAAAGCCTGTGTATCCTCACCGATATAGGTGCTGGCGTCTGTGACCTCCCCAGCTTCATAAAAAGGCGGTAAATTCTCCAATATTGAGGTTGCGTCTATCTCCTCATCCAGACCATTATAATAAAGATTCTCTTCAATTCTCACAAGCAGGTAGGAATATCGTTCCGAAAGCTCAAGATTAATTTCATCCAGATATTCCGTATCCAAAAATACTTCCACATCGTCTGAAATCTGCTCCTGCAGCTTCGCGTAAACCTCCTGCGTCGAATTGCTGATAATCTTCATTGAGTCCGTAATGCTGTCCAGTGTAACCGTAACGCCGTAATTATTTTCCACAGCAACCCGGTATCTTGTTAAGCTCAGCATAATGATACCAAACATCAGAAACGGTACCATAATAATGATCAGAAAGGCTATCACCAGCCTGGTTTTTAATTTCATTCTCTCTCCCTGTCTGTATGACAAAAATTCCTCAGATCCGCACTTGAACCAGGATTTTCCGTCATCTGCTCTCTCATAGCACAGTCACTTTTTTCTGTAGCCTGTTTATTTAGTATAGCATACACAATGTTGCATTTCATCTAAAGAAAGATGGACGTTTCTAAAATTTTTATAAAAAAGGATAGGGAATTCTTCACCCCTATCCTTTCCGGTCTGAACAGTACAGTTACAAGAAAAACAGTAATTTTACAGATATTTTTTCAGCGCCTCTGCGCGGTCAGTTTTCTCCCATGGCAGATCAAGATCATTTCTGCCAAAGTGCCCGTATGCTGCTGTCTGCTTATAAATCGGACGGCGCAGATCAAGCATTTTGATGATACCCGCCGGACGCAGGTCGAAATTCTCGCGGACAATCTCCGTCAGCTTTTCATCGGAAACCATTCCTGTCCCAAAGGTATCTACCATAACAGAGGTCGGACGTGCAACGCCAATCGCATAGGAAAGCTGAATCTCACATTTCGACGCCAGTCCTGCCGCAACGATATTTTTTGCCACATAGCGCGCCGCGTAAGCAGCGGAACGGTCCACCTTCGTGCAGTCCTTTCCGGAGAACGCGCCGCCGCCGTGCCGCGCATAGCCGCCGTAGGTATCCACAATAATCTTGCGTCCGGTCAGTCCGGAATCTCCGTTTGGTCCGCCCACGACAAAGCGACCGGTCGGATTGACAAAGAACTTTGTATTTTCATCCACCATTTCCGGCGGCAGAATTACATCAAACACATTCTTTTTGATGTCCTCATGAATCTGTTCCTGGGATACCTCCGGATCGTGCTGCGTGGAAAGTACCACCGCGTCAAGACGGAACGGTTTTCCATTCTCATCATACTCCACTGTTACCTGGGTCTTTCCGTCCGGACGAAGATATTTCAGTGTGCCGTCCTTGCGCACCTTCGTCAGCTGCCGTGCCAGCTTATGCGCCAGCGAGATCGGATACGGCATATACTCCTCCGTCTCATTCGTCGCGTATCCGAACATCATGCCCTGGTCTCCCGCGCCAATCGCCTCAATCTCATCATCACTCATGCCAAGCTCCGCGCTTTCCCCGTTTCGCGCCTCCAACGCCCGGTTCACGCCCATCGCGATATCCGGCGACTGCTCGTCAATCGCTGTAATCACCGCGCAGGTGTCTGCGTCAAAACCAAATTTTCCCCTGGTATATCCAATTTCGCGCACCGTATCACGCACAACTTTCTGAATATCCACATAAGCCTTTGTCGAAATCTCACCCATTACCAGCACCAGACCAGTCGTAGTCGCTGTCTCGCAGGCCACCCGGCTCATCGGATCCTGTTCCAGCAGTGCATCCAAAATCGCATCTGAAATCTGATCACAAATTTTATCCGGATGTCCCTCCGTCACGGACTCAGAAGTAAATAAAAATCGATCCATTTTGTTCATCCTTTCTTCATCTCATATTTGTTTTTCTCCACCGGCAAAAAATATATCCCGGCCTTTTCCTGATGCTCTCACTTAAGTTTATGATTCGCAGCCAAACCACTCTGATTCAGCAATCCTGATTTTAGTCATTACAGAAAAAATCCTTGTAACGACAAATAAGTCCACCACAAAGGCGGACTCAATATTCAATCATCAAATCCCCTTATTGTTCGAGTTTACTCGCTCAGGTTGGCACCTTCCGACTGGTTATTTGCCGACAATCACTTTTATCATCTCAATAGATCCCGATAAACAAAGCATATCAGACAAACCTCAACGGGGTTGCCGTGGCTTCACAGATCCTATGTATCTCCACCACTCTGAATAAGAGAAAAGCAGTTGTTAAATTGTACAGGCTATAAGGTACTGCTATTTTCACGTCTTGTCAAGAGCCTTTTTCTTATCTTATGGTAACAGAATCGCGAAATTGTGACAAAAAAGAAGGTTATAAACTTTTTCTAAAATCCATTAATTTTCTCGTGACTGGTTGACAAAAATATACCAATTTGCAATAATGCGAGAGAAAATAGCATGATTATTCGGAACAGCACCTGTCTTTTCTATACTGTTCTGAACTATTATCTCAATATTAAGAAAGGCGCAACCATGCTTGAATTAAAATCCATCAAAAAGGATTACCTTGCCGGTGAAAATACCGTCCACGCACTGAAGGGAATTGACCTGAAGTTCCGCAGCAGTGAATTTGTAGCAATATTAGGGCCATCTGGCTGTGGCAAGACGACGATGCTGAACATCATCGGCGGCCTGGATCAGTACACAGAAGGCGATCTGATTATCAATGGTGTTTCTACAAAAAAATATAAGGATCGGGACTGGGATACCTACCGCAACCATTCCATCGGCTTTGTTTTCCAGAATTACAATCTGATCCCCCATCAGACCGTTCTTCGCAACGTCGAACTGGCGCTGACACTCGCCGGCGTCTCAAAAACAGAGCGCCGCGAGCGCGCAAAAGCCGCACTGGAGGAAGTAGGCCTTGGCAACCAGCTGCACAAGCGTCCGAACGAGATGTCCGGCGGGCAGATGCAGCGTGTAGCCATCGCCCGTGCGCTGGTAAACAATCCGGACATCATTCTTGCAGATGAGCCGACCGGCGCGCTAGATACCGAGACGAGCGTGCAGGTGATGGAGATTCTGAAAAAGATTTCCCATGACCGCCTGATTATTATGGTCACACACAACTCGGAGCTGGCGGAACGCTACTCCTCCCGTACCATCCGTATGCTGGACGGTGAGATTAAGTCCGATTCCATGCCGCTGACCGCAGAAGAGATCAGGCAAGAGACCCAGCGCGACGAACAGAACCGCATCCGCAGCGGCAAAAAGAAAAAGCCGTCCATGTCGCTGTTTACTTCTTTTGGACTTTCCCTGCGGAACCTGACGACAAAGAAAGGGCGCACCATTCTGACCGCCTTTGCAGGCAGCATCGGTATCATCGGCATCGCGCTGATCCTTTCCATCTCTCAGGGACTGACTTCTTATATCGATGAAGTCGAAGAGGATACCCTTTCCTCCTACCCGCTGACGCTGGAGGCGGAAAGCATTGACATGAGTTCTCTTATAGAGACCTTTATGAACGTTACCAACACATCTGTAGAGCATGAAAATGACGCAGTATACCAAAAAGCCGCTCTTCAGGAAATGTTGAACGCGATGAATAACCTGGAAGAAAGTGAGAATGACCTGGCCTCTTTCAAAGCCTATCTGGAAGAGCAGCTGGAGGATGAAGAATCAGATCTTTACGACGCGTTAAGCGGCATCCAGTATACCTATGATCTGGATCTGGCTGTTTATACCAAAAATGTAGATGGTGAGATTGAAAAGTCTGACGTGACCGATCTTCTCACGAATATTATGGCCAGCTACATGGATCTCGATTCTGAAACAATGTCCTCCCTGATAGGCGACGCGGAGAGTTCTTCCATGTCCTCCTATTCCGCCATGAGTACCATGTCCGACTCTATCTGGCAGGAAATGCTCTCCGGCAAGGACGGTTCTTATGTAAATGACGTTCTGGAACGGCAGTATGATCTGGTCTACGGCTCCTGGCCAAACAGCTATGACGAAGTCGTTCTGGTTCTCGATGAAAACAATGAAATTGACGATATGACGCTCTATGCGCTCGGCCTGATCTCCGAAGACACGATTATGGAAATCGCAGACGCGGCAAATGACGGCACCGAAGCAGAAATTGACAATACCTCCTGGACTTATGAAGAGATCTGTGAGCAGGAATACCGCGTCATTTTAAACTGCGACGCCTATTCCTATGACAGCACTACCGGCACCTACATCGATCTACGCGAGACAGAAAGCGGTCTTCAGTACCTCTATGATAACGCTCTGACGCTGAAAGTAGTCGGCGTCATCCGGACAAACGAAGACGCGACTTCCGCCATGCTCGATAACGGCATCGCTTACACAAGCGCACTGACCGAATATGTAATCGAGAAATCCAGAGAATCCGATGTAGCCGTCGCGCAGGTGGAAAATGAAACCACCGATGTGCTGACCAATCTGCCTTTTGCGGACAGCAGCGACAGCCTCTCCGATGAAGAAAAACAGGAAGCATTTCTTTCCTATATCGAAGGATTATCAGATGAAAGCAAGGCGGAAGCCTATATGGAAATCATGAGTATCCCCTCCGATGAGCAGTTGGAAGCATCTGTAAATGAAATGATGGCAAACTATACCATCGATATCATGCGTGAGTCCATTGTCCAGTCTCTGATGTCCGAAATGAGTCTGGACGAAGAGACCGCTGCCGAATATGTAGAAAGTATGAGCGACGAAGACATAGAGACCCTGTTTACACAGGCCATTACCTCCCAGATCACGGAGCAATATGCCGCACAGGTAGCGCAGCAGCTTGCCTCTATGAGTACCGATGAGCTTGCCGCTGCCCTCGACGCAGTCGTGGAATCCTACACCGCGGAGGAATGCGCGGATTACTATGACAACATCATGGAATTTTCTGACAGCACCTATGAGGATAATCTGCTCAAGCTGGGATACATTGATCTGGACAGTCCTTCCTCGATCAACCTCTACGCCTCCTCCTTTGAAAACAAGGATGTGGTGGAAGATGTGATTGCGGAATACAACGAAGGGGTCGACGACCTGCAGCAAATTCAGTACACCGATTACGTCGGCATCATGATGTCGTCCATCACGACCATTATCAACGCGATCACCTACGTACTGATTGGCTTCGTAGCGATCTCCCTGATCGTATCGTCCATTATGATCGCTGTCATCACTCTGATCTCCGTACAGGAGCGCACGAAAGAGATCGGTATCCTGCGCGCAATCGGCGCCTCCAAAGGCGACGTATCCAGTATGTTCAATGCCGAAACCGTCATCATCGGATTCTGCTCCGGTATTCTTGGCGTGATTGTAACCATACTGCTCTGCATCCCGGTCAACTACCTGATTCACACAGCCACCGGCATCACCAGCCTGAACGCTTACCTGCCGACCGAGGCCGGTGTTATCCTGGTTATCATCAGTGTTGTGCTGAACCTGATTGCCGGCGTCATCCCATCACGGAGCGCTGCCAAGAAAGATCCGGTAGTCGCACTGCGGACGGAGTAAATCTCCTTTTTCCAATCTTAATCGAGTAGAAGGCAATTTTTACACCTTCTACTCGATTATTTTCTTTCTATATCTTGACACAGAAATCCTAATAAAGTATAATGAATGTACAATATTTTGTACAAATTATTGTACGGGAGGTAATATATATGTTAGCGATAAATTATTCCACAATGCGCAATAATCTAAAAAACTACTGTGACACCGTCTGTGAACAGAACGAAACAGTAATTGTTACACGTAAGGAAGAAAAAAATGTTGTCCTTATCAGTCTGGATAAATACAATCAAATGATGAAGATGTTAAAAAATGCTGAATATCTCTATACCATAGACAGAGGAATTGAACAATTAAAAGCCGGCAAAGGACAACAACATGAATTGATAGAGGTAGAAGATGAATAAACTCTGGTCTGATCGAGCGTGGGACGATTATTTATACTGGCAGACACAAGATAAAAAAACACTTAAAAAAATCAATGAACTCATAAAAGATATCGAACGGAATGGTTTATCAGAAGGAATTGGAAAACCTGAACCACTGCGCTATAGAAAAGCATGGAGCCGAAGAATAGATTTGGAAAATAGACTGGTTTATGATATCGATGAGCAAGGCTTTCTATGGATCATCAGATGTAGAGGACACTATGAAGATTAAAACTCTTTACTTGTTCACATCAACGCCAAAAGCTAAATGTGTGGTGCTGATGTGAACTGTAATGTAATATTAAATTATATATAACAATATTGATTACTATACTTCATACTTTAAAATAATGTAACTATCTTTTCACAAAACGCTCCACAATATACCGGTTCGCCTCCAGCTCCTGCGTATCATCCAGCGGGGAAAGCTCCCGCTTCCCGTACTTCTTCTCCAGCGCATTTCCAAGCAGATAGTCACAGATATGCGGATTTTTCGGAAGCAGCGGCCCATGCAGATACGTCCCTACCACATTTTTGTAAAGTACACCTTCCGCACCGTCCTTGCCATTATTTCCAAATCCAAATAAAACCTTCCCAAGCGGCTCGTTTTCTCCGATAAAGGTTCTTCCTCCATGGTTCTCAAATCCGACAATCGGATGCGGAAACGCTTCATTTTCAATCACAATATTTGAAATCAGCCGCGGACTGCCCTGCTCTGTATATAAATCCACCAGAGAAAGACCCTCAATCCGCCCGTCTGAGGTATCATAATAATGTCCAAGCAGCTGATACCCGCCGCAGACCGCAATCACAGAGCCGCCATCCTCCACATAAGCATGAAAGTCCCCGCGAATCGTTTTCAGCTTCTCACACACCAGCATCTGCTCCCGGTCAGAGCCGCCGCCGAGAAGTACAATATCCAGGTTTGAAAAATCCACCTCGTCCGTGATCTGAAATTCTATCACTTCCGCTTCAATGCCGCGCCACTCACAACGTTTCTTCATACACTGTATATTCCCCCGGTCACCGTACAGGTTCAGCAAATCCGGGTAAAGATGTCCAATAGTCAGCTTCATTTACATTCCATCCCCGCCAATATATTCCTTGTAGAATACAACGCCGTATAATTCACCAGCACATACAGATTCCCGCATCCGTCCGCAAGACGCGCTTCTATCGCCGTATTTACATCCCCAATCATCTCACATGAAATATTTACATACTTCATGCGCAGCCGCATATCCTGACAGCGGATACCGCTGACCGTGATCGAATGAATACCTTCTCCCATGGTTTGGCCAGCTGCTCCCTTTCCATTTGCATCATCCATCTGACGCACTTTCGCCCCAAAACGGTCAAAATCTACATCCCATAACCATGATATATCTGTCCCATCCTGTGCGTTGTCGTTAATCACGATAATAATATCTTTTTCTTTTTTGTCCTCCATCACAGCTGAAATATTCTGATTAAACCCGGCTGGATTCTTAGCCAGATTTAAGATCACATCCGTATTCTTAATACGAAAATGCTCCATCCGCCCATTCTGCGGATGAAAAGCGGTAAGAACCTCCTCAAAATCTTCTAATCCAAGTCCGGCACTACGGCCCGCCGCATAGGCGGCAAGGATATTATAGATATTATAAAAGCCGTGATAATTTGCGAAAATGTGACGGCTCTCATATTGATGTACGTTCCTATCTGATTTCCTGTTTCCGCTGTCTATTTTTTCAAAACGATCCGTTTCTTCTCTATCGCTTTTTACAACGCTCTTCTTCTCTGCCACCTGACAATTTTCCAGCTTCTCCAGAACCTCAAAAGACAATCCTTCTGACATATCAATGTCGAATGCTTCATAGTCCACTGCCGGTCTGGTGAAATCGCAATTCGGGCAATTATATTTTCCAATCTGGCTGTAATGGTAAAACTCATAGTCCAGTCTCGCCCCACACTTTTTGCAGAAACGTCCCTCGCGGATCTCGTGCTGCTCTCCCTGTTCCTCTTCAGAAAATACGCGCTCCGTGATCCCGTAAGTGATATAAGTATGTCCGCTCTCCATCGCCAGATAAGCAGACAGAGCGTCATCCGCGTTTACGATAATTTTCATATCCGGCGCCATCTGCATCGCGCGGTTCAGCATATCCATCGTAATATCAATCTCTCCGTACCGATCAAGCTGATCGCGGAAAAGATTTGTCAGCACCATATAATCCGGCTTCATGTGCGGAAGTACGCGCAGGGTAGATGCCTCATCAATCTCAATACAGGCATAGTCCGCGTCCAGTGTTCCGTTATTCTTTGCCGCCAGCACGAAAGCAGCCACCACACCCGCCAACATATTAGAACCGGTATGATTGCAGACAACCTTATTATGCACAGGTTCACTTACAGAATTCCGGCTCTGCTGCTGCCCGTGCTCCCCTGATATCGATGTTTCCTGCTCGATCGCCGAACACAAAAGATTATTCGTTGTTGTCTTTCCATTTGTGCCGCAGACCACAAAAATCTTCTCCCGCACCTGCCCCGCCAGATCACGCAAAATATTGGGATCAATCCTTAACGCGACCTTTCCGGCAAACGTCACGCCCTGTTTGCCGGAAAGCCTGCACGCCGTACTGATGATTTTTGCCGCCCATATGGCAATCATCCTGCGTATTTTCATCCTGTATCAGGCAATTATCTGCCCTGTTCCTCCTTCTTCTGTTCCTCAATGCTCCTCTTTATCATTCTTCATCTGAAAACTTTTCATTCGAAAATTTCTCGAATAAATCGTGCTCCGAGTCTGTCTCATCCTCTGCTCCGTCTTCCGGATCAGATATCTCCAACTCTGCCGCCCCTGCATTCTGCGAAGCTGCGCCTGCACCCACTTTTGTAATGCTCGCAACCTTATCCGCACTGCCGGTTTCCTCATTCACATCGAGATTCATCAGCTTCACGCCGCTTGCGACACGCCCGTTGATTGAAATATCCTCACAGGACATCTGGATAATAATGCCTTCCGTACTGATCATCATAATCTCACTGTCGCGGTTCACTGCCTTCGCACCGACTACATTTCCGGTCTTTTCGGTAATCTTATAGCACTTGATTCCCTTGCCGCCGCGGCCCTGTACTTTAAATTCATTCATCTCCGTCAATTTGCCAAGACCGTTTTCTGAAACAACCAGCAGATACTCTCCCTGCACATCTAACTGCATGCCAACCACTTCATCGCCATCCTGCAATGTCATGCCGATCACACCCATCGAAGTGCGGCCGGTACTGCGAACATCGGTCTCATGGAAACGGATACACTGCCCGTATTTTGTCACGAGCAGGATGTCCTTTTTATTATCTGTAAATTTGACTTCAATTAATTCATCATCTTCCCGGAGAGTGATGGCAGCAAGACCAGTTTTTCTCACAAAAGCAAATTCACTGATCGAAGTCTTCTTCACAAGACCATTCTTTGTTGCCATAAACAGATAACTGCCCTCTTTGTATTCCCGGATCGGAATCAACGCACTAATCTTCTCATCCGGCTGCAGCTGCAGAAGATTCACAATCGCCGTACCGCGCGCCGTCCGGCTTGCTTCCGGTATCTCATACGCTTTCAGACGGTAAACGCGTCCTTTATTCGTAAAGAACATCAGGTACTGATGCGTCGACGTCATCAGAAGCTCTTCTATGTAATCATTTTCCAGCGTCTGCATGCCCTTGATGCCGCGGCCGCCGCGGTTCTGACTCTTGAAATTATCCGGCTGCATACGCTTAATATATCCCAAATTTGTCATGGTAATGATCACATTTTCATTCGGGATCAGATCCTCCGCCGAAAATTCTGTCGCGTCAAACCCGATCGTCGTCTTTCGGTCGTCGCCGTATTTCTCCGCAATCACACTGATTTCTGTCTTAATCACACCAAGCAGCAGCTTTTCATCCGCCAAAATCGCCTTATACTCCTCAATCTTCTGCATCAGCTCTTTGTATTCAGATTCCAGCTTCTCGCGCTCCAGACCGGTCAGAGCCCGCAGACGCATATCGACAATCGCCTGCGCCTGCGCATCCGTAAGCCCAAAACGCTCCATCAGGCCGGCTTTTGCCGCCTGTGTATTCTGCGACCCGCGGATAATCCGGATCACCTCATCAATATTATCCAGCGCGATCAGCAAGCCCTCCAAAATATGGGCGCGCTCCTGTGCCTTATTCAGATCGTACTTTGTTCTTCTGGTAACAACCTCTTCCTGATGCTTCAGATAAAGGCTGAGCATCTCATGAATACTCATCACCTTTGGCTGCGTGCCGTCAAGCGCCAGCATAATGATGCCAAACGTATCCTGCAGCTGTGTATGCTTGTACAGCTGATTCAGAATCACATTGGCATTCGCGTCGCGGCGCAGCTCAATATTAATCCGCATCCCTTCGCGGTTCGACTCATCCGTAATCGCGGTAATCCCGTCAATCCGCTTTTCCTTCACCAGATCCGCCATCTTTTCAATCAGGCGGGCTTTATTCACCATAAACGGAAGCTCCGTCACAATAATCCGGCTCTTCCCATTGCTCATCGTCTCAATATTTGTCACCGCACGGACGCGAATCTTTCCCTTGCCCGTCCGATAAGCCTCCTCAATGCCGCGCTTTCCTAAGATCTGCGCTCCCGTCGGAAAATCCGGACCCTTAATGCACTCCATGATCTCCTCAATCGACGTCTCCCGATCTTCCTCCACACGGTTATCAATCATCTTTACCACAGCGGAAATTACCTCCCGCAGATTGTGCGGAGGAATATTCGTCGCCATGCCGACCGCTATTCCGTTCGACCCATTCACCAGAAGATTCGGAAAACGTGACGGCAGCACTACCGGCTCCCGCTCCGTCTCATCAAAGTTCGGCACAAAATCCACGGTATCCTTATTGATATCCGCCAACATCTCCATCGATATTTTGCTCAGACGCGCCTCCGTATACCGCATCGCCGCCGCGCCATCACCGTCCACCGAACCAAAATTGCCATGTCCATCGACCAGAGGATAATGCGTCGACCAGTCCTGCGCCATATTCACCAGCGCGCCATAGATCGAACTGTCCCCGTGCGGATGATACTTACCCATCGTATCACCCACAATACGCGCACACTTCCTGTGCGGCTTATCCGGCCCGTTATTCAGCTCAATCATCGAATACAGCACCCGCCGCTGCACCGGCTTCAGCCCATCCCTGACATCCGGCAGCGCCCGCGCCGCAATCACACTCATCGCATAATCAATATACGACTCCTCCATCGTCTTCTTCAGGTCTACTTCCTTTATTTGATCGAAAACATTATCTTCCAAAATCTATCCTCCTTCAGACAAAAGCACTTGCCATCAAATATCCAGATTCTTCACCTTGCGCGCATTCTCCTCTATAAATTCCCGCCGCGGCTCCACCTGATCTCCCATCAACGTCGTAAACGTCAGGTCAATTTCGGACGACTGCGCGTCGTCCATCGTCACTTTTTTCAGAATCCGCTTTTCCGGATCCATAGTCGTCTCCCACAACTGCTCGGCATCCATCTCGCCAAGTCCCTTATAGCGCTGAATCTTATTATTCTGGTCACGCCCGACCTCACTGATGATCGCCTGCAGTTCCTCATCACTGTAGGCGTACCACACTTTTTTATTCCGCTCCAGCTTATATAGCGGCGGCATCGCCAGATAAACATAGCCCTGCTTGATCAGTTCCGGCATAAAGCGATACAGGAAAGTCAGCATCAACGTCGCGATGTGCGCACCGTCTACATCGGCATCGGTCATGATAATAATCTTGTGATAGCGCAGCTTCGTGATATCAAAATCCTCGTGGATACCCGTTCCGAACGCTGTGATCATCGCCTTAATCTCCGCGTTGCCATAGATACGGTCAAGTCTTGCTTTTTCTACATTCAGAATCTTTCCGCGCAGCGGCAGGATGGCCTGGGTCGCACGGCTTCTCGCCGTCTTCGCGGAGCCGCCTGCGGAGTCTCCCTCTACAATAAAAATCTCACAGTTTGCTGGATCCTTATCCGAGCAGTCCGCCAGCTTTCCAGGAAGTGCCAATCCGTCTAGAGCCGATTTTCTTCGGGTCAGCTCCCGCGCCTTTCTGGCCGCCTCACGCGCCCGCTGCGACATCACCGACTTCTCTACAATTGTCTTTCCGACCTGCGGATGCTGCTCCAGGAAAATCTTCAGCTGGTCGGTCACAACACTCTCCACCGCGCCTCGCGCCTCAGAATTCCCCAGCTTCTGTTTTGTCTGCCCCTCAAACTGCGGGTCTTCGATCTTGATACTGATAATTGCGGTCAGTCCCTCGCGGATATCATCTCCCAGAAGATTCTGATCGCTGTCGCGGATCAGCTTATTCGAACGCGCATAATCATTAAACGTCTTTGTCAGCGCATTCTTAAAACCGGTCAGATGCATACCGCCCTCCGGCGTCGTAATATTATTTACAAAACTATAGCAGCTGTCTGTGTAAGAATCATTGTGCTGCATTGCAACTTCCACATAGACATTGTCTTTCATGCCCTCGCAGAAAATAATATCCTCGTACAGCGGCGCTTTTCCTTTGTTCAGATAAGTCACAAATTCCTTGATGCCGCCTTCATAGTGGAACGTCCGCTCCACCAGTTCTTCCTCCCGCTCATCACGCAACACAATCTTGATGCCTTTTGTCAGAAAAGCCATCTCACGAAGGCGGTTTTTTAAGGTATCAAAATCAAACACGGTCTCATCAAAAATCGTATCGTCCGGGAAAAAGGTAACTACCGTACCCGTTTTCTCCGGTTCACAGTCTCCGACCACCTTCAGCGGATACATCACCTTGCCTCGCTCATAGCGCTGCTGATAAATCTTACCTTCATGGAAAATCTGCACCTCAAGCCAGTTGGAAAGCGCATTTACAACCGAAGCGCCCACGCCGTGCAGGCCGCCGGATACCTTATATCCCCCGCCGCCAAACTTTCCGCCCGCATGCAGCACGGTAAAGACGACCTCTACCGCAGGAAGCCCCGCCTTATGGTTGATCCCGACCGGTATACCGCGGCCGTTATCCGTCACCGTCACTGAATTATCCTTATGAATCGTCACCGTAATATAGTCACAGAAACCGGCCAATGCCTCATCAATCGCATTGTCCACAATCTCATATACCAGATGGTGCAGTCCTCTCGCCGAAGTACTGCCAATATACATTCCCGGGCGTTTTCTCACTGCCTCCAGTCCTTCCAGAATCTGGATCTGATCCGCGCCATACTCCGCAGCATCCGCATTCAGAGCACCAGCCTGATCGAACTCGCGCTCTTTATCTTCCTCCAAATCCTCCTGGCTAACTGCTGTCATTACATCCGTCTCATTTGAATTTGAATTATCTGGTAAGTCAAAAACATTATCCATATTTACTTCATTTCCCGTACCTGTCGTACCCATTCCACTCCTCCTGCTGCCACCTGATACAGCTTATTTATCTGAAAATTATGATTCACAAAATCATCCACACCCGTACAGGTAATCATTGTCTGAATATCATGTATATTATCCAGCAGATATCGCTGCCGGTTGCCATCCAATTCCGAAAGTACATCATCCAGCAGAAGCACTGGACGCTCCCTGGTACTTTGCTTCACAATCTCAATCTCAGACAGCTTCAGCGACAAAGCCGCCGTCCGCTGCTGCCCCTGGGAGCCAAACTTTCGGATATCAACCCCATCCACCAGAAAGCAGAGGTCATCCCGGTGCGGTCCGGCATTGGAAACCTTGGTCTTAATATCCCTCTCCCTGTTCATACTCATCTTCCGCGCAAAATTGTCTTCTTCCACATCATTTTCATACTCCACCAGGAGTGTCTCCCTGCCGCCGGAAAGTTTTTCATGAATTGCGCCAATCAGCTTACCCAATCTTTCTGAAAACTGCCTGCGCAGCCGGATAATCACCGTTCCATACTGCACCAGCTGCATATCCAGCACATCCAGAAGTGCATCCGCGTCACGGCTGAACGCATAATCCTTCAGCAAACGATTCCGCTGCGCCAACACCTTATTATAACTCGAAAGATTGAAAAGGTAAATCTTATCTAACTGACAAAGCTCCATATCCAGAAATTTTCTTCGCTCTGAAGGACCGTTTTTAATAATATTCAGATCTTCCGGCGAGAAAAAAATAAAGCTTCCCAGCCCTACCAGATCCGCAGCCTTGCGCACCGGTGTTCCATTGATTGCAATTCCTTTTGACTTATATTTTTTCAGATGCATATCAATCCGATAAGGGATTTCCCCTTTTCGGATCTGCATTCGGATGTGCGCCTCTTCTTCCGAAAACTGAATCATATCCCGGTCACGCGCTCCTCTGTGACTGCGCGTTGTGCCGCACAGATAAACAGCTTCCAGAATATTCGTCTTTCCCTGGGCATTATCGCCATAAAAAAGATTGGTTCCGCTGTCAAACTCCAGTTCCAGGCCATTGTAATTCCGAAAGTGATCCAGCTTTATTGATTCCACAATCATCGTGTCAGTTCCACATCCCTATATCTAACTTTTTGGACACACAAACAGTTCTCTAACATATATTTTTTAAGAGTCATGCGCACAAATCCGAATTCTGACATTTTCACACACAACCTCATCGCCTGCATGCAGTTTTTTCCCGCGCTGCAGCTCCGTCTGTCCGTTCACCAAAACCTTTCCGTCCAGGATCATAAATTTTGCATCCACGCCGCTGTCCGCAATATGTGCAGCCTTCAGTGCCTGACCGAGCTTAATATACTCATCCCGCAGCCTGATTTCAATCGTCTCCATAAAGAATACAATTCCTTTCCCTATTTTCTCAGTCCGTTACAAGTCACACCAGGAACAGATTTGCCATATCTCAATCACTACAGGTGTGACCTATAACCTCAGTCCACAAAATTCACCGGTAATATCATATAATTGTACGTTCCCGCCTCATCTCTTATAAAACAAGGAGACTTCGTATTCATATAATAAATATCAACCATTTCATCATCAATCACACGCATTGCATCCAGCAAAAGCCGCGGATTAAAACCGATTTTAATCGGCTTGCCTTCCTGCTCGATCTCGATCGTATCATTCAAACTGCCGATTTGGGAAGAAATCTTCATATCCATTACATGATCGTCAATATTCAGGATAATCGGGCGGTTATCTCCTTCTTTTACCATCAGTGTCGCCCGGTCAATACAGCTCATGAAATCCTGACGGTTGATTGTAACCTTTGTCTCATAAGCATTTGAAATCATTTTATCTACCTGAAAATAATTGCCCTCAATCAGCCTGGAAACAACAATATTCTCATCAAATTCAAATAAAATGTGATTTTCTGTTATATAAATGTCTACCGAATCCTCTGTCCCACCGGAAAGAATCTTTGATATTTCACTCAATGTTTTTCCTGGAACAATGACTTTTTTATCTTCATAAGGGTCCTTCAGTTCAATATTTCGAATGGAAATGCGGTGTCCATCCAGAGAAATAACCCGCAGCCGATTTTCTTTGATATCAAATAATTCTCCGGTTAATACCTTATTGGAATCATTTGTAGCGATCGAAAAAATAGTCTGTCGGATTACCTCTTTCAAGGTAAACTGGGAAAGACTGATTTTATAATCTTTTTCCACAAAAGGAAGGTAAGGAAAATCATCTGGTTCCAATCCCATAATGTTGAACTTTGCTTTTTCACAGGTAATCGTTACATTTTTCTTTTCATCTACAGATATAGTAACTTCACTTTCCGGAAGCTTTCTGATAATATCAGAAAAAAGCTTTGCGTCAAGAGCAATGATTCCTTTTTCACTGACAAATCCATTCACGTTTGTCTCAATGCCAAGTTCCATATCGTTTGCTGTAAATTTAATATTCGAAGAAGAAGCATTAATCAGAACACATTTCAGGATTGGCATCGTAGTATTCGTTGGAATTGCTTTTGTCACTGTATTAAGAGCCTTCATGAGGTCTGATTTGTTGCATATGATCTTCATAATAAATACTTCCTTTCGTAAGTGATTTATGATTTTATTTTCATACCATAGTAACCTTCCGTCGTATGAAAAAGCGGTATTCGCGCACGCGCGCGTAATTATTTATTAAATAAAAAAATACGTAGTCGTAATAATAAAGGGTGTGGATAAGTGTAAAACTCCGGTTTTTCCAGGCAGACAGCCAAAAAGCGGGATGTAAAACTATGTGAGATCCCGCCGGATGGGGGTTGGATAACGGTTGAATTATCCACACAGGCCAGGTTTTGATTCAAACGAACGATTGCCGGAATCTTGAAAAATCGGGAAAGTTATGAACAGAAATTCCCATCCTATTCACACGGTATCCATCCCTTTGGGTGTGGATAAGTGGATAACTTTGTGGATAACTTATCCCGGATTAATCTTCTTTTTCAGAATATCTATGGTATTCCTTGTGTTTTCCGAGGTCTGTATTTCATTGGCGATTTTCTTCTGGCCATGAATGATCGTGGAGTGATCTCGTTTCCCCATAATCTCACCGACACGTTTGGTGCCGCAATTCGTCATTTCCAGGCAGAGATACATCGCAATCTGCCGTGGAAAGACTATTTCAGAGCTGCGCTTGCTGCCCTTCAGGTCTTCTGGTGTCACATGGAAATGTTCCGCAACCGTTGAAATAATCAGATCGGGAGTGATCTCGCGTTTGCTGTCCGGAGAGATGATATCCCGCAGTGACTCCTCCGCCAGAGCCACGTTGATTTCTTTGCCTTCCAGACGGCTCATTGCAATCAGCTTATTCAGCGCGCCTTCCAGTTCACGGATATTGGATTTTACATTCATGGCAATGTACTTGATGACTTCATTGTCAATATTGTAGCCATCCATTTCCTCTTTCTTCTGCAGAATCGCCATTCTGGTCTCAAAATCAGGTGAGGAGATGTCAGCAATCAATCCCCATTCAAAACGTGAACGAAGACGAGCTTCCAGGGTCTCAATCTCCTTCGGCGGCTTATCAGAGGAAATAATGATTTGCTTCTTATTATTATGGAGTTCATTAAAGGTATGGAAAAACTCTTCCTGAGTAGATTCCTTTCCTATTATAAACTGGATATCGTCAATCAGCAGAACATCTACGCTCCGGTATTTTTCACGGAATTTGGACATGGATGTCGCATTTCCGTTACGGATGGCATCAATGACCTCATTTGTAAACGTTTCACTCGTCACATAAATCACGCGTCTGGACGGATCCTCGTTCAGGATAAAATGCGCAATCGAATGCATCAGGTGCGTCTTGCCCAGTCCGGCTCCTCCATAGATATAGAGCGGATTATACATCCGTCCTGGAGATTCCGAGACTGCGAGAGCCGCCGCATGCGCAAATTTATTGTTATTTCCGACCACGAACGTGTCAAAGGTGTATTTTGGATTCAACCCCGCGCGCTCAGAGATGACTCTCTGACTGTCGGCGGTATTCCCAGTCGGAAACTTTTCCTTTGCGGTCTCATTCGTCTGCTCTGCCTGTTCTGGCAGGATAAACTTGAGGTCATACTCTTTCCCAGTGTACTCTGCAATCGCTACTTTGAGCGGGAATGTGTATTTTTTTGTAATATAATCGACTCCGACCTGGCCGGAGGGCACAAGAATTGTGATGGTGTGGTCCGTCACCGCATGGATCAGAAGCGGCTGCAGCCAGGTTTTAAATGCAATATCTGAAAGCTCATGCTCCTCTTTCACAGTGAGAAGGATGTCCTTCCATTTTTCTTTTAGTAAGTCCATGTTTTTATCTCCAAAAATCGATTTCTTCCTAAGCTTATATTAAACCAAAAATGGTTAATTAGCAACGATTATTTCAAAATGAACCACAATTTTTAACCCGGTGAGATATGCACATGTGAGCGGAAGTCTGTGAATAATTATGTGAATAACTGGGGATAAAATCTGGACAAATAGACAGAGGTCGACATAATCATTCGGAAGGTGGAGAATGAGAATAAATGTGTGGAAAAAAGTTTTCAACTTATGAACACTTGGAGAAAAACCTGAAAATCAGGGCATTTCTGAAGGCAAAAAACCATCCGGAGAAAAAATAGAAGGTTATTTGTCAACAAGTTATCCACAAAATGTGGAAAACTTACGTAAACTGAATTTGGTGGAAAAAATTATCCACATAGAGAATTAAGAATTACAGGATGCAGATGGTCTGCGGCAGGAACGGATAGATAAAAAACATGGAAAAACATGGAAAACAGGCACATTTTTTGGCAGGAATTGCTTGACTTAAAAGGTTTTTATGAATATAATGGACTCGATGTCTTAAAAACAGACCAGTAAAAGAAGAGTTGCAAGAAGGAGGTGCCGGATTATGAAAATGCCATTTCAGCCAGGAAGAAGACACAGATCCAGAGTTCATGGATTTCGGGCAAGAATGAGTACAGCAGGCGGTAGAAAAGTATTATCTGCGAGAAGAGCAAAAGGAAGAAAAGTATTGTCAGCGTAAGTCTGCTGAGAATAATAGCAGAGGGGGTTTTTGAATCTGTTGTTTGCCTCATAAGGCAGGCGTGCAGCGGATTTAAAAGCCCCCTTTGTGCAGTTATTCGTTTCTATTTAAAGGGCAACAGAATGATTGATATGCTGTTTTGATCAGTAGGAAAGAGAGACGGCTGTATGAGAATGTGAGACAGCCGCATGCAGCAAGCCATATCTGAGAGGACGGCTACTTGAAAAGCGGTTCTGGATCATGGCCTGCAGCGATGATTATTATGGACAGGACAAGGAGAAATGATATTTTCGGAATCTCTGAAAAAGTACGGGGATTTTCAGCGTGTTTATAAAAAAGGAAAGTCATATGCAAACAAATATCTGGTCATGTATGTTTTGAGACAGGACACGCAGGAAAATCGAATCGGTATTTCGGTGAGCAAAAAAGTCGGGAATAGCGTTGTCAGGCACCGGATTACCAGACTGATCAGGGAAAGCTATCGATTAAATGAGACAAAGTTTGAGAAAGGCCTGACGATTGTGGTAGTTGCAAGGGCAGCTGCAAAAGGCAAAAGTTTTTCAGAGATGGAAAGTGCCTTGATGCATCTTGGAAGGCTTCATTCCATATTGTTAGGGCAGGAATCCCTGACAGCTCCCCTCATTGAAGGAAGTGATCTGAAGTGAAAAAAATATTGATACGTTTGATTCGGTTTTATCAGAAGTATCTTTCGCCTATGAAGAGGATGCGGTGTCCGTATACACCGACGTGTTCCCAATATGGGCTCGAGGCGATTCAGAAGTATGGCGCTGCAAAAGGCAGTGTTCTGGCAGCGTGGAGAATTATGCGCTGCAATCCATTTTCCAGGGGCGGCTATGATCCGGTTCCGTAGTATAGCATTGACTGCTAAGGAGGATTACTAAAAAATGTTACTAACGAAAAGCACTGCATTTATTATAGGACCGGTTGCAAATGTACTTGGTTATATTATGAATGCGATATTCTGGCTGCAGGAAAAGATCGGAATTCCTAATATAGGTCTTTGCATTATTCTTTTTACTATAGTCATTTATATGATCATGCTGCCTCTGACGATTCAGCAGCAAAGGTTTTCGAAGCTTCAGGCGAAAATGAATCCAGAGCTGCAGGCGATTAATAAAAAATACGAAAACAGTAAAAATGACCAGACAGCTATGATGAAGATGAATGAGGAGACAAAAGCTGTCTATGCGAAATATGGTGTGCATCCGATGGGAAGCTGTCTGCAGCTGTTGATTCAGATGCCGATCCTTTTTGCCCTTTACCGGGTGATCTGGAATGTTCCTGCATATGTTACCTCTGTTTATAATGCGTTTGCACCTCTGGCGGAAGAATTGATGACAATATCCGGCGGAGAAGATTTTATGTCTACAGCAGCGAGTTCTTTAAGTGTTACATTCAATGAGATGACAATAAATACCCTCATTGATGTCCTTTATAAGTTTAAAACGTCAAACTGGGAAGAGCTTCTGGCTGCTTTTCCTGATTTGGAGTCTATTATTACATCGACGCAGGATACCGTCAATGGGATGAATTATTTCCTGGGATTAAATATCGCGAATTCTCCGATGAATATTATGACCAGTGCGGTAGAGGCAGGATCTTATCTTCTGGTTGTCGGTGCGGCCTTGGTTCCGATTTTGTCTGCCGTGACACAGTGGCTGAACTCTAAGCTGGCCATGACGGGCAATGAGAATAATAATTCCAGCAATTCGAATGATACGATGAATGCCACGATGAAGTCGATGAATACAGTAATGCCGCTGATGTCTGCATTTTTCTGTCTGACTCTTCCTGTAGGTATGGGTATTTACTGGATTGCCGGTGCTGTCGTGCGAAGCGTACAGCAGGTATTTGTGAATAAGAGTATCGAGAAAATCGATATAGATGAGCTGATCAAAAAGAATATTGAAAAAGAGAATAAAAAGCGTGCAAAACAGGGACTTCCGCCGCAGAAGATAACCAATACGGCAAAAATTTCTACGAAGAGTATTGAAACTCCGGCAAAAAAAGAAGTTTCTGCTGAGGAAAAAGCGAAAAAGGTTCAGGCTTCTACAGATTATTACAAACAGAATAGTAAGGCAAAGCCGGGAAGTCTTGCCACAAAAGCACAGATGGTGCAGCAATACAATGAGAAAAACAGTAAGAAGAAGTAGGGGGTGTTTTATATGGAATCCATCAGAGTATCGGCGAAGACGGTAGACGATGCGCTCACAGAAGCTTCGATTGAGCTTGGTACGAGCAGAGATAATATTGAATTTACCGTAATTGACGAAGGATCGAAAGGCTTTTTCGGAATTGGTGGCAGAAAAGCCACGATTGAGGCCAGGAAAAAGGTGACGGATGAAGATCTGATGAAAGAGATCTTTGAAGAAAAACCGCAAAAGCCGAAGAAAGAGCCGAAAAGAGAAGAAAAGAGTGAGATTAAGAAAGATTCAAAGAAAGAATCACGAAATGAAAGTAAGAATGGGGGAAAGAAAGAGGATTCCAGAGACGCAGGTAAGGCTTTGAAGAAAGAGTCAAAGCAGGATTTTAAACTGGAAAAGAAAGAGAATAAGGATCAGAAAAAGGATCAAAAGAAAACAGAAAAGAAAGAAGAAAAGCGGGAAGAGAAAAAAGCAGAGAAAAAAGAGGTCAGAAGAGAATCGGAAGCATCCGTTCGGGTGAAATCATCTGAATCAGGGAAAGAAACGGTTGTTAAGGAAGAGGCAAAGAGCACCATGGATGAGCCAAATGAGATAACAGCTGTGAGAGAAGACGAGGAGGCAAAAATTCCTAAGACACCGGCGGATCCGGAAGAAGCAAAGCAGCGTGCGATTACTTTCCTTTCAGATGTGCTTCAGGCGATGGGAATGAAGGATGAGATTACTGCTGAATTTGAGGATGATATTCTTTGCGTGAATCTTGAAGGCGAAGATATGGGTATCATGATTGGCAAAAGAGGCCAAACGCTTGATTCCCTGCAGTATCTGACCAGCCTGGTTGTAAATAAGGGAAAATCTTCTTATACCCGCGTGAAGGTAGACACAGAGGATTATCGTAACCGTAGAAAGGCGACGCTGGAAAACCTCGCAAAGAATATTGCCATGAAAGTAAAGAAAACCAGAAGACCGGTATTTCTTGAGCCAATGAACCCATATGAGAGACGAATCATTCATTCTGCATTGCAGAATGACCCATATGTCACGACTCACAGCGAGGGGGAGGAACCATATCGAAAGGTTGTGGTCACCCTTAAGAAAGATCGAGACAGAGATGACAGGGATCACAGCAGAAACCGCGGATATTCCAAATATGGTAATAATCGCCGTGGACGATATGAGCGCGGAAATTACAACCGCCGCACATATGATAGGGAGAGTTTTGAAGCTGGGGAGACGGCAATTGAGAGTGAACAGCGAGATTTTGCGGAGGCGAATGATTCCCTGGATCAAAGTGAAGAATAACTGTGAAGATTCTGAGCAGTTATGAGTAATGAGATCCTTATGAGGATAGCTGGACAAGGGAAAGGTACGTGGTATCTTTCCCTTTTTCCGCACAGGATACAGATTTGTTCGTTGATAACCTTTCTGAATTGCTATGAAACTGGGAGAGGTGATTATAAATGGAAGACAGGTCAAATGAAACAATTGCAGCAATCTCAACAGCGCTCGGCGGTTCTGGGATCGGGATTGTAAGAGTCAGCGGAAAAGAAGCATTTCTGATTGGCGACCGGGTTTTTGAATCACCGAGAGGAAAAAAGAAACTTTCCAAACAGGTTTCTCATACAGTGCACTATGGGTATATCCGCGATGAGGGACAGACCGTGGATGAAGTTCTTGTCACAGTTTTTCGCGCACCCAAAAGCTTTACAACCGAAGACACGATTGAAATTAATTGTCATGGTGGGATTTACGCCACAAGACGTGTGTTAGAGACCGTTCTGAAAAATGGTGCCCGTCCTGCTGAACCTGGGGAATTTACAAAACGTGCTTTTTTAAACGGTAGAATCGATCTTTCCCAGGCTGAATCCGTAGCCGATGTGATTCAGGCAAAGAATGAATATGCTTTGCAAAATTCGTTAAGTCAGCTGCAAGGTTCATTAGGTCATAAAATTACCTCTCTTCGTGAGAGACTTCTCTATCACACCGCTTTTATTGAGTCTGCTTTGGACGATCCGGAGCATTATTCTCTTGATGGATATCCGGCAACTCTCTTGTCTGAGATGGAGGAGATGTCTTCTGTTTTAAATAAGATGATTGCATCTGCAGATAATGGCAGAATGATAAAGGAAGGAATTCAGACTGTGATTCTTGGAAAGCCAAATGCGGGAAAATCCTCTCTTCTGAATGTTCTGGCCGGAGAAGATCGTGCAATTGTGACCGATATTGCCGGAACGACAAGAGATACGTTGGAGGAGACAATTTCGCTGGGCGCCATTAACCTGAATGTGATAGATACGGCTGGAATACGCAGCACAGATGATTATATTGAACAAATAGGTGTCAGCAAAGCCTGGGAAAAAGCGGAAACTGCAGATTTGATTCTTTATGTAGTGGATTCTTCTACCTCTCTGGATGAAAACGATGAGGAAATATTGAAGCAGCTGAATGGACGAAGCTCTATTATTCTTTTAAATAAATCGGATTTACAGCAAGTGACAACTGCGGATGATGTGCAGGCCTACACCGGCGATTCTTTTCCTGTGATTGAAATATCTGCGAAAGAGCAGACTGGCATGGATCAGTTTGAACAGACATTACATGATATGTTTTATCATGGAACTCTTTCTTTCAATGATGAAGTCTATATTACCAGTGCCAGACAAAAGTCTGAATTGATCCGTGCCAGAGAAAGTCTTAAAAAGGTATGCGAAAGTATTTCTTTAGGGATGCCAGAAGATTTTTACACGATAGACCTTATGGATTCTTATATTGCGCTTGGGCGTATTATTGGAAAAGAGGTTGGTGAGGATCTCGTTGATGAAATTTTCGGACGGTTTTGTATGGGAAAGTAATTTTGTCACAGTTCAGAACAATATCGTAGAAAACAGGAAATTTATGTCCTGCAGCTGTTCTGAATTGCTCGGTTTGTACAGACAGTTATAAATGATTTCGGTGAATAGAAGGTAAGTGTGAAAAATGAGTTTGGTTGAGGAATATGTGGATGTGGTGGTTGTCGGTGCCGGTCATGCCGGCTGTGAGGCGGCACTGGCCTGTGCCCGACTTGGGCTGCATACCGTGATTTTTACGGTGAGCGTTGACAGTATTGCGTTGATGCCATGTAATCCGAATATCGGGGGCAGCTCCAAAGGTCATCTTGTGCGAGAAGTGGATGCCTTAGGCGGAGAGATGGGAAAAAACATTGATAAGACCTTTATTCAGTCAAAAATGCTGAATCAGTCCAAAGGTCCTGCTGTTCATTCTTTGCGTGCGCAGGCAGATAAGTCCGATTATACCAGAAGTATGCGGCAGGTTCTGGAACAGACAGAGAATCTGGAGATAAAACAGCTCGAAGTGACCGATCTTCTTGTGGAAGATGGGAAACTCACAGGGATCAAAACGTATTCTGGTTCTGTTTTTCACTGTAAAGCTGCTGTTTTGTGCGCCGGAACTTATTCAAAAGCGCGATGTATTTATGGGGATGTGAGTATGTACACCGGCCCCAATGGACTGGCGGCAGCGAATCATCTGACCGATTCCTTGCGTTCGCTTGGCATTGAGCTTCGACGATTCAAAACTGGTACCCCTGCGCGAATTGCGGGACCCTCCATTGATTATTCTAAAATGGAAGAGCAAAAAGGTGATGAGTACGTTGTTCCTTTTTCCTTTACAACAGATCCGGAATCAGTTCAAAAAGAGCAGGTTTCCTGCTGGCTGACTTATACCAACGAGAGGACGCATGAAATTATTCGTGAAAATATTGATCGTTCGCCTCTTTATTCCGGAAAGATTCAGGGCACCGGACCAAGATATTGTCCGTCGATTGAAGATAAGGTCATGAAATTTCCAGATAAGGATCGACATCAGGTCTTTATTGAGCCGGAAGGAATCCATACCAATGAGATGTATATTTCTGGTATGTCCAGTTCCCTCCCGGAGGATGTGCAGATTGCTATGTATCGTTCTGTTCCTGGCCTGGAGCAAGCTCGTCTGGTAAAAAATGCTTATGCAATTGAATACGACTGCGTTGATGCGCGTCAGCTGAAGCTTTCTCTTGAATTTAAACAGATTAGCGGACTGTTTTCCGCCGGCCAGTTTAATGGCAGCTCTGGTTATGAAGAGGCGGCTGCGCAGGGTCTTATAGCGGGAATTAATGCGGCGCGGAAAATACAGGGGAAAGAGCCGCTTATCCTTGACCGGTCGGAGGCTTATATTGGTGTTCTGATTGATGACCTTGTTACAAAGGAAAATATAGAACCTTATCGCATGATGACTTCACGCGCGGAGTATCGTCTTTTACTTCGACAGGACAATGCGGATCTTCGGCTAACGGAAAAAGGATATGAGATAGGCCTGATTGAGGAAGAACGTTATCAGAGCTTCTTGAAAAAGCGAGAACAGATTGCATCGGAAATTCAGCGCGTGGAATCTACTTACGTCAGTGATCAGCCAGGTGTACAGAGTTTTCTGAAAAGGCATGGGAGTACAGAATTAAAATCATCTATTTGTCTCGGAGAGCTTGTTCGCCGACCAGAACTTTCCTATGAAATACTTTCTGAAATTGATACAGGCCGCAAACCTTTGCCGGCAGATGTTGTTGAACAGGTAAATATTTCTATAAAATATAAAGGTTACCTGGATCGTCAGGTTCGTCAGGTTGAGCAATTTAAAAAACTGGAAAAGAAAGGAATTCCGGATAATATTGATTATGATCGAATTTCTGGATTGCGATTGGAAGCACAGCAAAAACTTTCAAAATATCGACCATCATCAATAGGTCAGGCTTCCAGAATTGCCGGTGTATCACCGGCAGACATTTCTGTCTTACTTGTATATTTGAAGAATCAGTAATTGATTCTCAATTGTAAATGGCATTGAGCATGAATTGGTTCATTATTACGTGCTTTTTAAAAGTTATCCACATTTTCTGGATGAAATGTGGATAACTTTACAGATTTTAGTGGATATTTTATTCCAGCTAAGGATTCATTTCCACGAAGCGGCAAGTAAGTAGTTTTATATGCATTGTGGTATTTGATTAGAATTATCTGCAAGCGGGAGAGGAGAAATGTTTATGAATTTAAAACAGGATGATTATGAATTTTATCTTCAGGAGCAGTTTCAAAAGATTGGAATTTCTCTCTCTGAACTGCAAGTATTCCAGTTTTTATCCTATTATGAGCTTCTTATTGAAAAAAATAAGGTTATGAATCTGACTGCAATTACGGAATTTGAAGATGTTGTACAGAAGCATTTTATCGACAGCGCTCTTCTTTTTTCAGAAGAAACGCAGTCTTTCCATACCGTGATAGATGTAGGAACCGGGGCTGGTTTTCCAGGAATCCCTTTGAATATTTTACGTCCTGATTTGGAGGTGCTTCTTCTGGATTCTCTCAATAAAAGGGTCTTGTTTCTGAAAGAAGTGATTGTGCAGCTAAAGCTGCAGAACGTCACTGCGATTCATGCTCGTGCTGAGGAAGCTGCATGTGATTCCAAATACAGAGAAAAATTTGATCTTTGTGTTTCACGTGCTGTAGCAAACCTGTCTTCTCTGTCTGAATATTGTCTTCCTTTTGTGCATAGAGGAGGTTATTTCGTTTCTTACAAATCTTCTTCTGTTGAGCAGGAATGTTCTGATGCAAAAAAAGCAATTTATTTGCTTGGTGGTACTATGCAGGACATTCGAAAAGTATCAATTCCAGATACTGATATTGAGCGTTCTCTTGTTTTTATAAAAAAAGAAAGGGGAACTCCCGCAAAATACCCACGTAAAGCTGGTATTCCTGCAAAAAATCCCCTGTAACTGTGAAAGTACTGAACAGTTAAGAATCTATTTGTATCAGATTGCATACATCTTCCGGCATTTCCAATTGCGGAAGATGTTTTGTGTTTTTAATGGTGTATATGATCAGGTTCTCCCTGATTTTGCTGTATTCTGCGGATATCTCAGCTGAACCGCTTTCTTTTTCACCAATGATTAACACTGTTTTCCCTTTTCTACTTTTCAGAGCTTTTGTAATGTCTACGTTTAAGTAGTTTCCTTCAAGGCTGGCAAGTAAGTATTTTCCTTTTCCTTTTCGATCATGCGAAGCCTGATAGGCTGCTTTTACATGACATTGTTTCATGTGAAACGGGTTAAAAAAGCATTTTTCTGATAGGTAATACTCAGTATTTGTACGGTTTGTGGCGATATAATAGCATGTTCTCCCAATGACCGGAAGTCCCAAAAGAGTCTTTAATCCCTTTGAGTATTTGCCAGGTTGCCTGTTTAATGAGGCAAAGGATGGCGGATTAATCATATAGATTTCATCTATCAGATTCGGCGTCAGAGAATCTGCCATTAACACGAAAGACGAGGAGCATCCTGACACTACCACATTTGTTTTTTCCTGTATAATTGTTTTTATAAAATCAGTTATCGCCTGTACGTAAAAATAATTTGTATAGGTAATGGCAGGTTTGTCTGATCTCCCGCATCCAGGCAGATCAATCGTGTAGACTTTATATTTTTGAGAGAGTCTTTTGACAATTTCGGACCAGTCTTTTTCGGATGAAAACACATTCAGATCATGTATGAGAAGCAATGGCTGTCCTTTTCCATTCATTGTATAGCAAATATTTCCATTTTCCCACTTGTAGTACTTTACATTCGGTTTTGATTCTCTTTTGACAACGTAAGAGTCAATGTATCGATTTATGCATTCTAGAATTCCAATTGATGCGATGGATAGTTTTAATGCTTTTTTCTTCATATATATATTATTTCCTTTCTTCCTCTGACTGAAAATGATTTTCCTGTTTTCTGCCTTTACGCCTGTGTTACCTATTATACCCCTTTCTTTTGATTCTGTCACCTGAAAATGCAGTGTCATATTTTGTATATTTTTGTCCTGGCCTCAACCAGACCTTACAAAATATTATTCTTTAGAATGTTTCACGTGAAACATTGAATAAAAATGAATTAACACTGTTCATGACAACATGATCCTGCATTTAATGATGAGTTCATGTGAAAATACGATAATTTTTGCTTTTCTTTTGATCATAAATGATGTATGATTATATGTAATTGCTTTCGGAGGTTTTGTTTGAATGTTAAAGGAATATATAAAAGATATCCAGACAGAAAATGATATGAAGCTGAATTCACTTCAGCAGGAAATGCAGGATCTTGTAAACGATCTGGATTGTAATGAAAAAGTATTAGAAAAGCTGCAGCATGATAAAAAAATCGATACAAATATTTTTTCTCCAAGAACAATTGATTTGCAGGCGGACGATAAAATTGAAGAAACACAGAATAAAATAAATGGCATCAAACGAAGAATGGAATATGTAAGTCAGATGATAGACGAAGCTATGAAACAGAAAAAAGAACTACATCTGCTGAAAGAAGAAGCTGAAAATTATACATCTGCTGAATATAGATATGAGCAAACAAACAAGCAAACAAATGATCAAACAAATGAACAAATGAATGATCAGAAAAATAATTCTTCGCCTGTTTCACTCAATAATGATAAAAACAATGATATTCAATCAGATATGATATCTCTAAATGACTTAAATGATTTTCTAAGTCTGATTTATAAAAAGATAGAAACATCCTTGGCTTTGGTGAATGGAAATAAGAATCGTTGTAAGACGGAACTACGCAGTGCCATGACTCTGATAAAGGATTATGCAAAAAAGTTGGAAAATCTAACTGATTAGACAGGTGTTTTTGTGAAAAACAGAGGAATGTTTCACGTGAAACATTTTGAGTGGTAATTGTAGATGATTGGTGGTATACTAAACGATAGATAAGAAAATGAGAATATTTCAAGACAGGAAGAAAACCTTATAATAAGGATACAATCGAAAAATTATAGGGATAAAGGGGGACAGAAAATAAAAATGGGGAGAACGATAGTGGTTGCAAATCAGAAGGGCGGAGTAGGTAAAACCACTACGACAATTAATCTGTCAGCAGCACTTGCAGAAATGGGGAAAAAAGTGCTTGTCGTAGATATGGATCCACAGGGAAATACTACAAGTGGATTCGGCGTAGAAAAAGATCAGGTAGAAAAAACAGTTTATGAATTACTTCTTGAAGAATGCACTTTTGATGAGTGTGTATGTAAAGAAGTATATAAAGAATTGTCTCTTCTTCCCTCAAATATTAATCTATCCGGTGCGGAAATCGAATTGATTGGAATTGAAAATAAAGAGTTTTTACTGAAAAAATCGCTCGAGCCAATGAAATCCGATTATGATTTTATACTGATTGACTGTCCGCCGTCCTTGAATATGCTTACAATCAATTCTATGTGTGCGGGAGATACTGTTTTGGTTCCAATCCAGTGTGAATATTACGCCTTGGAAGGCTTAAGTCAGTTGATTCATACGATTGATCTTGTCAAAGAACGTTTAAATCCGGAAATTGAAATTGAAGGCGTCGTGTTTACAATGTATGATGCAAGAACAAATCTTTCGCTGCAGGTAGTAGAAAATGTGAAAGAAAATCTTCATCAGAATATATATAAAAGTATTATTCCCAGAAATGTCCGACTGGCTGAGGCACCAAGCTATGGATTGCCGGTGATTGAATATGATACAAAGTCATCTGGTGCGGAAGCATATCGTTTGTTAGCAGAAGAAGTAGTACATAGGGGAGATGAAGAATGGCAGTAAAGAAAACAGGATTGGGAAAGGGACTTGATTCGCTGATTGCGCCAAAGCAGGCACAGGAAAAGGCTTCAGCTCCTCCAAAGGAAAAAACAATTATAAAAAACGAAGAAATAAAGCTGAAACTGACAGAAATTGAGCCAAACAGAGATCAACCGCGGAAAAAGTTCGATGAAGATTCCCTGATCGAACTGGCGGATTCTATCCGGCAATTTGGTGTTATACAGCCATTGATTGTACAGAAAAAAGGCGATTATTATGAGATAATTGCCGGAGAACGAAGATGGCGGGCTGCCAAAATGGCGGGGTTGAAGGAAGTACCCGTGATAATCCGGGAATTTTCTGAACAGCAGGCAGTAGAAATTTCTCTGATCGAAAATATTCAGAGAGAAAACCTGAATCCGATTGAAGAAGCGGTGGCATACAAAAGACTGCTGACTGAGTTTGAACTAAAGCAGGATGAGGTAGCAGAGCGTGTATCGAAAAGCCGGACAGCGGTAACAAACTCAATGCGTCTGTTAAAGCTTGATGAGCGAGTGCAGCAGATGGTAATAGACGAAATGATTACCACCGGACATGCAAGAGCTTTGCTGGCAATTACTGATCCAGAACTTCAATACAAATTTGCTATGAAAGTCTTTGACGAAAAGATGAGCGTTCGCGAAGTAGAGCGTATGGTCAAAACTTTTAGTGAAAAGAAAGAAGAAAAAACAAAACAAGAGAATGCAAATGCATTTATATATCAGGATCTTGCGGATAAAATGAAAGCTTTGCTGGGAACAAAGGTTTCCATAGAGCACAAAAAAAATAATAAGGGAAAAATTGTTATAGATTACTACTCGAATGAGGAACTGGAACGACTGATGTATCTTTTTCAGTCGATATCGACAGAACATTCGGTACAGTAAAAAGATATGGTTCTGGTAGAAATAAGTAAGAAAAGAGAAAATATCTGCAAAAAAGAATTGTTTTATAAGAAAACGTCTGGTATAAGTAATTAGGGGAAACGTTATAAGAGGAAAACAAAATGGAAAGTAGTATTTTAAATTCACTTGGAGTGGATCCGGGTATTCTGATCATTGCCATGATGGGAATATTAGTCCTGGTTCTGCTTTATATGGTCCATGTTTCAATGAAAATGACCAGATTTTTAAAGAAGTACCGTGTTTTTATGAAGGGAAAAGATGCGGTCTCATTAGAGAAAGCATTCACACAGAAATTTCTTGAAGTAGACAAGCTGACCGAAATGAGCAGACTTCATAACGACGAAATACACAGAATCAAGGAAATTCAGAAGAGGTCTGCGAATAAAATCGGTATTGTGAAATACGATGCTTTTCCAGATGTTGGGGGACGGCTTAGTTTTGCGTTGGCTATGCTGGATGAAAGTGATTCCGGCTTTGTATTAAATACGATACATGGAAGAGACGGTTGTTATACCTATGTAAAGGAGATTGTAAAAGGGGAATCTTACATCGTGCTCGGACCGGAAGAGAAGGAAGCGTTGCGTCAGGCGGTAGCCTATTTTAGTGATATGAATGGAGGACAATAAAATGTTAGACATCAAGTTTGTGAGAGAAAATCCTGAAGTAGTAAAACAGAATATCCGGAATAAGTTCCAGGATGAAAAGCTGCCGCTTGTGGATGAAGTGCTGGAGCTGGATCAGAAAAACCGTGATATCAAGCAGGAAGTAGAAGCTCTGCGCGCAAACCGGAATAAGATATCCAAACAGATTGGCGCTCTGATGGCACAGGGAAAAAAAGAAGAGGCAGAAGAGATCAAACGTCAGGTAACGCAGAATTCTCAGCGTATGGAAGAGCTTGATGTGCAGGAGAAAGAAGTAGAGGCAAAAATCCGCGAGATTATGCTGATTATCCCGAATATCATTGATCCGTCCGTGCCAATCGGAAGGAACGACAGCGAGAATGTGGAGCTGGAGCGTTTTGGGGAACCATTTGTACCGGATTTCGAGATTCCGTATCATACGGAAATTATGGAAAAGCTGAACGGCATTGATATGGATGCGGCCGGAAGAGTGGCCGGAAACGGATTTTATTACCTGATGGGCGATGTGGCCAGACTGCATTCTGCTGTGCTTTCCTACGCTCGTGATTTTATGATTGACAGAGGATTTACCTATTGTATTCCTCCGTATATGATTCGCAGCAATGTAGTGACTGGTGTCATGAGCTTTGCTGAGATGGATGCCATGATGTACAAAATTGAAGGGGAAGATCTTTATCTCATCGGTACGAGCGAGCATTCAATGATCGGAAAGTTTATCGATCAGATTATTCCGGAGGAAAACCTGCCTTATACTCTGACCAGCTATTCTCCCTGCTTCCGCAAAGAAAAAGGCGCACATGGTATCGAGGAGCGCGGCGTATACCGCATCCATCAGTTTGAAAAGCAGGAGATGATTGTAGTCTGCAAACCGGAAGACAGTATGATGTGGTATGACCGCCTGTGGAAAAACACGGTAGACTTCTTCCGTACCCTGGATATTCCGGTTCGTACTTTAGAGTGCTGCTCCGGTGATCTGGCTGACTTAAAAGTAAAATCTGTTGATGTGGAAGCCTGGTCGCCGCGTCAGAAAAAGTATTTTGAGGTGGGAAGCTGCTCGAACCTCGGAGACGCGCAGGCAAGGCGACTGAAAATCCGCGTAAACGGGAAAAATGGAAAATACCTGGCACATACTCTGAACAACACCTGTGTTGCGCCGCCTAGAATGCTAATCGCCTTCCTTGAGAACAATTTGAACGAGGATGGTTCCGTGCGGATTCCGGAAGCGCTGCGTATGTATATGGGCGGAAAAGAGCTGATTACGGCAAAATAAGGAGCATACATGCATTCATATTTAAGGGCAATCGGATTCAGTGAAATAAATAATGAAACGGATATGGAAAAGCTTCTGGACGAGGTTTTTCATGATTATACGGAGCGGGAAATCGCCAAAGAAGAGAATAAGACTGTTTTCATCCAGATGAAAAAAGAATATGCTACCGATATGGGAATTGCAATTTGCGGCAGTCTGGATGAAAACGGATTTCACAGGCAATATTATTTTCCTTATTTTAATGGGGCAAAAGTTACCCCGGTGGAAGATGTGACGCTGGAGAGACGCGTAGACGGCGTCTCCTACGCCGGCGTCTGTGAGGACTGCCATATTGGCGTTTCCATCATTTTCTACCTTCAAAACGCAGCCGAATATCAACGGGAAGGAGTCTTGAATAAGATTTTCAACCGCAAAGTGACAGCTACTCTTGCTGGTCTTTCCAACAATGGAATGGTGCTTTTCCCTATTCAGAAGGATACCCACCAGCTGAACCAGCAGCATATAACGACCGAAAAACACAGTAAGCTGATGTCTGCCGCGAAAAATGGAGATGAGGAAGCCATTGAAAGTCTGACAATTGAAGATATGGATACATATTCCATGATATCCAGAAGAATGTACAATGAGGACGTTTACTCCATCGTTGACACTTTTTTCATGCCATATGGGATTGAATGCGATCAGTATCAGATTATGGGCAATATTGAATACTGCAAGAAGGTAGAAAATTCATCCACTGGCGAGAAAATCTATCTGATGAATATCGAGTGCAACGATCTTCTGTTTGACGTTTGCATCAACGAAAAGGATTTGCTCGGCGAGCCGGAGGTTGGACGCAGATTCAAAGGAAATATCTGGCTGCAAGGGAAGATTCAGTTTGAATGACATGAAATTGCAGATATCTTTGCAGATGCACCTTTGAGTGTGAATGCTTTGAATGTGAGCATGAATTTTGACTTAAAAATGATGGCTTGTAATTTCAGGCCGGATGTAGTATACTGAGCGGGTGTAAGTCTCTGTAGCTCAGTAGGATAGAGCGTCCGCCTCCTAAGAGAACCTAAAGCGGACACTTTTCCGCGGGGACCTCTGCTAATAAACTTCATACGTCTGCGTAGCTCAGTTGGATAGAGCGACCGCCTCCTAAGCGGTAGGTCGGGTGTTCGAGTCACCTCGCGGACGCCAGCTAACAACGCCGAAAGCCTTATTTTTCAAGGCTTTCGGCGTTCTTTTTGCCTTGCAATAAAAAAGTGATCAAGTTTTTTGCTAATAAAATCTGCTAATAAATTTCCGTGCCACAGCCCTTCATGGGAAAAGGTGAACCTTTGGAGCGGACACTTTTCAGCGGCCAATTTGCTAATTGGCGATCTCGAAATCGGCTTTTTTCGGGCCGTTTGGAGGAGATTTGCTAATAAGGCTTTTTGACCACTGAATCGTGATGCTAATAAAATGCTCACGAATTAGCAAGCTGGACGGACTTCAGAACTTCTGCCAGCAGTTCGGGGTTGCTGGTCAGGAGCGATGCAAGCGCGTTTGCATCTAAAGTCGGAGCAGCGGGAGCCTTGTTTTCCTCCGGAACAGGCTTCGGTTCGATGGGGTCAATGTTGCCTGCGTTATGATAGAAGCGTTCTTCCATCTGGGAAGCAATCGAGCGCCTGTCTTCATCAAGAATATGAGCATAACGCTTTGTTACCATATCCGGCGTACTCCACCCTCCATCGCCCTGAACAGCTTTCAGATCACCATTGGAAAGTCGGAGCTTTACGCCTGCGCTGGTGTGACGGATGCTGTGAAAAACGATGTCGCTCACATCAATCTCCGGGTCATTCATGGCGGTGAGAATATCCTTGAAGCGCTTATTCAGATGCTCCGTCATGATGGGTCTTCCGTTTGCCTGACAAATCACAAGGCCATAATCCATATAGCCGTCATCTCCCAGCTCAACCTTGAGCTTATCCTGGAGCTTTCTCAACGTCTGCAACTTCTGAATGACCGTTTCCGGGATGTAGACATTGCGGATGCTTCCCTCGGTCTTAGGCTGCTTGAGAACAATCATCGTCCTGGTGCCGGGATAGAGATTCGGAAAACGGTACATCACATCCATTTTTGCCAGGGTGTCAGCCAGCTTGCGGTCAACCCGGTCAATGACCCTGTCAATATAAAGCGTCCTCTCAGCGAAGTTGATGCGGTCCCACTGAACGCCGCCGACCTCACCACCGCGCATACTGCAAGCAAAGGCCAGCTGAATGGCACAGTGCATCATGTAGTAGTCGTAGATTTCAGGCCGGTCAGTAAAGTCCAGCACCTTGAAAAGCTGCTCCGGCGTTAATGCCGAACGCTTCTTTTCCTTATGCTCCGGAAGGGTCGCATTTAAGAACGGGTTCTTAGCGATGTACTCCCACTTCACGGCCTGATTGAATGCACAACGGAGTACCTTGTGGATGTCGTGAATGGTTGATACTTTCCTCCGTCACCTTCCTGGCAGTTCGTAAACTTTCACCGATTTCCCTCATCCGTCTCAGTTCTTCGTTTTTTTCTTCTTTTGTCATACGGAGCCGCCTGACCATCTCTGGACGTTCCTCCGGTTCGGCGTCAGCAACTTCCGAGACATCCTTTGCCGTGGGAGCAATTTTGCCGGATAAAATATCCTGACGGATGCCGGGTTCGATTTCATCGGCGGCATCCACGCCATCCGCATAGCGCCCGGCATTATACACATATTTCTTCCCGACATGGTTTTCTTCAGCGACCTTTTCCCAGGTGCGCTTTTGCTTGTCCCCCTTGGGGGGACAAGCACTTTCATCGGTTGAAGTGTACTGATTGCCTCTGAAATCGGATTTCTTTTCGGAATTGTACTGTTTCCCAATCAGGTACTTTTTTTGCTCCTCCGTCAGATTGCGACGGCCCAGCTGATTGTGGCAAATCCATGCCAGCACAGCATAGCGGTCGGGGAACTCCATCTCGAAGGTCTTATACGGAATCTCCGGATGCTCCTGCAAGATATGAAGTAGCAGTCATGTGACAGGCTGGCTTGACAACAGCCCATATTATTGACCGCTCGTTTTGCACTTTCCATCAAGAAATGATTTCTAAAAAGAACCACACCCGATAAATGACCGAATACAGCCAACTTTTTTCTATCAGATTTCTGAGCAGGGAAAGGGGTATAAACATAATAATGCCCACCAGAGATACCGTAATTTCTCTGATGGGCATTACCGCGTTTTTATGATCCGTATGTTATTTACAGTAGTTCTACCAGCAACTTTATAAGCATGGCGATGAAAATCACTCCGCCAATCCCGCTGATAATACCATAAATCTTTTTCGACTCAGGGTCTTTCCATTCCTTGACCAGATAGTACAGACCAAACGCTGCAATCATGGCTCCAATGACTGCGCCAATAATACTAATGACCATTACTTTTTCCTCCATCTCAACAGCAGTGCTGAATTTATAATCACTAAAACCGAGCCGGCATTATGTACCAACGCACCGACAACCGGGTTTAATGTTCCGATGATTGCGAGAATGATAGCGATAACATTCAGCGTCATGGAAAAAGTCATATTCAGCTTAATCGTCGCCATCATCCGCTTAGATAATGCAATCAAATGGGGCAGTTCTTTTACTTCATCGTCCACCAGGGCGATGTCTGCCGCATCAACTGCAATATCACTTCCCACGCCGCCCATCGCAATACCAACATTCGCTTTTTTCAGGGCGGGCGCATCGTTCACGCCATCACCAATCATGCAGACAGCCTCGTCTTTCTTTTGGTAAGCGTCTATCCAGTTTAATTTGTCCTCCGGCAGACAATCCGCATGAAGTTCTTCGATATGAAGCTGAGTGGAAATGGCGGAGGCGGCTCTTTCATTATCTCCCGTCAAAAGGACAGGTTGTACATTTAAATCTTTCAATGCGTCAATCATACCGACGCTTTCCTCACGCATCGTGTCCGAAAGAACAATATATCCGCTGAGCCGTTCGGACACCGCGAGATAAGTCACAGTGCAGCCCTGGGACAGATACTGATTCACCTGTGCAAGAACAGCCCCCGACACATCTATCTTGTTTTCTGTGAGCATTTCCAGATTGCCTGCAAGGATAATTTGCCCGCCAACCTCGGCGCAGACGCCACGTCCTGGGAGCATCTGAAAGTTTTCACAAGGGAGAAGTTCCGCATCATTGTCCTGCTTATACGAACGGACAATCGCTTTCCCCAGGGGATGCTCCGAAAACTGCTCCGTCGATGCGCAAATACGGTACAGTTCGGTATCGGCAATTCCGTCTGCAATGCTTACGACTTTAATAACCTGCGGCGTTCCATAGGTCAGCGTTCCTGTCTTGTCAAAGGTGATTTTAGTGACAGAAGCCAGCCTCTCCAGCGCATCGCCCTCTCGGACAAGGAAGCCGTGTTTGGTGGCGTTTCCGATTGCCGCCATAATTGCCGTTGGTGTGGCAAGCACCAGCGCACACGGGCAGAACACAACGAGTATCGTTACCGCGCGGATGATTTCACCGCTGATGAGCCAGGTTAAGGAGGCGGCAGAGAGGGCAATCACAACAATCCAAGTAGCCCAGCGGTCAGCTACGCCTACGATTTTTGCCTTTCCTGCATCTGCTGACTGCACCAACCGTATCATCCTCTGAATAGAGCTGTCCTCACCAACCTTAGTAGCCCGCATTTCAAAAGCGCCGAATTGGTTAACCGTACCACTGGACACCTCATCACCCACTGTCTTATCCACCGGCAGAGACTCGCCGGTCATAACAGCCTGATTGACAGAAGTCTGTCCTGAAACAATCACGCCGTCCACGGGAACCGTTTCGCCCGGAAGGACACGCAGCAGAGCGTCTACAGGAACTTCTTCCGCAGGAACAATTTTCTCAGTTCCATCTGCAATAAGCCGTGCTGTTTGCGGCGTCAGATGCACCAGCTTTTCGATACCGGCTCTTGCCCTTGCAACCGTCAAGTCCTCCAGCAGTCCGCCCAACTGCATGATAAATGCGACTTCACCGGCGGCAAAATCCTCACCGATGCAGACCGAGGCAATCAGAGCGATGGATACCAGAACGTCCGCTTTGATGTCAAAGGCAGTGACCAGTCCGATAATGGCTTCCAGAATAATCGGGATACCACATAAGATAATCGAAATCCATGCTAAGTCGAACGGGAGCGGATTCCAACCTGTTAAGCTGAGTATCAGGAATATTCCTGATATCACAAGCAGTGTAATATCTTTTTTTGTGCCACCCTTTTCCAAAAGCGACTCCAGCTTTTTCATCAACTGTTTCATTCTATTCCTCCAGACTTATACCAATAGGGGTATGTGTATCTATATTATACTTATGGGGGTATGGGTTGTCAAGAGGGGCAAAAAAAAAGAGAACCAGCTCCGAAAAAACGGGTGATTCTCTAAATTTCAAAATGAAATGTTGAAAAGTTTTGTTGATTCTGTGGTTATCCCATGTTGGCGAAACGCTCTACTGCCTTTGTGAAGTCTGCTATAGTTTTATCTGCATCACCATGTTCAATGCCGTCCCTCACGCAATGCTGAATATGACCTTCCAGGACAACCTTACCACAGCCATGCAGGGCAGATTTCGCCGCATTGATTTGTGCCAGAATATCCTCACAGGGAACATCTTCATCTACCATACGGTCAATCGCCTGTACCTGACCGATTATTTTCTTTAATCTGCGATGCAGATTGTCCGCATCCATACATTGTCTCATTCCATTACCTCCTGACATACATAAGGGTGTATGTGTATATGATATAGCATTTTGGGGTGTTTGTCAATCGTCCACCAAAAACCATACCGTTATCTATTTTCCACAGAAATTCTTAAAATACAGACAACCTCCGATTGAGAAAGCCTCCTGAATGTGGTATCATAAACAGTGATAATTCCGGGGCATGGGGGAACCGCTTATGACAGATACAGAACAGAAAGCCGCTGCAAAAGCCTTTGCTGAACACTGGAAGGGCCGCGGCTATGAAAAGGGTGAAAGCCAGTCATTCTGGCTGGAACTGCTGCAAAGTGTGTACGGCGTGGAAAGTCCGACGCACTTTATTGTTTTTGAAGAACAGGTACATCTCGACCACACCAGCTTTATCGACGGTATGATCCCGTCTACCAGAGTGATGATCGAGCAAAAAGGTCTGGGAAAGGATTTGAAAAAGCCCATCAAGCAATCTGATGGGACATTTCTGACGCCTTTCCAGCAGGCAAAGCGATATATTGTGGAGCTTCCAGTGGACAAGCATCCCCGGTGGGTCGTGACCTGCAACTTTGCGGAGTTTTGGGTCTACGACATGAATAAGCCCGGCGGAGAACCGGAGATCATCAAGCTGGAGGATCTGCCAAAGGAATACTATCGCCTGCAATTTCTGGTGGACACGGGCAACGAGCATTTGAAACGTGAAATGGAAGTCTCCATGGCCGCCGGTGAGATCGTCGGCCTGCTTTATGATGCGTTTGCCAAGCAATACCGCGACCCCACCAGCAAGAAAGCGATGCACAGTCTGAACGTGCTATGCGTCCGTCTGGTGTTCTGCCTTTATGCAGAGGATGCTGGCATCTTCGGACGGCACGGGATGTTCCATGATTATCTGGCGGAATCCGACACCCGTCATATGCGCAAGGCAATGATGGAACTGTTTCAGATTTTGGATACTCCGGTGGAAGAACGTGATCCTTATCTGGCAGAGGAGAATCCAGAACTGGCAGCGTTCCCCTATGTCAACGGCGGACTTTTCTCCGATGAGGACATCGAGATACCGATCTTTACAGATGAAATTCGTGATCTGTTATTGGAGAAAGCCAGCACAGGCTTCGACTGGTCAGGAATCAGCCCCACCATCTTCGGCGCGGTGTTTGAAAGCACCTTGAACCCGGAGACGCGGCGCTC
>JAJPWX010000068.1 GCA_021205755.1 Lachnospiraceae bacterium | reverse complement strand
GGATTTATCAGCTTTTCTGTTGATTAAGACCACTGAACCTCACGGAATCAGGTAAGAGTATGCACACTGTTCTGGCTGAAGCTAAAAAGCTCCTCATTCTATCCAATTGCTTTTCAAAATGCTTCTCAAAAGCTTCTCAATTTCTTAGATTGCCTCTCAAAAAGCATTTCATTTTACTGATTGCTTCTCAATTGCTGCCCATTCTCTGTTAATTTTAGAAATAGCTCCTCATTTTCTGACATATCTTTATTATCGCCGCGCATCATTTCCTTTGAAACGTTGTGGTTACCGAATCTCCTCTTTTTTCCAACACATTTAATTTAACAAGTTGCTGTAAATATCTGGATGCAGTCGCTCTGGATCTTCCTGTAACTTCACTGGCCGTTCGCGCATCAATCTTATCATGAGATTTCAAATATTCCACAATGGGCAAGATTTTAACCTTTTCTTTATCAGAAAGTTCCCTGCTCAAGATCTCCATCATCCTGTCAATAGATTTACTTTCTTGTGAAGATAGAGAATCTGCTATTTGTGTTTCTGCTGATTCCTCCTTGGGATACGTATCATAATACCTTCCATATTTTAGCAATTTCATATACAAATCGCAGGCATTGCACACCAGTTCCACTCCGCCTTTCGGATTCGCATTAATCACGGGATAGGGTGCGTCGGCCTGGTCACATTCCATTTTTATTTTGTCAAAACCGCTTCCCCATGATTCAATCTCACCGGAGCGATAAAACACATCTGCCATTTTGGGATTATGAGGAATGGACGGATGGCGTTCGTAAACTTTTGCCACATCAATTTTATCCGGCCACTGCCCGTCATTCCAAATGGTAATTTTATCATCATATACCCGAATCTGAATCGGTATACCGGTCTCATATGCTTTGTGATTGACGGAATTTAACAATACCTCTCTAAAACCCTCTTTGGGCCAGAGAAATGTTTCAACTCTCTGTAAACCATCATACGATATCAATGCTTTCAGATACTTTGTATAAATCAGGTCGATTGCCTTGTCCACCTGTGTCATCAATGGACCATGCACATCATCCGAGTAAATGATATCATCTACCTTATTTTGCCCATAAGCTCCCGCCGGAGCAAAATAGGCTATTTTAATGTACGCGCCTGTCACATATTGTTCAGGATCTGGATGAAACATGAGCAACGCCGCCCGAACAAGATGATTGCGATCATACAGCTTTAAATCATGCAGCAGCACATCGTCTGGCGCAGATGCCTCCGCTTCCGTCATGCGTTTTTTTGCAACTGCTTTCTTTCGAAAAACTGCCAGTGCTTCTTTGCTCAAATCTTCTGCGCTGGTATCCGGCATCGGAACCGCATCCCATGTCAGACGGGCTCTTTCCAGCAAAAAATTTTGCAGTTCAAATCCATTCAGTTCGTGAAGAACGGAACCGGAGCGTTTATAATACTTTCCATCACAGGATATGGCAAACGGATATCGGGGAACGGTTATCTCAATATAGTCCATCGTGCCATCATGCGCAATATAGATTGGATTCTCTTTTTCCATTATAGCAAGTGTTTTGTACCTTCGGTCAGTTTCTTCCATCCGATCCAGGCTGATCAGGCCGCAGGCATACTGATTTATCAGCTTTGAAGAAATATTTTGAGGTACAGCATTGCCATAACGTATATTATCCCCCTGCCTGCCGGTAAATACCTTTACGCTGGCAAGGACGCCGAGTTTATCATTAATCTTATTCGGCAACCCTTCGAGCAGACGCGTTGAATCCTTTGCCCCAACAATATATCCATCGTCATTTACACCGATATATATGGAGCCTCCATCCGTATTTGCGTAGCCACACAGCCATTTCAGGTATTCATCCTGCCATGACCACTTCCATTCTGTGGATTGAGACTCCTGCGAAGATTGGGAAAACGCTTTTCCTTCCGAGTCTTTATAGTTGTCCACGATTTCTCCCCCTCATCAAAACCATACACGATCAGAACTTCGTTTCTCCGCTTATTATATACTGAATTTTTCCTGCTGTCATCCAATTTGTGCCTGGAAAAACGAATGCTGCGATGCACTTGAAACAGGCTTTAATCAGATTCTGAAAGGATCCCTGACATCTGTTCCCAGATATTTTTCAAAAAAATAAAACTTTCCTGTAACCATTTTCCTTTTTGAATCGTGTTATTATTGAAAGGCCTTTTAAAGCGGACTCGCAAAAGTCCTGCCGAACTACAAAACTGTAAAGAATCACATATTTATGTGACAGGGAGCGCCCATGAAAATACCAACAGAGGTATTGCTGGAGCGATACAAGGACAATCTGTTTGCCGCTGCATTCCATATCTGTAAAAATGCCGCGGATGCGGATGACGTAGTCCAGGATACATTCCTTCAATACCATATATCAGAAAAAAGCTTTGAAGATGAACAGCACGTCCGTGCCTGGCTGTTACGGGTGGCCATCAACAGGGCAAAAGATGTCAACCGATCGTTCTGGAGACGGAACCGTGTTTCACTGGATGAATATACGGCAACACTGTCGTTTGAAAGCAGCGAATCAGAAAACCTCTTTGCACAGGTCATGAAGCTGCCGGAAAAGCAGCGGATTGTCATCCATCTGTATTACTACGAGGATTACACGGTTCGGGAAATCGCAGAAATATTGAATCTGAGTGAATCTAACGTAAAAATCCGGCTCATGCGGGGACGTAAGCTTCTCAAACAGGCATTAAAGGAGGAATGGGACGATGACGAATAAGGAGAAATACAAAGAAGCGTTTTCGGTGCTTCATGCCTCCGATGACATTTCTTTGGAGGTAGAAAAAATGCAGAAAAATAAAAGAAACAGTCGCAGAAAACAGGTTATCGCAGCATGTGCCTGTGTGGCCATTGTGGCAGGAAGCATGACTGCTTATGCTACAGACCTTGGCGGCATCCAGACCAGAATCCATGGCTGGATACATGGCGAACTAAAGAGTGTGGATGTGACCGGCGAAACAGACGGCAGTTATACGTTTACCTGGACAGAAGACGGGACTACTCAGGAAGCCTCAGGAGGCGGCGTTTCCATGGATGCTTCAGGGGAGCAGACCGCGCTCTCTGCGGATGAAGTCCTTGAGAGCTTTTCGACCAGTGTGGAGACCGATGATGACGGTACCATATGGCTTTACTATGAGTCCCATAAAGTGGATATTACGGAATATCTGTCCGGAAGCAGCAAGAGCTGCAAGGTGGCAATCAAAGATAATGGGACAACGACCTATTTCGACATAAAATCAAATGGCAGCGGCGGGTATAGCCTGTCCCGCTCGGATTCACCGCAGGGTTCCGCTGACGCATATACAATTGTGGGCTAAAAAACACAGAAATGACCGCTCAATTCTGAGACAGTTGAGCGGTCATTTTCAACGAAAAAGCGCTCATCTTATTTTTCAATCCTTTCAGATTAACTGTACAACCTTCTTTACCGGATACAGGGTAACAATTAATTGCATAGGAAATTCCTGCAGGTTTTCCCACACGTTTTCTCGAAAATGTGTTTCCAGCAGATTAAACGGCAGATGTATTTCCATCTCACTATTTTCTCGTAAGGCGATTGCGATATTGCCATCTAAATCCGGATTGGAAAGATCCAGAAGCTGCGTATTTATGCTGGCATATACAGCAAGTCCCTGAATATAGAAATCCCAGAGATTGATACCTGTCCCTTCTGCCGCTTCTTCATTTTTTAAAAGGATCGTGACATCGTATACTTTGTCCGGCGCATATGTATATTCGTCTTCCCCGCCATATTTCTCCAGATAATCCAGATATTCCATTACTTCAGACTCCACCACCGTAATCGAATATCCCTGCATTGAGCCATCCATCAGAATATCTTCTTCCATGGCAACACAATCTCCAACAGAATAAGTTTCCACAGGCGCGTCACTCCATTTGCTGTTGACAGACTGGTAAGACCTGATATATGCCGTCGCAAGCACGATCAAGACAACTCCAGCAGCGGTCACTCTCCATTTTTTCCTTTTCAATGGTATCCCCTCTCTTCCAGCTGTACCTACTCTGATACGTTTACAGGTTCCGAACAGCGGCCATTTTCCACTTCTATGATTCTGTCTGCATATTTCAGAAGTTTCTGTTCATCATGGCAGGCTAAAACAATCAGGCAATTCTTCCTTTTCCGCTCAAAAAGGATTTTCTCAAACAGCTCGATTCCATCCTTATCCAGCGCGTTTAAAGGTTCATCCAATATCAGGATCTGCGGTTCTTCCATGACAGCTGAAGCAATCCCAAGCCGCTGTTTCATGCCAAGCGAATACTTGCGGTACTTTCTCCTGTCATCCGGGTCTAATCCCACCTGTTCCAGGACGTTTCGTATTGCGCTTTCCTCTGCCTTTCCGTTCAGCTCAGCCAACAGTCTCAGATTTTGCATTCCGGTGTAGGAATCTAAAAACACAGGGTTTTCAATCAGAAGCCCCATATGTTCCGGAAATGAAATGTCCCGCCCCAGGCATTTTCCATCCACAAGCACCCTGCCGCTGTCCGGATAAATCAGACCGGCGATCATGCGCATGAGCATGGTCTTGCCGCTTCCGTTGATTCCTCTCAGGCCATATGTCTTGCCGTTCTCCAATGTCAGATTGATATCCTGCAGAACCATTTTACCCTTGATTTTTTTATTCACATTTTCCAGTTGGATCATAACCTATTCGGCCTCCTTTTTCAGAATATCAAAGCGTCTGATACGAACCATCCCTGCCGTTACTGATACGATCATGTATATGCCTGCCACCAATATTCCCTGTTTCCATAAGACACCTTCTTCCATCACCCAGCTGCTCCGCATTACCATTGCATAAACTCCCGGCAGCCAGCATACCTGAATATAGGTAGATAAAAGCAGCAATACAGCGGCCAGCATGAAAGCATAAATCCGGTCCAGCAGCAATGACAGGCCAAGCTGCAGCAGATTGACCGCCAGGGAAACAAGTACAGGCATGAAAAGCAGCTGAACCAGGAGACCGGTTTTTTCTGGCGGTGTCTGAAATGTAAAATTCAGTATGTTCTCCATGGCACTTTCCGAATAGCCCGCGGATAAACGGACTCCGGAAATCAGGCACAGCACAAAAGTCACCGCGTACAGGATGAAATAATAAAGCACGGTACTGCAAAGCACGTAACCGCATTTAGACAGCCACCATAGCTTCCTGTCCCTGATGCGAATCAAAACCTGTATTCCATGGCCGCACAGGTTTTGCATGGGGTAATTGAGAACCAGCAGCGAAGAACACAAAAAAATAAGCAGCCAGGTGATCGGGATCAGGAAAACCTGTTCCCCTTCCATATACGGATATCTTCCGGAGAAAAAGTAGAGAAGGTAATCCGCCATCGTCACATCCGGATTCCCTGCCATACCGTTTCCATAATAATTTCGCAGTTTGATGGAGTAATCCGTGAATAAAAACACAGCCAGCAAAGCAGTTACGAAATATCCGCCCTTTTTCTCCCAAATGCCGTGTTTCAGATCATATGCCAAAGTACGCTTAAAGCACTTCATAGTGTTTCCCCCTGTATATCATTACCGCCAAAGAGACACCTGTCAGTAAAAGAAACTCTGCCGCAATTATGGCTCCGCTATGTTCGTTTGCAACTGCCATAGCCCGCAAAAATTTTGCCGGGGAACAATCATATCCGATTCCTGTATATACCACAAAATTCGAATCCAGATATTCCAGAACCATATACAGACAAAACGGAAACAGCAGCGCCATAATACGATATTTCAGGAAAAAAGAGGATACTGTTCCCAGCACGGCAAAAGCGCCCCCATAGAGTCCGTCCAGTAAAATATACAGCATCACGTAAATCAGCGGATGTGTGTAATAAATCCCTGACCAAAGGCTTCTCTGTAGTAATCCCCCATATGGATAGCAGAGTTCCGGGGTCAGTGAAGGCAGGAACATGGAAACCACCAGGAAATTCAGGAGCAGCGGAGCGACTACGATAGCCATCCCGGACAAAAGGGAACTGACCATTTTTGCAAAAAAATATTCTTTCCTTCCGCATCTGGAAATCATCTGTCCCGTGTATCTGGACTGTAATTCTCCGGCAAGCGACCAGCCATAGGGCAATGCAGCAAATACCGGCAAAAGGAAGAAAAAAGCGGTACTTTCAAAAGAGCCTGTATCCGCCCCCAGCCAATGGACAAATGCCGAGCCACTGGTAATCTGCGGATTACCGGAATAGTTCCCCGTCAAAGCATTCAGGCCGGTTGTGATTGCTTCCTTCGCGTGGAAAAGAGAAAGCACACCAAGGATCAGAGCTACAGCCAGCATTTTTTTCTGCAAAAAAGCCTTCTTAATTTCACATCGCAAACATCTGTACATCCTGTCACCTCACATCATATTCCCAAATCTATGATTGTATCCCTATATCTACACCTGATCTGATGGTTCTCCAGGTTTTCCGCAGGGACAAGGAATCCGAGTTTCACTTTGATTTCTTCCCCTTGCTGCAGTGTAAAATAATAAGGCTGATCTTCGACTGGCGAATTTTCCGCTTCGCTAAAATAACAAATACGATAATTATCGTCGGCGCTCGGGCCTTCCATCCGTATCCCATAAATGTTAAATTCGTTCTTTTTTACGTCGCCTACTGCGTCAACATTCTGAATTCTGACCTCCAAAAGTAAGAAACGGAAGAAAGAAGAAATCTCTCCTTCCTCATTTATAATATCTTCAAACTCAGAATAGTTGTTCAGCCACTCCAAATCATTGTAAGTATTCTCAAGACTTGTCATATTCTCCCTGGTCAGGGAACAGTCTGCGAGACTTGTATATACTTCACAGGCTTCTATGGAATATAATAGTTCTCCCTCCGAGACACTGCCTTCGCCAGCCGGAAAGGTCTCTCCCATAGCGATCTGTTCCAGCTCCGAATCATCTGCTGTCCCCTGTTCTTTTTCCGTTTCAGCTTCGTCTACGGCAGCCGCCGAAACCGTGGCGTCCATTATTTCGCTATTTCTGTCTTTATCATCAACATCTTCCGTATTGTTTTCTAATTCTGCACTTTCGGTATCCGATGTTGTTTCGATTGTAATGGATGCCTCTGTGTCTGCTGTTTCTTCATTTTCTTTGCCAGAGCACCCACCCAAAAGCACAGCGCACAGCAATACCACAACTACTTCTTTTTTCATACTGCCCTCCGTATACTATCGTTATGAGTCATTTCTTTCTACCTTTTACAACTTTAAGGTTACGGTCAGTATAGCAAACGCCACCCTCCCGTTCAAGAGTCATTACCTGAACTGCACGTTTACCGACACGAACGACATTTTTCCGGATTGAAAAGCCCCTCATATGATGATATAGTACATCATGTATCCTGCTGGCAGGTCATGATTCAGAACGCAAGCGTTCTATTCCTGACCATTTATCCCTTGTATCATTCATTTGGAGAAACGAATTATGCTTTCTGTCATATGGGAATTCGTTGTCAACTTTTTGGAGACGGTTTTATTTTATCAGTTTGTAAACATGAATCTGTGTGTCAATACGGATATCAGCCACAGAAGGACAAAACAGCTTCTGTTTCTGTTCCTCTTAGTTGCTGTAACCTGTATTATGAACTTTTCTAATACCTCAACGTTTCTTACCATTACGGTAACGTGCGCTTTGAACATCGTTTTCGCGGTTATGTTTTATCAGAACAGTATGACCGTCCGCATTTTCTGGGGATTCCTGTATTCCGTCATCTGTATCGTAGCCGAATCGGTTACCATCCTGATCCCACAGATATTCCTGGATTTCCAGACGGTTGATATATTTGCCGGCGGCAGTCTGCGCGTTCCCTTTACGCTTCTGTATCTTGCCCTGATTGTCGTGTTCCTGTTTCTGTTTTCTCTTTCGAAAAAGGATAACATCTGTTTATCCCCTTTGCAGAAAGCAATCTATTATTTCATTTCCATAACAGGTATCATGCTGGCACATTATATCCTGTTTATCACCATGGAGATGATGGACTTATTTCAGAATGATTCTTTTACATTTAGTATGGTCCTCGTAAACATATTTTTTATCCTGCTGTTTTTATTTTTGCTGTTTTTTATTTACCAGCTTGGAGCATCCAACGCAAAGGTCATCCAGTTACTTGAACGGCAAAAAACATATGAAGTCGAAGAGATGCAATATCAAAGCCTGATTCAATCTACGAAAGAATTACGCGAGATGAAACATGATATTGAACAGCATCTCAATGTCATTGAACATCTTATTGCCAACGGAAATGAAACAGAATTATCCGACTATATCGGTTCCTACCGGAAGTCTCTGGATCAGGTGCATCATTTTGTTTCCACCGGAAACGCTGCAGTGGACTGTATCCTCTCCATTAAACTTGAACAGTGCATCAAGGCTGGTATCCATAATTCCTGGTCTGTCATAATGCCAACGGAGCTTCCCATTGATATACTGCCGTTTTCATCGCTGCTTGGCAACCTGTGGGACAACGCCATAGAAGCCTGCCAGCGCTTAAAAGAAAAGAATCCGGCCATGGAGCCTTCGATCCAGTTTTATATCAAACCATTTCAGCAAATGGTAATCATACACATTGAAAATGACTACGACGGGGTTATCCTTCGGGATTCAAAAAATGAGATTCTTTCCGCAAAAGCAAGTTCCGGCCATGGAATCGGGTTAATCCGTATTTCCGAGATTGTAAATGAAGCCGAGGGCATTCTGAACCTGTCAACCGATAATCATATTTTTACCGTCCACATCATGATACCTTTAAAGGAGACCCAACATGAGAATCTCGATCACAATCATTGAAGATCAGAAATCTGAGAGTTCTGCACTGAAAGAAAAAATCCTTTTCTGGAGCAAGAAGACGAATTCAGACGTAGTTTTTTCAATATATGCCAGTGGGAATGAGTTTTACAGGCAGTATTCCCCTGCATCAGATCCAACCGATATTTATTTCCTCGACATTCAACTGGGCGATACGCTGGGGCTTGATATTGCAAAGGATCTGCGCAGCCATGGTTATCAGGGTGTCATAATCTTCCTGACCGCATTCCGCGAATATGTTTTTCATGGCTATGAAGTCCACGCGATGAATTATCTGCTGAAACCTGTGAAAGAAGAATCCCTATATTTGTGTCTCAATGAGGTTGCCCGGAACCTGGAAGGAAGATATTATATCTTCCGCAACAAACAAGAGATCGTTCAGACTCCATTCCATGACATACTGGTTTTTTCCAGCAGCTTCCATTACGTTGATATTATGACAACAGGCGAGACATACTGCCAATACTCCAGCCTTAATACGATTATTGAGCATCTCCCAAGGGAGTTTATACAGATACACCGCTCTTACATTGTGAATATGGAGCATATCAGCAAGCTGACGAAAGCCAAAATCATACTATCCAACAAAATGAGCGTTCCCATTGGACGTACCTATCTCACTAAGCTGACTGAGGAGTTTTCAAAATACTCGACACGGTTTGATGCCTAAAAGAAAGGCCGCAATTCTCATCCTAAACTGCAAATAGCTGCAAATCACCGCCCATGGGCTCAACCACCAGCCCTGCTGGTGGTATGAGGAAGCCCTTCCAGGGCATGTTGTGGTTCCGCCTAAAGGCGGTCTGACAAACCACATTCATAATGTTACTGGTGGCCGCTTAAAAGCGGCTTTTTTTCTACTTCGTGGGCTCGCCTTCCAGGCGATCCCTCTCATACTGCTCTGAGATATACCTTTTAATCGTTTCTTCATTGACATTACCGATTGTTTCGCAATAATATCCTCTGGCCCAGAAATGACGGTTGTACCGTTCTCTATATTCTGGATGCCTATCGAAAATCATTAGAGCGCTTTTACCTTTTATTCGTCCCACTACTTTTGCTACACTTTCCTTTGGTGGAATCGAAACATACATGTGTACATGATCCGGCAGCGTTGCTGCCTTTATGATTGTTACACCTTCTATTTTGCATACCTTACCGATAATCTCACCGACATCTTTTCGTAGCTCCCCAAACATAATCTTTCTACGATATTTCGGAATAAATACGATATGGTACGTGCAATTATAATGACTATGTGATAAACTCTGATTGTCCATGAATTTACCTCCGTTGTGTTTGATGCGGTTTGCCAGACCTGCATCTATTATACAACGGGGGAACATTCTGGTACTCTGTTTATCGCCTCCGGCATCTGGGAGTCTCCCCAGCTCTGCTGGGGGATTTATACTGGTTCATTAAAACAGAATTTGGAAATAGCTGAATTCAAAAGCTTTTTCGCGTATACACGAGCGAAATTGCAGCCATTTTGTAAATGACTGCAATTAAAACCATGTCAATACTTAGAATTTCAAGTGTCCACTGCGCTTTCAATTTTTACATTGAATCCACGACAATAGCAAGGTGAGCCGTGCCATGCAAAATCGCCCAAAGGGCGATGGCACGGCCTGCGTCCCCGATTCTCCGGGAGAATCGAGGACATGTGATGGAAACCCTCATGTACATTTGCTGGTGACCATGCGTCCATTCAACCCGGATCACACCTGGGGCAGCAAAGAAATGAAGGATTGGGCTTTCGTCCGGGGTTTGAAATGGAATGCGATCAATTATGAGAACAGAGAACTGACCATCCGCCACACGGTGACCGGGAACCGGACGATTTATGCGGAAGACAAGACGAAGAGTAAAAGTGGACACCGCACACTGAACCTTTTCCCGACAGCAGAGCTGTGTTTCAAAAAGCTGAAACAGCAGCAGGAAGAAAACCGCGAATTCTTTGGCGATACCTACTGTGATACGCAGGGATATATCTTCACACACGAGGACGGCCATCCCTACCGCCCGGATTTCATCAGCAAGAAGTTCGTGCGTGCGATGACCGAATTCGGAAGGCCGGAAATCACTCTTCATAAACTGAGATATACCTGTGCTTCGCTTCTGATCGACAAAGGCTGGGACGTAAAGAAGGTGCAGTACTGGCTCGGGGACAGTGATGCAGCTACAGTGATGAATATCTACGCCCAGTATATGCGCCATAAGTCCAATGTGGCCGAGAACGACCTGACGGAGATGACAAACTGCGTAGCAGACCTTTTCGAATAGCCAAAATGACTTCGAAGATTTTTTAAAACTTTCCCAATCCGCCGGACTATAGATTCATACCAAAAAGGATAAAATCT
>JAJPWX010000053.1:19938-52400 GCA_021205755.1 Lachnospiraceae bacterium | reverse complement strand
CCTATAATTGACATATCACCCTTTAATATATTAAAAACTTCCGGGAGTTCATCCATGCTTGTGGCTCTAAGCGCTTTTCCAAACTTTGTAAGACGCTCTGCATCGAGCAATAACTCGCCATTCTCATCACGTGCGTCCGTCATTGTCCGAAATTTATAGATTTTAAATATCTTCTCATCCTTACCTGGGCGTTCCTGTGTGAACAACACAGGGCTACCCAGTTTCACATAAACCAATATTGCTATAATTGCATACAACCAGCAGAATAAAATTAAAGCAGCCAGAGAACAAATGATATCCAGTAGCCGTTTTATGTATCGGGCATAAATCCCCTGCTTCCTCATATCCACATCCTCTTACTCAAAACAACTCTTAACAATTTCAATCACTCGCTCCTGTTCTTCCACAGTCATCTTGTTATCCGACGGGAGACACAGTCCACGGTTAAAGATGTCAGCCCCCACATCAATAGGCCGTCTATCTCTCCCCAGCTTTCCGCCAGCAATGTACGCGTTCGTTCTTCCACGCCCTTCTCCTTCACGTGTAACGAAAGCGTTGTTTCTAAAAATCGGCTGCATATGCATAGGCTTCCAAATTGGCCGACCTTCAGCATTGTACTTTGCCAGTGTCTCCAAAATCTCAGTCGGGCAGGACTTACCATACTCTCCAATATAAAGAGCCTCCTGTTCTCCACGTACCTGTTTGCACATCGCATCCTCATCAATAATCAAACAACTCAGCCAGAAGTTTGGTACAGAATTAATCTCGTCATACGGATTCATCTTCACAGGCAGACCTTTGAAACCTTCTTTATATCGCTCGTAAATTGCGCTCTTCTGGGCGATATGCTCTTCCAGATGCGGGAACTGTCCACGGACAACACCTGCAATCACATTACTCATACGGTAGTTATAGCCGATCTCCTCATGCTGATACCACGGAGCATTCTCGCGACTTTGTGTTGACCATTTGCGCACCTTGTTTGCAACTTCTAAATCATCAGTCAATAGACATCCGCCCGAAGATCCAGTGATGATTTTATTGCCGTTGAACGAGCATACTCCCACCGTTCCAAAAGAACCAGTCATCTTGCCTTTATATGTAGCACCAAGCGACTCCGCAGCATCCTCGACAAGAGCCGCTTCGTGACGGTCACAGATAGATTTAATTTCATCAATCTTTCCTGGTGTGCCATACAGGTGAGCAACAACAACTACCTTCGCATCCGGATAAAGTTCAAAAGCTTTTTCTAACGCTACAGGATCCATATTCCAAGTGTCATACTCTGAATCTACAAAAACAGGGATGCTACCCTCGTAGACTACAGGGTTAATACTTGCACTGAATGTTTGAGAGGAACACAATACGTGCATTCCCGGCTTTACGCCCGCCACTTTCATGGCAAGATGAAGCGCAGCCGTACCGCAGGATAAAGCGACTGCATACTTGCAACCGACAGTTTCTGAGGTCAGACGTTCTACTTCATTGATGTTCGCACCCACGGTAGACATCCAATTGGTATCGTAGGCTTCTTTCATATAGGCGAGTTCTTCTCCGTGCATCGTCGGAGAACTAAGCCATAATTTATGTTCAAATGGTTTGAACTCTCTTGTGTTCAATTCCTGTTCCTCCCACTAAATGTCTATTGTCGACTATTCTCTATCTATACTTCAAAACTATCTTCCAGTTTCATAATTATTTTAATATCATTTTTTCACTCTTCCGGTTTCTCCCCCACGGGATGAAACGTCGTCACGATCTCTTCTACCATTTCCACGATATCCGGACTATTTTCGTAGCTGGCTTTCGCCAGCTCTTCTAACTGATGCAGGAATTTCTCTACTTCGAATGGGATTGGTTTCCCGATGTAAATCAGTTCATTATCGGTCTTTTTGATCCCTTCTTCGGCCATCAGCTTTTCTTCATACAGCTTTTCTCCTGGACGTAGGCCGGTATAGCGGATTTCGATGTCTTCGTCTGGTTTTAAGCCGGACAGCTTGATCAGGTTGCGGGCGAGCGTATCGATCTTTACCGGCTCTCCCATATCGAGCACGAAGATTTCACCGCCCCAGGCATTTGTTCCGGCCTGGAGTACCAGGCTGACGGCTTCTGGGATGGTCATGAAGAAACGGGTGATCTCCGGATGGGTTACTGTAACCGGCCCGCCCTCGGCGATCTGCTTCTGAAACAGGGGAATCACGGAACCGTTGCTTCCCAGGACGTTTCCGAAGCGGACGGCCACGAACTGTGTTCCGGTCCGTTCTTTGTTTTTGACGCTTTCGATTTTTATTTTTTCGGGTTTTGCTTCGGTTGCTTTTTCTTTTGTTGCTTTATTTTCGGTTGCTTTCTCTTCTGCTGCGTTATGTCCTACTGCTTTATCGCTTACTGCCGTTCCTTCGACTGCCATATGATCGACCGGGTCGTATGCTTTTTGCCCGTCGATCACCTTGTCTTTGTGCGCGTGGATAAAGGGAAGGATATCGATCCGGCCGCTTTTGCTTACGGCGTCCATGCTCTGGATGACCATCTCGCAGAGGCGCTTGCTGGCGCCCATGATGTTGGTCGGGTTTACGGCTTTGTCGGTACTGATCAGGACAAAGCGCTGCGTGCCATGCGTTAAGGCTGCGTAAGCGGTCTTGTAGGTACCGATGACGTTGTTTTTAATGGCCTCGTTCGGGCTGTATTCCATTAGAGGCACATGCTTGTGCGCGGCCGCGTGATAGACGATGTCCGGGCGGTAGAGTTCAAAGACCTGGTTGATCCTGCGGCTATCACGGACGGAACCGATCAGCACGGCAAGGTTTAATTCCGGGTAGTTTCTTTTCAACTCCTGCTCAATCGCGTATGCGTTGTTTTCGTAGATATCGAAAATGATCAGCTGCTTTGGGTCATGGCCCACAATCTGGCGGCACAGCTCGCTGCCGATGGAGCCGCCTCCGCCGGTTACGAGGATGGTCTTGCCTTTTATGTACTGGAAGATTCCTTCCATATCGACCTTGATCGGCTCCCGGCCAAGCAGGTCCTCGACTGCTACAGGCTTCAAGCGGCTGACCAGAACCTCGTCGTTGGCGAGCTGGTAAATGCCCGGCAGGCTCTTAAGCCCGCATCCGGTCTCCTTGCAGATGTCCAGAATTTCCTTTTTCTCTTTAGCAGGAATCGTCGGAATGCAGAAGTAAATCTGGTCTACATTGTATTTTTTTGCGTTTGTCTGAATGGAATTTCTGCCGCCGACCACCGGGATTCCATCGATAAAACGTCCCCATTTGTTCGAATTGTCGTCGATGATGCAGCAGGGCGTACATTTCATTTTTTCAGATTGCTGGAGTTCCCGGATGACATTTCTGCCTGCGGCCCCCGCCCCGATGATCATGACCCGCTGCGTCTCGTACGCTTCCGTATTTTTTTTATGGAATATTTCTGTAAAAAAACGGTAGGAGAAGCGGATACCGACCAACAGGATAAACTGTATGACAGCGCCGACAATATAATAAGAAAACGGCATCCTCTGGAAAACCAGCGTGATAAGGATCGCGTGAACGGCAGATGCCGCCAAGGACGATATGCCATAGCGCAGGAATTCAAAGAGCCCCGCAAACCGCCAGATTCCCCGGTACATTCGCATGAACCAGAAAAAGACGACGGCGATTACCAGATACCATGGAAGGAATCGCGCGTACGCGGACAGATATTCGACCGGTATATTTGTGTATTGAAAATCAAAGCGAAGCCACAGGCCGAAAAAGTAGGAAAACGTCATGGCTGCAATGTCATACAGCATCAAACCTACGGCGATCACTTTCCAGTGATGGAGTTTCATTTTCATATTACGTGTTTCAGTAATGAGCTTACTGTTCATCCTTTCATTTGTTTACATGGCAATCGCCATGTCGTCTGTCTCTTCTCTGCTGCGGGTTTGAGCCGCCGGTAAATCTGCCGCCTCCGCTTTGCGCCCCATCAGCGGTTCCCAGACGAAGCCGATCTCGTCGAGAAGCTGAATCTTTTCTTCTTTCATTTTTCCCGCGCGTCGGGTCTTGCGCTGATTGAGAACCCAGGTGTAGAGGTTGGTTCCTCTTTTTCCGAGATAATCTCTGGGGACGCTCGCCAGGTTCCCATGGTTTTCGGAATATTCTTTGGCGTCCTGGTACATTTCTTTCCAGTGAGCGGATGCTTTTACCATGCCATCGGCCGGCAGTTCCGCTAAAAGCTCCGCCTGTCTCTGGCTGAGTTTTCCTTCTTCCAGCGCTTTCTTCTGGAAAGCGAGCCATTTTCCGATCCAGACGCCCTCTACCACCGTATCCTGGGTAATTGCCAGGCTTCCATTTTCCCGGTACCATTTTTTTACCAGCTCCAGCCTGCTCTCCCAGGTATCGGTCTGCCACTCCATGCCGATCGCATCCAGTTTTTCTTTCCGTGCAGCCGATAATTTATGCTCCTGGCAGGCCTTTCTCTGGTTCCGAAGCCAGCTGCCCAGCCGGAATCCATCGTCTGTCACATATCTCGCCGAGACGAGAAGGTCTCCATGGGTATCCGCATATGCCTTTGCTACCTGATAGCCTTTGTCCCATTTGGTATCGTTTACTTTTGTCCATACCATTCCAATGGCATCGAGACGGTGAATCTGTTCCTCTGTCAGCGTGGTTCCCTCGGCAGAGTTTTCGTCATATTTTCTCCGCTCTTTCCGCATCCGGTGAATCCAGCTGCCAAGCTTTACCCCGTCTGCGTTTACGTAGCTAGCCACCACATCCAGGTCTCCATGCTCCCTGTAGTAGGTCGCAGCGGCTTCGTAATTCCGCTCCCAGAAATAATCTATTTTGCCCCAAATCATCCCGATGTCATTCAGCAGTCTGACGCGTTCCCTTGTCAGATACTTCTGCCTCGCACCGGCCTTTTCAAACGTGCGGATGCTGCAAAGCCATTCGCCGAGCGGAATCCCTTCTTCCGTCACATAATCCCATTTGACATCCAGATTGCCATGTGTCTCATAATAGGTCTTTGCGGCTGCGTAGTTTTTCTCCCAGAGCTGATCCTGGAAGGATTCCCACACCATACCGATTGAATCCAGCTTCCGAATCCGCTCTTCGGTCAGGCAGCCGTGGCCAGTGCCTTTGCGGATTCCCCTCTGTGTGAAAACCCACTGGCCGAGAGGATACCCTTCCTCTGTCACATAGGTTGCTTTCATTTCCAGGCTGCCGTGTTCCTCGTAATAAGCCTTTGCCAGGTCAAACATCAGATCCCAGGAAGCGGAAAGCGTATCATCCAGCTGATTGAACAGCTTCCGGCAGTCCTTCACCTCATCAATAATGCGGAAATGCTCGTTCACAATGTTACTGTTCTCCCCAAGCGACCGATAGTAGGAAGTGACCAGCTGCATTTCGTCTTCAATCAAAGACCAGCTTTCCAGACAGTTTAAATTTTGTACGATATCGAACACGACTGCGTCATTGCTTTTGCTGGCGGAAAGCGCCCGGCCTATCTGCTGCTTGTAGACAATCGGAGAAACCGTCGGACGCAGTAGAATGACTCCGCTGATCCCTTCCACATGAATGCCCTCATTTAAAGCATCAATGCAGTAAAGGAGCCGCAGGTGGGAAGAGTCATTGTCCGCGCGGAAATCGTCAAACGCCTGATCCGAACCCGGGTCAAGGGTATAGAGAGAGTAGACGTGCGGGTGCTTATCTACCTTTGCAAACCATTCCAGATGCCCCATCATCTCGTCCATATGTTCTTTATTGGAACAGAACACAATGTACTTCCCGGTTCGGTCCGCCATGTGTTTGTCAAATATTTCATCCAGACCTTCGGACATCTCCAGCGCCCGCTTCAGATCCTCCAAAACCTGTTCGCAGGTATCGCGGACAATCCTGCTCTTCGTCGTTTTGACACGCCGTTCGTATTTGCTCAAGCTTTGCTGGCAGGAATAAACGGAAAGCACATACTTTGGAGGATTCAAAATGCCCCGGACGATTGCTTCGCCAAGGGTCATCTCCGATGCGATATTTCCATCAAAAAGTTCATCCGCCATATCCCTCTGGTTGTCCAGATAGCGGATGTTCGTCGCGGACAGGCCAAGAATCGGCGTGTCCGGAAATATGGAAAGCAGCTTCTGCACGCCCTGCCCCCACTGCTGCGCACCGCAGCGATGGAATTCATCTAAGATGATATACGCGGGCGCGCCGTTTCCATGTGGTGTGACTTCTTCCTTTTCAGACTGCATGACAGTCTGATTCGCATTGGAAGACGCCTGCATGGAATCGTCCATACAGATTTCCGCCATCTCTGTGTCGCTCATCCACATGAGCTTTGCATAAGTACAGAAAACGATGTTTTGGGGGAGTTCTCCACCCGTCGCCGCTTTCAGATTTTCCAGCTGCGTTTTAAAAATATATTCCGACGGAGAGAGCCAGAGGATACGCTCATCTGGATGATCCGCGCAGAGCCGGAACCCGATGAAAGACTTTCCAGTCCCTGTCGGGTGGATGATCGCTGCTTTCCCAGTCTGTTTCATCATGTCCACAGCAGCGTCATATGCAGATTGATTATGGTCAAACAGTACAACTTTCAACATCCTCACCCCCGTTCGAATGTATCCATAGCGTATAGCTTCGCCATCCTGCCCCATTCGGCGCAGTTCGAAGCTGCGTTATGACATCCGGTATCGGCAACAGCGACGGCGCGACTTGTTGCTGAAAAACCAAAATTTGTAACAGGTTATCCCTTAGTACGACATTAAGGGATATGGGGCGAAGAATCCCCATTTTTCGCGGCTTTGTGTTTCCGACACTTATTTTTGACCACGATTCTGACCACGAATGCACGTTTTCGTGGTCAGCTTTAAGTGGCCTTGGGGGCAGGAATCAGCGGAAAAAAAGTGGTCAGATTCTGACCACTTCTCTGACCACTTATGGAAATAGTTCCCTCACTTTTTATGCATATATGCAATGGATGATATTGCGCAAGACAGGTAAAAATCGAGTAAATACTTTTGCATATCTTGACAGACAGAGCGTTGTGATGTAAAATTCATACGTGTCAGGGAATTATAGAGGATTTTTTCCTGAAAAAACATATCCCTTAATGTCGTACTAAAGGATACGTTTTGCACCGATTTCACCCTGTCTCCTGACCAGATGGCGCCTGTAGAGCGCGGCATCAATATCTTTCTGGAAGTGATGGATTTAAATAATGAATCCGTCTGACCACGAATTAATTTAGTATCCGGGATGTATGTTTGATTTCCTATCATCTTTTCACAAAAAAATTTAATTTTTCTCTATTTTCTCTGCCCTTTTTTCCGAATCTATGCTATAATGGGAAAACCGTATTAAAAGCTTATGACAGCGCTTTCAATATTGGGTTTCATTTTTTTCGTCAGGAGGACGGATTCCGTGAAAAAGACCAAGAATCTCACCCCATTTTACGCGGTTGTATTTTCTATATTTATCGTTTTCGCCATTGCCAGCATAGTGGTCTTTTTCCATTATAATAGGAAGGAAATTGAAAACAATGCCCAACAGGTAATCAAAGACGATATCGACAGCGTGTCTTTTCATATTAACTCGATCTTTGAACTGCAATACGATTTTCTGCAGGGCGTTGCTGACTACCTTGGAGAAAGCACGGACACGATTACAGCGGATTTGCTTCCGCTAATTGAGAATATTTCAAACAGTAACAGTCTGTCCCTCATCGCCCTGATGGACGCAGGCGGACATGCCTATTACAGTGATGGTTCGGAGAGTGATGTCTCTGACCGTGAATATTTTAAAAGTTCTATGGACGGTGCATACGCACTCAGCACCCCGATTGTGAGTAAAGTAAGTGGGAAAACGCGCATCATCCTGAGTGTGCCCATCTGGCACGAAGGTGAAGTGATTGGTGTGCTTGGCGGTTCCTATGATATCGATAGTCTGGCTGAGCTTCTGTTTGACCTTTCCTTAGGGGAATCTGGTCAGTACATTCTTTCTACAAGGGATGGCACTGTGATCTGTACTGTTCCTGCTGCCGCTTCGGATGAATACGAAAGTGCGGCAGAAATCTCAGAAGAGACTTCCACAGAAAGCGAGGCAGAATCAAGCGCAACGGATTCCGAACAATCTGCCGCCATTTTTTCACTTTACGCAAATGACAGTGTTTTCACGATTTACAATGGCCTGGCTACGATTCGCTCCTCTACTTATATAGATGAAGAGACTGGAAAGAAAACTGCTTTTTCCGCCACCGCCTGGCGAACAGATTATGAGAATGGTTCTTCGAACCTGGTTCAGCTGAATCTCACGACTACATCTTATTATTGCTGTTATAAGGCACTTGGCGGTACGGACGATGCTTCTTCCGTCCTCAGCGACTGGATGCTTTGCTATATCGTAGATGTGGATGACGCGCACGAGGCTTACAGTACTTTCACCGCATATGAAACGAAGCTGTTCCAGGTGCTGGCGGCAGGGCTGCTTATCATGCTGCTGGTGATTCTGATCGCCACATTCCGAAAGCAGAGAAGCCTGGTGCATTTTGCGGAGACGGATCTTCTGACCGGTATTAATAATAAGAAGACAACGGAAGAATATATTAAGCTCTGGCTCGCTGATGAGGCCTGCTTTGGTACGCAGGCATTCCTGATGGTGGATATTGATCATTTTAAGGGTGTCAACGACGTCTATGGGCATGCGGTGGGCGATATTGTACTGAGTAAGATTGGCCAGGGTCTGAAAAATATTTTCCGTGAGACCGATATCATTGGCCGACTCGGCGGCGACGAATTCGGCATCTTCATGAAGAATGCGTCTCCGGAAATTGCGGTTGAAAAGGCGGAACAGATCAGCGACATGGTGCGGGCGATCCGCGTGGACGCGCATCCGGATCTGCTTCCGACGGTCAGTATCGGCGTGTCGCTTTTCCCGCAGCATGCGAAGAATTTCATGGATCTGTATAAGAAAGCCGACCGGGCGCTGTACATCGCGAAAAACAATGGACGTAATCAATACGTTCTCTATGATATCCGGACGATGGAGTAAGACCGATTTAAGACAGACTGACTGTAGACGTCAGCTCCTCATATAGGATTCGTGGATCGTAAACGAAGGAAATTTGTAACTGTTCTGAACTGTTACGAAAATGTAACCCCTGCATCGCATTCGGTGCAGGGGTTTTCTTACTTTATTTACACAATCGCCGCAGTGGTTTTCTCATTAGCAGATCTCCGCTCCCGACGGCATCTCTTTTTCTGGCGTCATCAACGACAGATTTCCATCCGCGTCCTCTGCGCAGAGCAGCATCCCCTCGGATACCAGACCGGCCATTTTCGCAGGCTTCAGGTTTACAAGTACCATTACCTTCTTGCCGACCATCTCTTCCGGTGAGTACGCCGCTTTGATGCCGGAAAGGATCTGCCGCACCTGATTGCCAATCTTTACCTGCGAGCAGAGCAGCTTTCTGGACTTCTTTACTTCCTCACAGGCAATAATCTCGCCAACCGCGAACTGCAGCTTGTCGAAATCGTCATAGGTGATTTCTTCTTTTGGTTCCAGAACCATTTCCTGTGCCTCGGTCGCTTCCGTTTTGCTATCCTGTGCGATGCTTTCCGTACTGTCGGCCGCCTGTGCCTCAAGAGCCGCCATTTTCGCGTTCTCTGCCTCAAATTCTGCCATCTGTGCTTTGCGGATCTCTTCTGCTTTTTCCAGCACAGCCTTTCCATCCAGGCGTGCAAACAGAATCTCCGGCTTCTCCGTCACCTTCGTGCCGGACTCATAGAGCCCAAACGTGCCCATCTCATCCAGCGCGCGCTTTTTCGCGTTCAGCTGGGCCAGAATGCGTGCGGAAGTCTCCGGCATAAAGGATTCCAGCAGGGACGCACCGATCGTGATGCTTTCAATCAGGTTATAGAGCACTTCTGCCAGACGGTCTTTTTTCACCTCGTCCTTCGCCAGCGCCCACGGCATGGTCTCATCAATGTATTTGTTGCAGCGCTTGAACAGCGTAAATATCTCGGTGATCGCATCCGCAACGCGCAGCTCGTCCATTTTCTTCGTCACATTTCCCGGAACCGCCAGCACCGTCGCCTTCAGATCTTCATCTACTGGCTCCGCCGCGCCTGTCTTTGTCACCACACCGCCGAAATATTTATTCGACATGGAAATTGTCCGGTTCACCAGATTGCCCAGCGTGTTCGCCAGCTCGGAATTCACACGCTCCGTCACCAGTTCCCAGGTAATCACGCCGTCATTCTCAAACGGCATCTCATGCAGCACGAAGAAACGCACTGCGTCTACACCGTACACATCTACAAGGTCGTCCGCGTAAAGTACGTTTCCTCTTGACTTGCTCATCTTCTCGCCGCCCTGCAAAAGCCACGGGTGCCCGAATACCTGCTTCGGCAGCGGCAGATCCAGCGCCATCAGGAAAATCGGCCAGTAGATCGTATGGAAGCGGATGATGTCCTTGCCGATCAGGTGCAGGTCGGCCGGCCAGAGCTTTTCAAACTGCTCTGTACTCTGTCCTTCTGCGTCATATCCGATACCCGTGATGTAGTTGGTCAGCGCGTCCAGCCAGACGTAAACCACATGCTTGTCGTCAAACGTCACCGGAATGCCCCATTTGAACGATGTCCTTGACACGCATAGATCCTGCAGACCCGGCAGCAGGAAATTGTTCATCATCTCATTTTTGCGCGACACCGGCTGAATGAATTCCGGATGCGTGTTGATGTGGTCAATCAGGCGATCCGCATACTTGCTCATTTTAAAGAAATACGCTTCTTCCTTCGCAGGCTTTACCGGCCGCCCGCAGTCCGGGCATTTGCCGTCCACCAGCTGCGACTCCGTCCAGAATGACTCGCAGGGCGTACAGTACATCCCCTCATAGGCGCCCTTATAGATGTCTCCCTGGTCATAAAGCTTTTTAAAAATCTTCTGCACTTGCGCTTCATGATCCGTATCGGTCGTGCGGATGAATTTATCATAAGAAGTATTCATCAAATCCCAGATCCGATGGATTTCTCCGGACACGTTATCTACATACTCCTTCGGCGTCATACCGGCTTCCGCAGCCTTCAGCTCAATCTTCTGGCCGTGCTCATCCGTCCCTGTCTGGAAAAATACATCATACCCTTGCTCCCGGCGAAAACGCGCGATGCTGTCCGCAAGGACAATTTCATAAGTGTTCCCGATGTGCGGCTTGCCTGATGTGTAGGCAATCGCAGTCGTCATATAATACTTTGGTTTGCTCATATTCTGTCTCCCTTCTTATTAGAATCAAGCAGGAGGATTTTCTCCCTGCGCATAAATTTTTGTCCGATAGGGAAGTTCGAAGAACTTTCCTATTGGATAAAAAACCGCCCTGTCTTCTGCTCACAGTCAGAAGACGGGCGGCGCCGTGGTACCACTTCTGTTCGTCTGCAGCCAGGGCATCGCCTGCTCTGCAAACCTCATTCCCGCTGTAACAGGCGGACCTGTCGTCGGCTAAAAGCATCTTCTGCCCTTCACCCACGCCTCTCGGAAGCCATTTTCCACATATCCTCCGACGTCTCCTCGCACCAAACGGAGATTCTCTGTAGTCATCCTCTATGCGTACTCTCTTCGTCACTGAATTTCTCGAAAACAGTCTTGCAGCGTTTTCTATAAGTTTAAAAACTTGTTTTACCTTATCACAGGCAAAATTATCTGTCAAGGGGCGAATTTACTCTGTTTCTTTTACCTGTTTTCGTTACGGTTTGCAACTCACCTGGATGTCACACGGCGAGGGTTGAAAACGTAGTGACAACCTACTTTTGAGGTTTCATTCGCATAAACAGATTCATTTTTCTCTGAATCAATTTCATATTAGATATATATATATTATGTTATTCTACATTCTTATTTAATGCATTCATTAAGTTTATACTTGACATTTTTGTCTTTATATGATATTGTGTTTTCGCTATCAAAAATGAGCCATCAGATGCTCACCCAGTGGTTATGACGATAAAGTACATACTCGATCGGGGACTTTTCATTTTTCGTATTACATGTTAAAATCAGGAGGAAAACATATGGCAGAAAAAGATATCACAGAAAAACTGCTGGAAGATTATCCGGACGTCTTGAAGCTTTTGGCAGCCGTATCTGGCGATCAAAGATTTCAGATTGCGCAAAATGAACCCGGAGAAAGGAAGATAACGAAGATGGAAGACTGGTTAACAAAGGCATTAGATAAGGCAACCGAGAAAGGTATTGAGAAAGGTATTGAGAAAGGTATGCAAGCAGGCCTCGAAAAGTTTGTAAAATGTGTTGATTCTCTTATGGAAAATGAAGGCTGCTCAATGGAACACGCATGCAGTGTTCTGAATTCTACCGTAGATGAATATGAAAAAGTCAAAAAGCTTCTGTCAGAGGCCGCTATCGCTGTCTGATTTTCCCTGAATATCACTTCCCCTCCCGGCATATACTTTTCTGAAAATATTTTCCGGGAGTATGCCATGCCGCAAACCAACAGCCAAAAGCGTCGTTTCAGAGCCTTTTTCCACCCTCTCTGTCCGGCGCTTTTCGCCGCCCTGCTTACTCTTATCATCTGTCACTTTGTTACACATCCGCCCTCCTTTTTGCTGACCGAGGAACAGCGCTTTGTCGCATTTACGGAAAATGTCTTCCGCGAGGAACTCTCCGGGAGCACACTGAATCTTCATTATCTGGTCTCGGATCCATCCGCATACGGACTGGAGGATACAGAAGTGTCGCTTGGCAATGCCTCGACAGAAGCTCGCGAGGCCTCCTGCGCCGCACTGGAAAACTACCATTCTTCTTTGCTGGAATTTGACTATGATAAGCTCTCCGACGAACGGCAGCTCACCTACGATGTTTTTCTGACCTATCTGGAAACGGAGCTGGAAGCTGCCGACCTGCTTCTTTATGATGAACCGCTCGGTCCGACGCTTGGTGTGCAGGCACAGCTTCCGATCCTGCTGGCGGAATATGAGTTTCGCACCAAAGGGGATATCGAGGATTACCTCTCTTTGCTTGCCCAGATTCCGGATTATTTCGATTCTCTTTTGTCTTTTGAGCAGGATAAATCCGACGCCGGATTATTTATGAGCAGTACATGCGCATTGGAAGTCATTGAACAATGCCTGGATTTCGCGGCTGAAGGAGAAGAGCATTATCTGATTGCGATTTTCGATGAAAAAATAGATGCGGTCACGAACCTGACCACAGATGAAAAAATCGCCTATAAAGCTCGGAATCAATCCATCCTGACCGGATACGTACTGCCCGCATACCAGGCGCTGGCGGCAGGGCTGGCCGCGTTGGAGGACACGGGAACGAATGCAATGGGACTGTATTATTTCCCGGACGGGCAGGAATACTACGAATACCTTGTAAAAAGCACCGTCGGCGACAGCCGCACGATCGAAGACATTGAGGAAGAGATCAAAACACAGATGGTTGCAGATTATGCGGCGATGCAGGAGATTCTCGCAGAATCGGAAGCATCTGATCCCGCGTCGAATGTCAATGAAAATACAGCATCGGACGCATCCTGGGACGATTCTGCCGAAACGAATACCGTATCCGCAGATTCCCTTGTAAATGCTTCCGAAATGTTAGAGGACCTTCGCGCGAAGATCACCGATGATTTTCCACTCCTGACAACCGTTTCCTGTGAGATCAAATATGTTCACGAGTCTCTGCAGAACTACCTGAGTCCTGCATTTTACCTGTCGCCAACCATCGACAACTTCAACAACAATGTCATCTACATTAACCCCGCCAGCGGATATTCCGGCATTGAGCTCTACACCACGCTCGCACACGAGGGCTATCCAGGACATCTGTATCAGACCGTATACTTTCTCTCGCAATCGCCCGATCTGCTGCGCACGCTGCTGGACGTCGGCGGCTACACAGAAGGCTGGGCAACCTATGTCGAAATGTACGCTTTCTCTCTCTATGGCGGACAAAGCGCCTCCGCTTCCATCAGTCAGCTGAACCGCTCGTTTACGCTGGGGCTGGCCTCCCTGCTGGACATCGGAATCCATTACCGCGGATACACGCGAGAAGAAGTCTCCGCCTTCCTCACCACGCTCGGTTTTTCTGAAAGTACGGCTGAATCCCTCTACACAACCATCCTAGAGTCCCCGGCCAACTATCTGAAATACTACGTTGGCTACCTGAATTTCTGTTCGCTGCGCGATACACTGGAAGCAGCAGTAAACGACTTTACTCTCAGAAAATTCCACCAGGCGGTTCTTGAGACCGGACCGGTACCATTTGACCTGTTAAAAGAGCAGTGCTTAAAAAAAATGCAGAAGAATACCTGAAGGGGTACTCTCCTGCATTTCACTCTTTCCCTGAGCCTGCGATTAAAAAACAGAGCGCTGTAAATCTTTTCAAAATACCAGCTTTTTCATACACCCAAACCCGATCGCCCCGGAACCGATATGACAGGCAACGCTCAAAGATAGCGGATCCACCAACATATCCGCCTCATGGTTGGGAAAAGCAGCCTCCAGCTCCGCTCTCCAGACGCGCATCTCATCTGTATAGGCTCCTGTATAAGCCATCGCAAACTGGATGTTTTCCGCCCGTTCATCCGCGCCGAAACGCTCCCGGATGTCCTCGCGGAGTGCCTTCAGCATCGTCGCGCGCGCAGCCTTTTTCGTCCGGGCGTTCGCATAAGAATCCAGCTTATCTCCCTGGATCTGCAGCACCGGCTTAATGCGCAGAAGAGAGCCCAACGCAGCCACCGCCGGCGTAACCCGGCCGCCCTTTTTCAGATAATACAGGGTCTCAAGTGTAATATAAATACTGGCATCAAGACTGGTCGCCAACAGTTTTTCGCGAATGGCTGTGGCGTCCATCCCCATCCCGGCCATCCGCTTTGCGTCAAGCGCGGCCTGCTTCTGCGTCACCGATATCCGCTTATTATCCACCACAAACACGCGGTCTTCGTAATCCTGCGCCAGCAGCATTGCCGTGCTGCAGGTGCTGCTCAATCCGCTTGACATCGGAATATGTACAATCTCATCGTATTCCTGCAGAAGGGAATCCCAGAGATCTGTCACAGCCCCCACCGCCGGAGCTGATGTCGAAATTTCCGCGCCTTTTTCCAGATAACGGTAAAACTCCTCCTGTGTCAGATTGATATCCTCGTAAAATACCTCCCCATTGATCGTAAATGGCATCGGGATCACCGAAATCCCCAGCTTCTTCGCCTCTGCCTGCGTGATCCCGCTATTACTGTCTGTCACTATCGCGACTTTATTCATACGGTTCTTCATTTTTCTTTCTTTTCCCTCTCCTGTCTGACTGATATACCGTCTCCAGTGAAAAAACATCGCAGAGCTTTCCCTCTTACGAATTCAACATGGACACGCATACTACATAATACCGTATCATAGCACGTACCAGATAGAACTGCAATCTATATTTTTAGCCGCCCGTTCCGAACCACTAGCGATCTGTGAAGATTTATCTTCGAACGGCCGTATTTTCTCCTTGCCTTTCTGTCCCCTCCACGCTATACTGTCCTTAATTATAAAACTGCTCGTAATTGTTCAGTACTTTCCTTCACAGTTACGAGGGAAAAGCCCATTTATATCTACCAGAGAACCATAAGAGCAGCCATACAGTTCCTTTACCAGAGCCAGCCCCAAAGAGAAAGGATTTTACAAATGATCGCGGTCGTCACATTTTTGGATGATTTTCTGAATCAATTTATCAATCTTGCGATTCTGCTGTTTGAATACGTTGGCGTCGCCATCATCACCGTCACCGGTATTCGCGGAACCATCAACTACATCAAAAAAAGGCCGGACACCCGCCTGCTCCTGGCGGAAGGTCTGACCATGGGGCTTGAGTTCAAGCTCGGAAGTGAAATCCTGAGAACCGTAATCGTGCGCACGATGGATGAGATCCTGATCGTCGCCGGTATCATCGTTCTGCGGGCAGTTCTGACTTTCCTTCTGCACTGGGAAATCAAAAATGAAGAGGAAGAAATCCGGCATTAGCCGCCGAATGCTCTGCGCCACTCTGCGTATCATACCATCTGCCGTGCAAGAACCGCACAGGCAAGGATCCCCGCAAATGTTGTAAGCAGCGCGCCGCACAGTGTGTAGCGCGTTTTTTTGATGCCCACGGACGTAAAATAAACGCTCATGGTATAAAAAATCGTCTCGGTGCAGCACATCATCAGCGATGCAGTCAGTCCGGTCAGGGAATCCGTTCCGTATTGCTTATAGATTTCCAGCAGAAGTCCGGATGCCGCGCCCGAAGAAAACAACCTCACCACACCAAGCGGAACCAGAGCGGAGGGAAACAGCGAATCCGGCAGAATCCGTCCAATCATCCCCGCAGTCAGTTCCAGAATCCCCGATGCGCGCAGCACACCGGTCGCGACCAGGAGACCGATAAAAGTGGGCGCCAGCTTTGCGACGGTTTTCAGGCCGGTTTCCGCGCCTTTTATAAAACTGTCATACACCGGGATTTTTGCCGCCATTCCATATCCCACAATATAGAGTACTACAAACGGGATGATCAGATCCGACAGATACTGGAGAATTCTCATCACTCATTGCCCTGCTTTGTATTCTCCCCTTATTTTATGGCCAACTCTGGCGAAATATACACAGAGCCGCGCAGCAACAGCGCGGCTCTCTCTGCCTGGAGTTTATAGCAGACACTTCCCTATAGCACAAACACATTACTTAGATGGATCTCCGTCGTCTTCTTAAGGTACTCCACCCAAATGCCAGAGCCGCCGAGCTCATCAGAAGCACATAAGCGGCCAGCGGCGTCCGGTCGCCAGTCTCTACAGAAGTCGCCGTTCCGGTCGTTGAGCCGTTGTCATCCACCGTGTAGGATGAACCCGTACTCAGATAATCCGAAGATGTGGATGAGTAAATCGTATCCCAATCGTCCGTGGAAGTCGATCCATAAACACTGTTCAGCAGAACCGTCTGAATTTCCAGGTTGTCCTGCGTAAATGCCGCCGTCGCGTTGACAATCTTGATCTGGTAACCAAATTCCCGCTGATTGGTGATCACATTGCCGTCCTCGTCCACCTCGGCGATATAAACGGTCACCCCAGAAGTCGTCCCCAGATTCAGGGTCAGCTTCAGAGTCAGCTCGCTCGCATTATTCAGCGTCATAGCGATCGGATCTGCATACAGCTCGGTCATGTCTGCATCCTTAAACAGGCCGACATAGAATGTCTCACTGACTGCCGTCAAAGTGGTGCCGTCATACACACGCTTGGTCAGATAAAGCGTCGCCTTTGTGGCTTTCATCTTATTCGTGAGCGTCACAGTCACATCGCTGCCCTTCGAAATCGTTACTTCCGGACTGTCCACCGTCACCACATAAGAGAAATCGGACGAATCCGTAATCCGGTTTCCGTTCGCGTCGACTTCGGCAATATAATAGGTCATGTCGCTCTCACCGGAAAGCAGGATACGCCTGCGCACGGATACCGTGGAAACATTCGAAAGATTCAGCTGCACCACCGTCGGCGTGTCGCTGTAGTCTGCGTTCCGGTAAATCCCGGCATAAAAGGTCTTCGTCACCGCTTCCGCCGCGCCCGAAGTATCCGTCACATTCATTGTAATCGTCAGCGTACCTGTATAACGGTAACCGTCCGGCAGCGAAGCATACACGTTCTGCACCACCATACTGCGAACCGCCTCTGACATCTGTACCATACCGCTGTTCGTATAGCGAACCGTCCGTTCATCTGTCGAGGAAAGGACCACACCATATTCGTCTGTCGCCGCCACATAATAAACTCCATTCTGCGTCAGATTTAAAAAGGTCACATTCCCGGTAAAGCCATCGACCGTTAATGAGACGACATTGCTGACCTTATTCTTGCGGGCGGCGTCTGAAAACAGGGCGACATAATAAGTATAAGCTCCGCTCGCCTGGTAGGTTCCTGTCGTCGTGTCATAAGCGTAGACCTGGTAGTCTCCCGCATAAACCTCTTGGGTAACAGTAAGCGCATAGCCTGTCGCAATCGTAGCTTCGTTTTTCAGTACCACTTCCGTCGTACCGCCCCGTACTACCGTAAACGCGACATCCGGTACCGGCGTATATCCGACCGGAGCTGTAATCTCCGTCAGGTAATAAGTCTCCCCGTCGGTCAGCGCATTCGTCCATACCAGTTCAGCCGTACCGGAGGTAAAGGTCTTGCTTCCCACCGTTTCTACTGTATAAATATTACCCGATGAATCTTTTATGGCCAGAGTTGCTCCCGCCAGCAGACTGCCGTCAGCAGAATCCTCCACCCGAATCCGGATCGTCGAATCATTCAGCTTATTCCAGACATTGACCGCCGCGCCCGCATCTCCACACGAAACAATCACAGCGTTTTCATCGTCCAGCGACATAAGATAGGCAAATCCATTCTCCCCGGTCGTCACAGCAGCGCCTGTGCTGTCCGTCTCCTGCAGGTAGAAAGTCTGCTGCGGCTTTGTCAGCTTCAGCTTATAAGTTTTCGTCTTCACAGACTCGCCGCCCATGGAAAAAGGAATCGGAGACGCATTTACCGCCGTCGTCATTTCCTCATCGCTGTAAATATTCATATAAAACTTTTCCGAAGTCGAAAGCGCCGCGCCGTCCCGATCGACCACATTCAGATTGATCGTCAGCTTTACAACACAGTAGAACAGTTCCTCCGGCCAGGCATCCGCATAGCTATACTGCAGTATGGCGCTCTCTGCCGCCGATTCCTCCTCGCCAAGCGTCACCGACACCAGCGGCGTGCTCAGGCTGTCCGCTGCGGTCAAAACCGTACCCGCGGTTTCCTCTCCCGCAGCCGTTCCGTCTCCTGCGGTACTTTCTGTTTCGCTTTCACTCTCCGCATCGGTTTCCGCCTGCGGCAGACTCTCTTCGGTCTCCGTCTCAGACTCTTCCGTCTCCGTATTCATCACGATCAGAAGATTCCCATTCTCATCGGTCGCCGCCAGCGGATTGCCCGCCGCATCCGTCGCCGCCACATAGTAAGTGCCCGCCTCAAGGTCATCAAAAGTCACGCTCTGACTGCCGGATTCTCCCGCAACAAAGGACAGTGTCTTCACACTGCTGACGCGAGTCAATGTTGTTCCATTCTTCGTAAACAGCGCTGCATAGCCGACCAGATCTGTCCCAGCAGTCAGGACAGAATCCCCATAAAGCGCCTGCGCTGATACCGTGATCGAACGCCCCGAAACCGTATCCAATAAGGCCGCTGCCGCTTCATCCGCCGCTTCCGTCTCAGACTCCGATTCAAAATCTGATTCTGTTTCGGATTCTGCCTCCGTTGCAGTTTCGGTCTCCGTTTCGGTTTCTATCTCCTCTTTCATTGCCGTCTCTGATACAGGCTCCGATTCGGATTCCATAGCCGTGCTCGTCTCTGTCGATTCACTCGCTGCCTCTGTCCCGGCAGCCGTCTGTGCTTCTTCCGCAATCTCATCCGCCAGAAAAACGACTGACAGCAGCTTTGCGTTCTCATTTTTTACTGTCACGGTTTTGGCATAAACCGCGCCCGAAAGATTGCCCTCGCTCTCCACTGTCGCCGCCGGGGCAAGAATGCTTCCCTGCAGATTCCCGGAAAGCGTCAGCTTCCCTTCATAATCCGTGTAAGCGCCGTCCTCTATCGCTATGAAATTATAGAGAACCGTGCCTGACTCTGATGCATCCGTGTAGGTCACTGTTTTCCCCGACCGTTCCATCGCGTAGCCGGAAAACTCCAGCTCCTGATCGGCGCTGTCCGCAACGATGTTGATCACATACACCATATTCGTTATATCAAGCACCTTATCTTCGAAAAGTGCGGTCAGCTGTGTCTCATCCAGCTCGCCTTCCTCATCTGCGTAAAGGTTGATCACTGTGACTTCGTCTGTCGTCTGCGCATCCGCGAGCACAATTGAAACCTTTGCGAGATCAGAAAGAAGCGATTGACTTTCTTCTCCATCCAAAATCAGGATATCCCAAATGTCGTCCTCTGTCAGTGTTTCATTTTCCAGCGTCTCCGTCACTTTTTCCGGGACAGACACATCTTTTCCCACAATCAGGTAGGACAGCGCTTTTTTCAGCTTTTTCACCAGAGCTTTTCGCTTCAGCTTTTCTCCTGTGTTCTGCCGGGCGGAACGCTCCGTTTCCGTCTCGGTCTCTATTTCCGTATCCGCTGTCTGTGACTCGGACTCCGTTGCTGACTCGGTTGACGTTTCCTTAGTTGTTTTCTCAGAGTTCACCGTTTCGGTCGTCGCCTCCGTCCCGGTCTCCCCCACTTCTGTCGTCTGCGTCTCGCTCACCTGGGTCTCAGATGCTGCAGTCTGCGTCTCACTCGCCTGGGTCTCAGATGCCGCGGTCTGCGTCTCATTTGCCTGCGCCTCAGATGCTGCGGTCTGCGTCTCGCTTGCCTGCGCTTCAGACGCCGCGGTCTGCGTCTCACTCACCTGCGCTTCCGCTGCCGCCTGTGTCTGCGTTTCCGTCACCTGGGTCTCAGAAGCCTGCGTGTCTGTCTGTGTCTCGGCCGCAGCTCCTGTCAGACTGCACTGTTGAATAAGCAGTGCAGCCGCCAGAAAAGCCGCCGCCATTCTCCTGAGATTCCCCTGTCGTTTTCCCTTTTTCAACATATTTTTCCTTTCACACGAAAAAACAGAATCCTTTTCTCATTACTTCGTCCCGAAAATACGGTCACCCGCATCCCCCAGGCCGGGCACAATATAGCCATGCTCATTCAAATGGTCATCCAGTGCACCGATGTACATATCTACGTCCGGATGCGCCTTTTTCATCGCCTCAATCCCATCCGGCGCCGCAATGATACACATAAACCGGATACTTTTACATCCTTTCTCTTTCAGCATCTGAATCGCGGCAACCGCCGAGCCGCCTGTAGCCAGCATCGGATCCACCACAAAAACCTCTCTCTCGGAGCAGTCCGCCGGAAGCTTACAATAATACTCCACCGGACGAAGCGTCTCCGGATCACGATACAGTCCGATATGTCCCACCTTAGCCGCCGGCATCATTGCCAGCATCCCATCTACCATACCAAGTCCTGCGCGGAGAATCGGAACAACTGCCAGCTTCTTGCCGCTCAGCTCTTTCACTGTTGTCTTTGTGATCGGCGTCTCGATCTCCACATCCTGCAGCTTCAAATCCCGCGTCGCCTCATAGCACATAAACATCGCGATCTCTCCGATCAGCGCGCGAAAATCTCTGGACCCCGTCTCTTTTCTCCGAATGATACCAATTTTATGCTGGATCACCGGATGATCCATAATCACAATCTTCTGCATCTGCTCTCTCCTTCTCCATTTCCAGCCCGCCAGCACCGCTTTCCAAGGCATACCGCTCAGCCTTTTCCATATCCTACCACAGACAAATCGCTAAATTCCGACTTTTCTCTTAAGTTTGTCTAACCGTTTTCGCCCTATTCTGCTTCATCGATCATTTTCACTCTGCGCGCATGCCGCTCCGCGCCGGAAAACGCCGTGTTCAGGAAGGTCTCGGTAATCTTTACCGCCAGCCCCGGACCTGTCACACGCGCGCCCATGCACAGAATGTTCGCATCATTGTGCAGCCGCGTCGCCTCTGCGCTGAAGCAGTCGCCGCAAAGCGCCGCACGGATGCCTTTGTAGCGGTTTGCCGTCATCGACATGCCGATGCCAGTTCCGCAAATTAGAATCCCCTTGTCCGCATTGCCGGAAAGGATTTCATTCACCACTGCCCTGGCGTACACCGGGTAATCCACTGCGTCCGCCGAATAGGTACCGCAGTCTTTGTACGCGATCCCTTTCTCTTCCAGATATTTCATAATCTCCTGTTTTAACTCATATCCTGCCTGGTCACATCCGATTGCTAACATAATAGTTCCTCCTCATTTAATTGTATCACAAGTTTTTTTATCATATATTGCAATATCTCAAAGCACTGTCCGTAATCCGCCAGGGAACCCCCGTATGGATCCGGCAGGCTCTCCGGCCAGTCCACAAACCTGGAAAGCTCCTGCACCAGATCTTTTCGTTCGGGCGCGAAAGTCTCCAGTGTCTTCTCCCGAACCTCATCGTCAAACGTCAGTATCAATGTCCTGTCGTTAAAATCCTCCTGCTCCAGCGGATCGCTCATGTGATGCTTCATCGTCAGCCCATTGCTCACAAGCACCGCTTCTGCCTTTGGATTGATCGGCTCCGGAAATAACACGATCAGGCCTTTCGAAGTCACTTCCAGCTCATCCAGAAGATATTTGCTCTGCATGATCGCCTCCGCCATCGGACCGACAGAAGTATCCCCCTTACTCACAAAGATCAGTCGATCGTATTTCTTCACTGTTTTCACCTCCCGCACTGTTACACATGGATCACCTGGTGTCCGGCCGCCTTCATCAGCCGGTTCATAATCGCCGGCCCCATCTGCGGCGTCTCGAAGGATTCCGAATAAATCACGGAAACCTCCAGTCGATCAAACTCCCGCAGAATCGCATACAGATGCTGCGCAATCGAGCGCTCGTCCGCGCGGGAACCAATCGACTCCACAAGCGCATGCGTATAACTGCCGGATGTCTCATCTGTCGCGATGACGCCGGGTGTCCGGCCTTTTTCATGTTCCGCACTCGTCAGGGTATTAATCTTTTCCTGAACCTTTTGCCGTTCGCCTTCCACAATAAAAAGCGGCGCCCTGGGCGCATAATGGCGGTATTTCATCCCCGGCGCTTTCGGCCGAACCGAAGAATCTGCCGCGATCAGCCCCCGATCCATTTCTACCGATCCGATCACTTCCTGCAGCATCTCCTGGCTGATGAAGCCCGGCCGCAGAATCGTCGGCGTCTCCTCTGTCAGATCGACAATCGTCGACTCCAGCCCAATGGAAACCGGTCCGCCATCAATAATCATGTCGATCTCGCCATCCAAATCCTCCGCGACATGCTGCGCCGTCGTCGGGCTCGGCCTGCCGGAAGTATTCGCGCTCGGTGCGGCAATGTATCCGCCTCCCGCCCGAATCAGGGCAAGCGCGATCGGATTGTCCGGCATCCGCACCGCCACGGTGTCCAAGCCGCCGGTCGTCGCATAAGGCACCGCGTCTGACTTCTTCAAAATCATCGTCAGCGGCCCCGGCCAGAACGCCTCAGAAAGCCGTCTGGCCTGCCAGGGCCGCTCCTTCGTAATCTTTTCAATCGCTTCCCAGTCCGCGATATGTACAATCAGCGGGTTATCCGACGGCCGTCCCTTCGCCTGATAAATCTTTGCGGACGCGCCCGCGTCCAGTGCATCCGCGCCCAGACCATAAACCGTCTCTGTCGGAAACGCCACCAGGCCGCCCTTCTTCAGAATCTCACCCGCACGGTGAATCCCCTCATCCCGGACACTGTCCCGCATATCTTCCAAAACCGTAATCATTTTTGTCTGCTCCTTCTTCAAACAGTATATCACCATAAGCCGTTTTTTGAAACTCTTTTTATACAAAACCGTCAAAATTATTTGCAAAACCTGCCTTTTTTCAGTGTTCAAAACGAAAAAGCTGTGTTAGAATAAGGGATATCAGGCGCCTGGCAGAGCCGCGCACACGGAAAGAAAGGATACAAAACTATGAATGAAGAAGAAAGAGTAATCACAGAGGAAACCAGTGAGACTGCAGCGGAGACAAATGCGGAAACGGAAACCGCAACCGAAGCCTCGGCTGAGCCTACAGAAGAGGTAAAAGAAACGGCGGAAGAAACAGACGCGGAAGAAGCGGCTGAGGCAGGCGCGGGTGAAACAGAAGAAGCGTCTGCTGCACCGGAAGCTCTGGCCGAAACCATGGCAGACTATGACGATGCCATCACTGCTTCCATGAAGCCCATCCACGAGGGCGACATCCTCAAAGGCACTGTGATCGGCATCTCCGATGAAGAGCTGACCGTGGACCTCGGCATCTACACGGACGGCGTTGTCCGTCTCGCAGATGCGAGCGACGATCCCGACTTCTCCTTCCACGACTTCGAAGTCGGCCAGGAGATCTCCGCTACCGTCATCCGCCGCGACAACGCGCAGGGACGCATTCAGCTCTCCCTGAAAGCAGCAGCTGCTGTCCTTGGATGGGAGCGCCTGCAGCAGCTGGAAAAGGATCAGTCCAATATCACCGTAAAGATCAGCGAAGCAGTCAAGAGCGGCGTGACCGCCTACGTAGAAGGCATCCGCGGGTTCATCCCGGCTTCCAAGCTTTCTCTTTCCTATGTGGAGAATCTCGATGAATACGTTGGCCGCGAGATCGAAGTCCGCGTCATCACCGCAGAGCCGGAGAACAAACGTCTCGTCCTTTCTGCCCGCGATATTCTCCGTGAAAAAGAACAGGAAGAACGCAAACAGCGCATCTCCAACGTAGAAGTTGGCCTCGTGACCGAAGGTACCGTAGAGACGCTCAAGGATTATGGCGCTTTCATTGACCTGGGCAAAGGCATGAGCGGTCTGCTCCACGTCTCACAGATCAGCCAGCAGCGCATCAAGCATCCGGGCGTAGTGCTCAAAGAAGGCCAGAAGGTCAAAGTAAAAGTCATCGGCGTAAAAGACGGCAAGATCAGTCTCAGCATGAAAGCGCTCGAAGACGTACAGGCACAGGAAGTCGAAGAAGAGACTTACAAGATGCCCAAAGCAGAAGCGGCAACCACATCCTTTGCGTCATTGCTCAAGAATATTAAACTATAAGGCTTCTCAGGAGAAAAATGCCGCCAGTCACGAAAGATTGGCGGCACTTATTTTCTGATCTGACCTGTACAGATAATCCAGATGCAAATTACAAGCGTATGCTTTCAATTATATTCATTTTTGTCCAGAAGATACGTCAAAATCCCATCGCAGATCGCCTGCGCCATCTGATCCTGGTATGCCTCCTCCTGCAGCAGCATCTCCTCTTCGGGATTTGTCAGGAAACCACATTCCACAATCACCGTCGTGCTGACCGACCTTTTTAATATGTAGTAAGTCGTGTTGCCCTTCTGTACCCGCGGTCGCTCAATCTCCAGCTCCACATTCAGGCTATCCTGAATCGCCGTCGCCAGCTTCTCTCCCTCCGCCGACTGCTCGTAGTAAAACACCTGCGGTCCTTTCACCGAGGAATCCTCCGGATAGCTGTTTTGATGAATGCTCACCGTCAGAACCGGATCCTCCGCCTCAATCACCGCCACCCGCCGCTGCATATCCTGCGCTTTCTTATTCGACGCATCCGCATCATACAGGCCATCCTCCGTCGTACGCGTCAGCACCACCTTATATCCTTCCGCTTCCAGCAGCGCCGCCAGCTTTTTGGCATAAACCAGGTTCAGCACCTTTTCACTGATACCGCTCTCGCCAATCATGCCGGGATCATCACCCCCGTGGGGCGGTAGTAACTTGCGCCAAATTCGCTGTTCTCATTGCCCAAAACCAATATCGTGCAGACGTTCCGTCTGACGCTTCCTCTGCGGCAAAATGTCAACGCAGGACTACCTTACGTTTTTTTCTTCCGTATACGCTGTCTGGAAAAGGCTTTCCAGTTCATTCGAAAAATTGTAAACGATTTTGATTTTGTGATCTTCAAAAACTCTGATTTCATCAATCATCTCTACCACAATATCTCTGTCCAGTTTTTCAATACTCTTGATTTCCAGCAGACGTCTGATCCAGGGAGTCTTAAAAACATCCTCATCGGTCTGATCCTTTTGTTTGGCTTCCAATGTTTCCAATTGTTTTGTCAGAAGTTCTTCCTTTCCCAGATAATCTTTCCGATACGTAACATATTCTTCCCTGGAAATCAATTCCCCGCAGTAATCTTCATAAACAGACTTTTTTAGTTTTCTGACACGCTCCAGTTCCGCAGACAGTCGTATTTTTTCAGCTTCTGACAAGCGAGCCCCTGCAGCAGTCTCTGCCTTATTCTGTTCTATGATCTCCCGAAGATTATCAATGCTCTGAATGATTGTCCTCAAGTCTTCCAGAATAATTGTTTCCAAAGTCGTATAAGGAATTGCATGTCTGGAGCAGAATTGTCTTCCCGAACGCACATAAGTGCCACAGTAATAGTGGATAATGCCGTCTCCGTGTCCCGGCGGACCAACCTTCTTTACTAATGCTCTGCCGCAATCACCACATTTTAAAAATCCGGCAAAAATGCTCATATTCTGGTTCAGATCAAGATTCCTTGTCCGCCGTTTAAGCAAGCTCTGTGCCTTCTTCCATGTATCCTCGTCTATAATGGCTTCATGTGTGTTTCTGACAATAATCCACTCATCCTTATCCAGCATACGTTGTTTGCCTCTCATGCGCTGTGCCCTTGTGCCCTGAACCATATTTCCAATGTACATTTCATTCTGCAGCATACGATTAATCGTAGAATAGGTCCAGTATTCTGTACTCTCCAGCCGGTTCATATTCCGGTAATTCTCACCATTGCGTTTCTTATAGGCGGATGGGCAAATAATTCCTTCCGCATTAAGAGTCTTGGCGATACTGTTTTTTCCACATCCGCCAATATACAGTGAAAAAACCTTGCGAACCACCTCTGCTGCGTATTCATCAACGATCAGTTTATTCTTGTCTGATGGAGATTTTTTGTATCCGTAACAGGCAAAAGCACCAATAAACTCTCCCGCTCTCTGCTTGGTCTTCATTGACGAATGAACCTTCTTGGAAATGTCCCTGGCATACTGTTCATTGAAAATGTTCTTAATCGGAAGAAGCATATCATACGCCTGCTTCAGGCTGTCAATGTTATCCGTGATAGAAATGAAACGCACATCATTGTCCGGAAAATATCGCTCCAGATACTTACCAGTATCTATGTAATCCCGACCAAATCTGGATAAATCCTTAACGACCACGCAATTCACTTTACCAGACTCAATATCTTCCATCATTCTGGTAAAAGCCGGGCGGCGGAAATTCGTGCCGGAAAAGCCGTCATCAACATATTCGTCATATACAACAAATTCATCTTTTCCTTTCAAAAAATCCGCAATTAGCTTCCTCTGATTCCCTATACTGTCGCTTTCCGCCTTATCACCATCCTCCCTGGATAATCGAATATATTCAGCCACGTAGAAAAGCATCACTTTTTTCATGTTTATCTGCCTTTCAACCACTATCCCGGTTTTATTCTACTGCAAAAGATAAATCCCCGCAATCATGTGCTACTACTCTTTGATTTCCATTACCGCTTTGAAGTTTATGCTGACTTATGCCGGTTCCTGTATTTTTTTATTTTGTAAATGAATCTTTATAATACGCTCAATCAGTTCCTTTGCTGAAAATTTCGCGAGAAACTCCCGCTCAACTGTATAGCATATCGCTTCGGATTGTTCTCTTTTCAAACACATCTTCCCCTTTCACAAATTGCACCTAAACTATTGGTAAAACATATTGGTTACAGCTTATCCAATATACGTAATTCTTTATGATTTTTTCTACTTCGTCTGCATAACGCAATTTCCTTATAACCCAGAGGACGGCAAGGCTTCCCTGGATTCACCAGGATACCTTGCCGTCAAATAAGAGAGAGGCTATTTTGATTCTATTTGTCCTCGACACCCCGAATCATTTTCCTGTTTCAGGAAGGGAATAATAACCTGTCGGAATGCATACTTCCGACCATAACCCAAAAGCCACACAGCAATCAGGCTCCGGCAGTTCGTAGGGATGCCGGCTACAGGTGTTCCACGACCTGCAGATGTATCTCACTCCATACTGAAATACATCTATATAGACATAATTAGTTACTGCGTTGTTTCGAAATGTATGTTGTCTGGTGAAATATTGTGGATCTTATTCGTCTTAGTATTCCTCTCATTTTTTCGAAAATAGTTTCAGGTAAGTCATTTAGCCTTGTGGCCGTCATAAAGCTTATAAGAAAATCCTGCGCTAATGAACAGGAACGCAATGCGGTCTCATCGAAGGAACGCTGATGTTTATCAGCCTCTATTTGTCTGCAGCAAGCATGAGTGAAAACCAGATTATATCTATATGCTCTCAGTACGCCAGGGAATTTGAGATAACATTCGGCTCACTGAGATGCAGGGAACTTCGTCCGGGCGGGTTTTCAAAGAATGATTTTCCGCACCTCTGCGAGTCTATCACCTGTCAGGCAATCGAGTTTGCTTATCTTTTCATACAGGAGATTGAGTTATAGATCTGTGGAAACTCCCCTTCACTAACGAACTCCGCTACCACTCTGAACGGTACTAAACGCCTGCCACTGGCAAACTACACCGGTGTCAGATCAGATCGGCAATTAATAGCATCTGAAAAACCTTATCATAGCAGGCCTAAATATACTAGCCTGCTCCGTTACATCTCAGATTTTCCCGTATCTCATCACTGCAGAGAACCCCAGTAAAGTCATAAGCATCCACATTGATATCTGTGATGATCTGAATACTGTCTTGATACTTACAGCGCCATTCCTGACTGTAAACAATCCTACCATCCGACATAATGGTTACAAGCGCTTCATTCTCTTCATTGAAATTCATATCAAGAACATCACCATGAAATTTATGATCTGTCCGATTCTGATACCACACTCCTGCATTTTTGCCACTATCTGTTTTATATGCAAAATGGCGGAATGTTTCGAACTGGTTATCTCCACTGCTGCATGCCACGATATTTCTGTTGCGATGGGCAACAATCATTTTATTAGCCGTTCCAATATCTAAGATGTCCGTTTTCTGACCAGTCCCAGTATGGTAAAAGCAAAGTTTTTGATTGCTGGTCGCTAAGCCTACAAAAGGCTGTGCTTTCACACAATAAATTCCAGTAATCGCCGCATCTTCGCTATTGAGACTCATTTCTCTCCCATCCCTGGTGCTGTGCAAAATTGCCTTTTGATCATTATTCCCAACAACAACTAATTCTCCATTTGGAAGAAAATCAGCAATGCGGGCATTTTTGCACGAATTTTCAATCGGTGAAAATTCTCTGGTTTCCAGGTCAAACACTTCCAGAATATTCTCGGAATTCTTGTATAACACCTTATTGCCATAGGTTGCCAGTTTCCCATGCTGATTAGAAATGAGATTCCCGCTAAGTTCAAAGGAAATCTTACTATTTTCCCAGTTCCAAATCCGATAAGAATCATCCCGTTCACCGATTATCCATTCGCCGGTTTCCGACAAATGGATATGAATGATTTCCTGCTCTACAAAGTACTCACCAGTACGGCACTTCTCTTCCAGGTTCCATAGCTGAAGCCGCCTGAAAGCTCCGAATATCTGCTGACTCAACGTTGCCGCTCTCTTTCCGTCACCGGAAATAGCGGCAGCTTTTAAGCGTACTGCTTCTAATTTATGAAGCCCCAACGAAGCATCACTGATCTTCGCCCCTTTCATCGGGATGCGATGAGCCGGAGCATAATAATCCCGTAATCGGGTACCCGTAAAATCAATATTTGAAAAATCAGGGGTACCGCTCTCCGCCGTGTAAGGAAAAACATATAGCAGGTTTGCAAGTAAATTCCTTATCGTCTTTGCTTCCCGGTTTCTTGCATTTTCGGCGAGTTCTGCCGCAATTCCATTCCAGTATTGTCCATTCATTTCCCTTAAATATCCGTGCAGATATCCCGGAAGAGGACGTTGATTCCACATCCCTTCTGCATCATTCCGGAACATCTCTGAAAGCCATTCAGCGGATAAGTAATTCCTGTATATCTGGTGTGAAAATGAAATCAAAGAGCCACCATCTTCATGTAGCAGGTGTATTTCATTTATCAGATAATTTTCCACGTCAAAGCTGTCTACCGCAGGAACCTTTTTCATGCGATACTGCCGGCAAAGCTGCTCCTCTGTATCATGCAGATAGCTGCATTGATTTGCAAACTCTGCTGCTCTTTCAACAATCTTATCGAATTCATCCCGGCGAATACTCATACGATTTTGATTTTCAAAACAGTATCCAATATATGGAAGTGCATATCTTACACAATGCATTGCTTTGACTAAATAATCGCCTGATATATCGCCCCTTTCTAATAGCACAGCCTCCTGAGCCACAAAATAATTATGTATCAGCTGAGTCGGATTCTCAACCGCGTCTATCCATTCAAGAAACGCATCGCGATGACAATCCATTAACGGATACACTTGCTTGTACATCAATAAGAACATCGGATTTTTAAGCAATTCATATAATGAATATTTTCCCTGGATATGATCCCATTCCTGTTCTGTCAAGATCTTCCGAATCTGTCCATCCAGCAGTTCACATACCGTTGACTTTACAAATCTGAGATTATACCGATCCGAGATATTCTCCCGGGAAGTCACCACAATCTGCATCCCCGGATGCTGTGCAAGTCCACGGATCTCTTTGCCAAACCCTGATTGATTTGTTTCCCCCACCTCATTGAAACCATCCAAAAGTAGAATCAGATCCGGCTGAGTCTTGCAAGTATTTGTCAATCGATACAGGCGATCACGGGATGTCTCGTCTTTATACAGTATACGGCATATGAACTTCTCTATTGTCAAATTCTGCGCTGACAACCATTCCAATGGAATATACAGAATCGGCTGCTGTGACTTCAACCGGGCAGCGTCCAACAGAAGTGTTGTTTTTCCCATTCCGCCAGCAGCCAGCAAAACCGTATGCTTTTGCTTGTTCCGCCACAAATCCTCGAGCAGATCCACGAAAGAATGATCCCCGGAATACCGACAGTCATCTGTCTGAACATCCGGTAAAATTTCCCGCAGAATCTTATTCCCAATGTTCCGCTCATTAAATGCGGCACAAATCCTGGCTTCACTGGGTCCACCCGTCTCTATCTCATCACTGTTCACATGTAAATCTGAGAAATGAATCCCCTTAGCAACCGACACGTAAGATACCTCCTTATCTCGTTGTTCTATCTACCACACAAACTCTTTCTGATAAAACATTTGACCCCATGCAAAAAATGAAAAATCTGCGGTTGCAGCGGACGAAGCGCCAACCAACAGCGACTTGCTAAACCATTTCTTAATTAGCGAGGGCTGTCCGCTCACGCATGGCAGCCCCCATTTTTTTCCTGGATTGTTTACATTACATTCACCTGCATTATATGTAATGTTTTATGTACATTTTTTTAGCTCGGTCTCGCCTACCGCTCACTCGCTTTTCTGCGTCGGTAGCTTTCGCCAGCCAGAAGCACCGCAAGCGCCGCAAGCATCACACTCAGGTAAAGTGCAATTGCCGAATTGTCGCCGGTCTTTACGGACGTCGCTTCTGTAGAAGTTTCGCTCTCCGTTGCCTTTGCTGTCTCGGTTTCAGTCATATATTCATATTCTGACGAATATTCTACGATCTCCCGGTTTGTGATGACGACTGTTGCCTCCCGGCCTGTATCTGTAAAGATCACGGCGCCGTTTTCCACCGTCACAGTGTACGCAAACGTATCCGCATTCGCAACCGGATTGCCGTCCGCATCGGTTTCAGTCACATACAAGGTCAGAGATCCGTCATCCGGCAAAGCCACAGACACGATTTCACTTACCTCGGACGCACCATTCAACCCCAGCTCCACAATGTTCTGTGATACAGAATCGGACAGGGTCGTGTAGTCTGCATCCGAAAAGATTCCCGCGTAAAATACCGCACCAGAAGAAAGTGGATTACCGTCCGCATCCAGCAGCTTTTTCGTAATCGTCAGTTCCGCTTCCTTATAATAACCCTTCGTCGGAATCGTAAAAAACTCGTTTTCGAAAGAAACTTCCGTACTTCCGCCCGCCTCATCAACCGCAATCTCGCTGCCTTCCGTATACTCCGCATAATACAGGGTACCGTCTTCCACAGTTCCGGATACCGTTGCGACACCATTTTCATCGCATTCGGAGATATAATACATCTTCTCTGCTTCCAGGCCATCAAATGTCACGGTTGACAGACTTGAGTAGCTGTAATTCAGCGTCATAATACCCGAAACACGTTCTGTGCAAGCCTCATCCGCATACAAAGCTACATAAAATGCTGCACTTGTGGCACCGATTCGGTCTCCATTACAGGTCAGGTACTTCGACACCGAAATGGAAACACTTTCATCCTCTTCCACTTCACTGACCGGATCTTCCATCGTCATGGAAATTGTCCCAGATTCATCGACCGTCACAGTCATCGCACTCGCAACCTCATATCCATCCGGGGCAGATACTTCTATCAGCTGATACGTGGTGCCCGTCGGTGCCGTCACTTTCGTACTGTGGCTGCCGCTGCCGGTCGTCCACTCATCGACCTTATTGCCCTCCGAGTCAATGAGTCTCAGCACCGCACCGACAACTGCCTCACCTGTTTCCGCACTCACCTTACTTACCCGGATCGTTGCTTCGATTTCTATTTCAGTTTCGGCCTCCGTCTCGCTCTCACGTTCCGTCTCGGTTTCGCTTTCGGCCTCGCTCTCACTTTCCGTCTCGATTTCGCTTTCCGTCTCGGTCTCGCTTTCTGTTTCGGTCTCGCTCTCCGTCTCAGACTCACTCTCCGTTTCTGGCTCCGTCTGCTCCGTTTGCTCCGTCTGCTCCGTTTGCTCCGTCTGCTGTTCGCC
>JAJPWX010000053.1:0-19838 GCA_021205755.1 Lachnospiraceae bacterium | reverse complement strand
GCTCCGTCTGCTCCGTTTGCTCCGTCTGCTCCGTTTGCTCCGTCTGCTGTTCGCCTGACGAATACGTGTTGGTAATCGTGAAGCCTTCTGCCACACTTCCAGACACCTCTGACTTATAGCCTTCCGGCAGTTCCATTTCTTTTACTGTATAGCTGATTATCTCGCCTCCGCTATACTTCGCCAGATTCTCAAAGGTGGCGCTCCAGCCGTTTGTTCCGCTTAAGGTTACTGTCTTACCAGTATCCACACCGTCTGCCAACAGACTTACCGTCACACTGTCCGGACGAACACCATTCTCCTCACCGTTTGTGACATTTTCGTCTTCATCACCCTCCCATACTTTCTGAACGGTGATATCGATATACTCCTGTTCAATTATATTGGTAAGGTTATATCCGTTCTGGATACTCGTATATCCCTCAACAGCAAGCTCCTTTATAGAATATTCATATTCGTGTCCATCCGTCAGGTCATACTTGTCAAGGTTATCAAACGAATATCCTGTCGCTCCCTTCTCCAGAGTCATTTCATCAATCTTCGTTCCATCCTGATACAGCTCAATGGTTATCGCCGGGCGGTCTTCTGCTTTTGTTTCCGCCGGATCAATCCAGATTTTGATACCACTCACACTTATTTCTTCCTGTTTAATGGTGTTTGTAATATCATAACTGTCCCCTGACACAGAATAGGTCGCTGTATAATCGGAATCCGATTCCAGATTCTCTGAAACTACATAAGTATACTCATACCCCTGCGAATCATACAGGGATAATTTCGTATAAGTACCTGCTGTTTCGTCATAATTCGCATAAATCGCATAGCTGTTGCCCGACCATACGACTACATAATCCTTGCCTTCTTCCAGCGTCTCCCAGTTCATATCTGCCTGGGCACTCTTACGTTCCAGAATCAGTTCAACCTCCCTGGAGGTCTCGTGATCCTTTCCACCATCAATCCAGGTCTTGGTACCAGTCAAAATATTCGTGCCAATAATGATATTTGTAAAGTTATAGCCTTTCTGCAAGGATTCATAACCTTCCGGCACAGATACTTCTTCCACCTTATAAGTATACGCTTTTCCGGTGGTAAGGTCGTACGTATCCAGCCCACTGAACGTATAGCTTCCCGTATCTTCGTCCCACACCACCGCGGCGTCTGTCAATTCCGACCAGATACAGTCTTCTGCCGAAGCATCGTCCGTCGTGCGGTACAATTTCAGAGATACCTCCTCCGCGTTGATATGAGTCTTTTCTCCATCGATCCAGGTCTTAGTGCCGGTCACTTCCATCTCCACCTGCTCGATCGTGTTGGTAAAGTTATTGCCACTCTGTTCCGTCGTGTAGCCGGATACGGCAACCTCTTTCACCGTATAAACATACTTATGACCATCGCTCAGGTCATACACATCCAGATTGCTGAACTTATAAGTTGTCGTGCCGTCTTTCAGGATTACCTGATCAATCTTTGTACCATCCTGATAAAGCTCAATCGTGATATCCGGGTGCTTCGTGCCAGCCGGGTCTACCCATATCTTGGTGCCGCTTATGCTCGTCGTATCCTGCTCGATCGTGTTCGTTACATTCAGCACATAATTACTGCCGACTGTGCAACTTGTTGTATACCCATCCACGGCATCTTCCTGAATCGTATAAACAATTTTCTTGCCGTCTGCATAAACCGGCATATTTTCAAATTTCCAGCTCCAGTCATTCGCTGCATTTACCGTTACTTCTTTTACTTCCTTTCCATTCGCAAGCAGATGAATGGTAATGCTTTCCGGCCGGGTCTTATACATATTATTGTTATCCACCCAGGTTTTGCTGACGGTAATGTCTGTCGTTTCCGGTGTATGGCTGTTCGTCACCACATAGTCTGTATTGTAATCCGTACCGGTTCCTGTAGTCACTGTATAAGTATATTCCCTTGAAAGCCCAACCTCCTGAACCGTATAGCTGATCTCTGTCCCGTTTGCGTATTTATCCAGATTTGAGAAAGCGTCTGTCCAGTTGTTTGATTCGCTCAGCACAATATATTTACCATCTACCGGGCTGTTGTCTTTTACAAGCTGGATCGTGACACTGTCTGCGCGTTTGCCATCCTGGTTATTGTTATCATCCCAGACCTTTGTCACGGATACGCTTGTCTTCTCCGGCGTATAGCTGTTCGTCAGGTTATAGCTTTCGTACGCTGTGCCGCCGCTTGACGTATATCCGTTCAGATCTCCTGTCTCTACAACCCGGTATTCAATCTCCACGCCGCTCGCATACTTCGGCAAGCCTTCAAAGCTATAAGACTGGTTTTTCGTCTCATCGCCGTAGATCGTCGCCGTGTACCCAGTCACGTCAACCCAACTTTCTGAGGTTTCCCCGCTTTCGGTTGTTGTCGTAACCTTTTTCTGCAGCTGAACGGTCAGGCTCTCCGGACGTTTGCCATCCTGATTATCAGCGTCGTCCCACGTTTTCGTTCCGCTGACCGTGATCGTCTCCGGCGTGTGGGAATTTGTAATCGTAAAGCCATTGGTCATGCTGCCTGTTATCTCCGTGGTATAACCGTCAAGCTCAGTCGTTTCTCTCACGCTATATGTAATCGCGATTCCGTTTTCTTTTTCCGCCAGGTTGTTAAAAGTGCCCGTCCAGTTATTTAAAGCATTCAACTTAAGAGTCGTACCAGTATCACTCCCATTCTTCAGAAGCTCAACAGTCACCTCCTCACGAAGTCCGTCCTGGTTATTCCCGTCATCCCAGCTCTTTGTCACCGATATACTTGTTGTTCCCGGAATATGTTTGTTCGTAACTGTAAACGTATACCCGTCCGTTCCCTCCACCACTTCACTATTATATCCGGCAATTTCAGTTTCCGTAATTTTATAGGTGATCAAAGCATTGCCATAATATTTCGGCAGACTGCTCCAGGTGTAAATCAGATCAGTCCACTTCCCATCAGAATCCACAGAAAGCGTTCCGGTATATGCCTGGCTATACGTTGGATTATCAGCGGTTCCAACGGTTCCTGTCAGCGTAAAGCTAATATTGGTCGGCCTTATGCCATCCTGGTCTGTGCTGTCGTCCCATACCTTTGTAATGGTAATTTTCGTCGTATCCGGAGTATAGGTATTCGTAACCGTAAACTTCCCTCTGCCAGCTTCTGCCGTGATGGAATCAGGAGAGACAGTCGCAGTATAGTTCTTATCCGTGCTTGTTTCTTTCAGTGTATAAACAATCTTTGTCGTCGTATTGCCAAAATACACCGGCAGGTCTTCAAAGGTATGGGTCCAGTTATCATCCGCTGTGATTGTGGCGTTATAGGTTGTACTATAAGGCACACCATTCAAAGTATAAGTACCTGTCAGGGTAACGCTGATGCTGTCCGGACGCATTGCTTCCTCTTCATCAGAAGAATATGTACCTGAATCCCAGCTCTTTGTAACCGTGATATCTGTCACCAGCTTATTGGTCAGTTCGATCTCGTAAGTATCCGATGCGGCTTCCGCATTATACGTTACCGTTGTTGCCGACGCGCTATAGCCTTCTACCTCATTTAGCCCCGCCCGGTCTGACGTTTCTCTCACCGTATAAACATATAGGGTTCCGTTTGAATCCGCCGCGGGCTGGTTTTTAAACGCTTCTCCTGTCCAGATTTCGTTTCCGCTGCCATCTGTCTGCTTCGTGAAAATAGTGTAGGTCACTGCTTCATATGTACTATCCTCTGACCCTTCCAGCTTACGCATCAGCCATATATAAATCGTATCCGGCCGTGTATCGTCACTGTTTTCACCGTCATCCCATATCTTAGTGACCTCAATTGTCATATCGTTCTTACCGGTCGTTCCGATCTGTACATACCCGTTCGTGGCAATTCCGCCGCCATTGTAATGCGCCGAGTTCCCCTGAATGGTCACATAAGTAGGAGTGGCTGAGTAGGAAGTAATTGCGTTATCAAAATTGTTCCCATTGGCAAATGGTCCAATTACTACACTTTCCTGCAGATTATCCGCCGAAACAAGACTGCCTGACTTATAGGTCCAGTTATACAGGCTGCCATCCGGCAGGTATGGAGTTAGATAATACACAGGATTACCAGTTCCCGCCAGAGAATTATATTCACCAAAGTTTACTTCGTTTCCGTCGGCACCTGCTTTATTATTATATATAACAGCTCCATCTTCTTCATAGATAAATACGGAAGCAGTGTTACACCCGGCAAAGCCGCCGCCTAAATTACCAGCCGTATTTTCCGTAATCAAGACATCTGTCAGATACAGCTGACCATACTCATATGTAGTGCCATCTTCAATCGTGCGGGTGCCGTTCACATAGATACCGCCGCCGCCGTAAGACAGCCCATCGCAGGTATTATAAGAGATAGACCCGGCGCTAATGGTTGCAATACAGTGAGACTGAATAAAAATACCACCGGCACGATTCACAGAATAATTATAGTCAACTGCGCCGCCTGTCATAGTCAGGCTGCTTGTTGCATTGACTGTAACAGGTGTCGCTGTACCAACAGCGATACCGCCTCCCAGACCTTCATTACTTTCATTCCCTGTATCTGTTGTTTTATTGTAGGAGATAGTACCAGCATTCATAGTCATCGTAGAACCATAGGTCAGGCAGACACCCCCTCCCGCCGAGACGGCGGTATTTTGGGTTATGGTTCCACCGCTCATTTCAAGCGTCGCACTATTTAATCCAATGCCTCCTCCCCAGTAAGCTGAGCAGTTCTGGATCGTACCTTCGGTCATATTAACCGTTCCACCAGTCGCATAGACTGCGCCGCCCGCTTCCGCATAAGAGCTGGTTCGAATATTATTCTGAAGCACTGCCCCACCGGTAATGTTTAAAGTTGCGCCTGAATCAACCTGAATCAGAGCCTTGGTCGGCGCAGCTTTCTCACCGAGGCCATCAATCGTAATTTCAGATAACGTGAGTTCGCCGCCATTTGCTACTTCCACGAGTGTTCCGGTAAAACCCGTATACCGCATCAGCTTAAACACCGGTTCTCCGGTCAGGCTATATGTTGTGGCCAGATCATCCAGGCTCCAGGATACTGTATTGGAAACGGTGATGGTATTCAGCACATAAATTCCGTCCGGAATCGAATCAGAACTGTTAGCGACCTGAGTTGCTTTTATCTGCTCCTCTAAAATTTCTTTTGCCTTTTCAAATGTCTTAACCGGACTGCCATAGGTTCCATCTCCGCTGGAATCATTGCCATTTACGCCGTCCACAAAGACGCCGTTAAGCGTAGCTGTCCGGGCAATAATATTCCTCTCATCTTCTTTCTCAACTTTTACCAGCCCATTCACACCTTGAATCGTGATAGCATCAAGCAGTGAATCTGAAAGTACTGCTTCACCATACGGCTGAATTAAAGTTACCGTCGTTCCATTTTCATAACTGTTCAGAGCGGCCAGTACCGAATCGCTCAGAGTAATTGTAATAGTGTCCGGGGCAAAATCACCTGTAGCAGTAATCACTGCGTTCTCTGCCAATTCAATTTCACTGATCACAGTATTCGCAGTAAGCAGAAGCAAAGAACCACTATGACTGATACTGGTAACGGAAGCGTTTTCATTACTAATCGTTAACGAACCAGTATTCGTAATGCTGTCAATGGAAGCGGCTCCGCTCACCGTCATAGTCCCACTATTTTCCACACCGCTGACGGTCGCTGCAGCACTGATCTCCAATTTGCCTGCATTTTCAATAGCAGTTATCACAGAACTCCCGCTGATTTCGAGCTTCCCTGAATCAGAATTTGAAATAGAGGAGACCGTGACCGCTCCATCTATTGTAAGTGTCCCACTATTTTCTATAATAGCTGATGAAGCCTTACTGCTTTCCACTGCGCTGCCTGTCACATTCTCATCCTCATCACCAATGAGTGTCAAAGTCGCACCAGAGGCAACTGTAATAACCGAATCTGCGGTTTTTCCCTTTAAGATTCGCCCGTTTAGATCAATCGTGACATCCGTACCTGATTCGAGCGAAAGGTTTTCTACAATCGTATAACCGCTGTTATCGTCTTCACCTGCTATCAGCGTAATTGGATATTTCTCTGCACTGTAATCCTCCAGCTCCTGAACCGCTTCTATTGCCTCAGCAATGGTGGCAAACTGATGCCGAACTTCACTCCCATCCGTATATTCTGCCACCATACGACCCGGATCTCCTACCGTAAGGTAATAATAATCTTCTGTATTATCTTTATAGGCAGTGAGAACCTCGGTATTCATTGCGCTGAAATCAGATCCGCCAGCTTCCGCCGACAATGTTTCAATATTACTCTTGCTATATTGATTGCTGTTCGTCGTGTCATACCAGATAGAAGATGATAAATCCGTCTCCGAATCAGACATATTCCATGCAAACGGAACTGTAATTTTTACAGAGGTTCCGTCTTTTGTAGTAAGGCCGTCTGTCGTCGCCGATGTTACATCAATCTTCCAGTCATTTGCCGCATAACCGTCTTTTGAAACATTATTATACAAAGCTCCGCCCGTCATATTAAGCGGTCCATAAACGCCGCCTGTCAGATTTCCTGTGTTCGCGGTTATCACAGTGTCGGTAAGTACAGCAAGCGAATATGTTGTTTTTTTACTCACTGTGTTTGTTCCAGAGACATCAATCGCGCCTGCGTTTCCAGCCGCAGTATTTCCACTGATCTCGCAGCTATCAAAGTAAATCCGGCCGCCGCCGCCTACCGTGATTGTACTTGTTCCAGCTATATTATCTATAACCGGGCAATTCGAGAATTTAGATATCGCATACATGGCCGAATAAATCACTGCGGATACTGATGTATTTTTCTTTATTGTACATTCCTGCAGATTAATTATACCGCCTGACGTTCCTTCCAAATGTAGAATGTCTCCACCCTCGTTTCCGCTAAACGTACAGTTTGTCCATTGAATTGCAGTCTCATCAGCAGGATTTATATAAATATACGCAATACTGCCGTTATTTGCACTTGTATTGTCTTCTATTGTGCAATTCGTTGCCTTAAATGTGTTTGAGCCGGAATTACGTTTCACGTAAAGCCCTACATTACCACCACTGTTCGTATTCTCATTTTCTTTAATTGTAACATTCGTCAACGTTATTGTGCAACTTGAAGATGGAGATAAATATAGTGCGCCATAGCTGCCATTTCCAATGTTACCACTAACCGTAAGACCTTCCGCAGAAACAGTCGATGCTTTTGAATATATGCCGGCTCCGTTTACAGCATAGTTTTTCGATACGATACACTGATCTGTGAATTGCATGATTCCATAATACCCATCCATGCATATGCCACCGCCACTGTCTCCTGCCTCGTTTTCAGTAATCACACTGCCACCAGAGAAATACATTGAAACATAATTTTGGTTCGAATAAATACCACCGCCATTATATACACTTGTATTTGTTGAAACAGTACCGCCGCTCATATAAAACGTAGCATACCCATGCAAATAGATACCTCCGCCATAAGCTGTCACCTCATTCGACGATATGCTGCCGCCGTTCATCGTAAAGGTACTTTTATTACTGTTATTAGATTCTACATATACTCCGCCGCCATATTCTGCGGTATTCCCGGAAATCGTTCCGCCATTCATCGTGAAAGAGCAGCCTTCTGCGACATACACTCCGCCGCCTTCTTCCGCATTCCCGCCTGTAACCACGCCAGCCCCAGCACTGTCATTCAAAGTAAATGTTCCATTCACTGTAATAACGCTGCCGCTTTCATCAGCTCCGGTCAGTGTATATCCCGCCAGATCCAGCACGATATTCTGCCCGGACGCAATCGTAATATTCTCCGTGCTGTCAGCAAGCATCGTAATTGTGGTCTGTGTTCCATCTTCTACCGCTTCAATCGCAGCACTGACGGATGCATATGTCTCCTCGCCAATCTGCGCTACTGCGTCTTCACTAATCGCCGTTGGATTACTCAGGTATTCTGACAGTGCAGTCAATGCTTCTATCTTTTCTACACCTACAGCATCCTCCGTCTCGTCTTCCAGTGTCTCCAGATAAGCATAGTAAGCCTCCCAGACCTCATTCACTTCCGCGTAGATCGCATTCAGCACTGCAAGATCCTCATCGTCAGTCAGATCCAGGCCCTGTTCTTTCAGTTCATCCAGATCAGGCAAAGCGTCTATCATGTCTTCGATACACTCCGCGCAGGCTCCGAGCACATTTCCATGCCCGCATACCTCTTCCTCATCTGATTCGCCCTCTGCAGAGTCCTCACCGGTTGCCTCTTCGTCTGCTGACTCTCCGTCTGCCGCATTCGCTCCACTCCCGAGCAGAGGAGTTGCCTCTGCTGCGGTTTCCGTCTCGGTCTCTTCGCTTTCCGTTTCGGACTCCGTTTCGGTTTCCGCTTCACTATCCGGCTCAGATCCCACTTCCGTATTCGTTTCACTCCCCGCCTTAGTCCCGGCTTCGGTATCAGCCTCGGTGACAACGGTTTCGTCCTTGCTGTCAGACTCTGCTTCTGTTTCAGAGCCAGACTCACCCGCCTTTTCCTCCGCCTGCGTTTCGTTCTCTGTGGCAGAGCCAGTGTCACCAGACTCGCCCGCTTCGCCGCTGTCTGTCAGATCGCTCTCCGCCTCGTCATCCGATGCGTACACGATTGCATTTGTCCCAAATCCAGTGGATGACACCGTATTCAGACACATTGCCAATACGAGTAACAGACTAAGTAACTTTCGCTTCACGTTTACTTCCTTTTTCATATTACCTTTCCCTTTCCGTCCGGCTTGCTTTGGGCTTAAGGTCTGCCACCAAATATCATGTGCGATTCTTGCGTCAGGCTGTACAAAATACATGAGTTATTTCGTAGCAGTTCCTTACTCCGCTACCAGGATCTTCGCGTCGACAGATACCAAATTCCGGTTCTGTATACGCGCGTATAATTTCCAATTATTTGCCAAAATCAGAAACCATACATATTTGTCGAAAGTATAACACAGCCCCCCCTAGCCGCAAGTTCTTTTTTATACAAAAACCCCATTTTTCCGTTTTGTTTAGGCAATACATCATGCAATTTATACATATATAGCATATATTATTATTTTGGATTATTTATAGTTACTGTATTTTAGTTACAAGCCGCACCCCAATGTCATTTAGTTAAGCTTTCGAATCATATGGTGAGGCTCCGCTGGAAATAATCTCAGGTATCACAGCTTATGTAAGATTGAAGAATCGTTCTTGCCTCTACATTTCCAGGTGTCTGCTCCCTGCTTTCAGCAGTGCCAGCGCACATAGCAGCATCACGATCGTCCAGAAATACGGCTGCATTTCATCTCCGGTAGCCACGCTGTCCTCCGTATCAGATTCCGTCTCAGGCTCTGTCCCGGATTCCGCCGCTGTCTCTGTCTGCGCTTCTGTCTCTTCTTCTGTCTCAACAGAGACTTCCGTTTCAGGCAATGTTTCGTTTTCGGTAATCATTTCTGTCGACGTTTCCGTCTGCGGTCCGCTTGCCGCCTCAGTCATTTCTTCCGTGAGCGTTTCAGTTGCCGGTTCCGTCGACGGTTCCGTCGACGGCTCTGTCACCGCTTCTGTCGACGCTTCTGTAGGCGGCTCTGTTACAGGCTCCGTCGGCGTTTCCGTGGACGACTCTGTCACAGGCTCCGTCGGCATTTCCGTGGACGGCTCTGTCACAGGCTCCGTCGGCGTTTCCGTGGACGACTCTGTCACAGGCTCCGTCGGCATTTCCGTGGACGGCTCTGTCACAGGCTCCGTCGGCGTTTCCGTGGACGGCTGATCAGGGGCGCCCGGTGTCATTGGCTCTTCTGTGGACGGCTGATCAGGATCGTCCGGTGTCGCCGGCGTTTCTGTAGGCGGCTGCACAGGATCGTCCGGTGTCGTCGGCTCGGATTCGGAGGGCAGGTCGACCATTGTCACCGTGATCGCAGTGTCTTCCCCAGGCGACACAGCATCATCCGGTACTGTAAATTCTTTTGGTTCGGCTGTTTCATAGCCCTCAGGCGCTTCCAGTTCGACCAGAATGTAGGTCGCTCCCGCAGTCAGGAGCCCAGTGATCTCGCGTGGTTCTTCAGTGGTCTCCCAGGATGTGACCGGATTGCCTTCTTCATCCAGTGCAATGATGATCGGGCTGCCATCCTCATCCTGGATCTGCAGCGTCGCACCCGCAAGCGGTTCTCCGTCTTCATCTACTTTTTCTATAGAGACAATCGTCTGCGGCTCCAGCCAGACCAGTTCACCATCGACCTCTACAACCGTGTCATCGCCGGTAGATATCCAGTTCGTAGTCACCGTTCCGTCCGGGCTTTCGAGCATGAAATTAAAGCTGATCGCGTTTGCGGACAGATAGCTCCCCGACGGCTCCTCCAGCTCTATCACCGTGTACTCCACATCCATCAAAAGGCCCGCGAAGCTCACCAGGCCATTTTCATCCGACACGCAGGTCGCAATCAGAGTCAGCTCACTGTTCGCAGATCTCGATCTTCCAGAACTGTAGCGCCGGTACAGGCCGTATGTAGAGCCTGCAAGAACCTGCGTCGAATCTTCCTCGCTCACCTTCGTAAAGGAGAAATCCGATCGATAGACATCGTTAGTGATGATATTATCCGTCAGATTCGTCCATTCTCCATCCTCATCTTTCACCGACACTGTAGTAACTACCGTATCGCTTTCCAGCACGATTTCCGCTTTATATACCGTATCATCAAGAACATAACCGGCCGCCGTGTCCGTCTCCTGCAGGTAATATGTGCCGCGCGGCAGGTTTTCAAATACCACCTGGCCATAGCTGTCACTTGTAGCTGTCGCGACTGCCGTCTCCAGCGTCTCATCGCTGTACGCTGTAAAGGTCACGCCCGCAAGCGGCACTGTCGCGTCCGCATCTTCCCCTGTAACATCAATACAGGTCTCATTGTACAGGCCAAGCTTCGTGAGTGTGACTGAACCCGGGATGCGGATATTTGTCACTGTGATCTCTGTCCCAGCTGTGTTAACGCTGACATCCGTCCCATGTTCTTCGTCCGAATACGCAGAACCGTCCTCTAAGGTCAGCACGCTGACCGTGCCATCCTCCCCGATGGTTATTATGACAGAATATACTTCGTAATAACCATCCGGGCTCTGCTCCGTCAGCAGATAAATCTGACCTCCTACAACCGCGAAGGTGTTGTCATCGGCGGCAGCCCCCAGGTAAATCTGCCCGGACGAATCTGTTGAAACACTCTGTTCGGTTCCTACCACAGCCTGCCCATTTTCATCCAGCTGAACCAGTGTGAAAGAAATCCCACTCATCACACTCGTTCCGGTTCCGTCATACAGGCCGTCAATCGCCGTAAGCGCGACCGCGATCGGCTCGTCCTCGACCGTTATTTCATACACACCGGATTCTGAATTTAAGCTGCAGGAAACCCCATCCGGAGCCGCTTTCGCACTTTCACTTATATCCTCACTTAACTTTTGAACGGAAACCGCACCTGCTGCATCTACGCTTAAAACAAAATCATCTATCTTCGTATAACCCGCCGGAACCGCCGTCTCCGAAACAGTATAGCTGCATCCGCAAACCAGCTCGCCATACAGGGCGGTATACATACTCTCGGTATCCGTCCCTGAAACGGTCAGAGATTCCGCGCCGCCCGTAAACCGGCTACCCGCCTGCGGGGTCACCGTAAAGATTGCTCCGGCTAAGGCACCACCCTCTTCATTTACCTTTACAATCACCGCCTTTATCTTTTCGTTTGCCATCGTGATCGTGTTCGGATACGTGCCATTTTCAGTCTCATCTTCTGAAGTATTGCCCGCAATCGTAAAATAAGCATTGGTATTTCCCGAAGAAATCGTCACCCTGCCATCCGTACCCATGGTAAATACCAGGCTTGCCTGTTCTCCCTCCGGCAGAGCATAGCCGTCCGGCGCTGTGACCTCGGTCAGGCGATAGGTACCGGCCGGGATGCCGCTTAATGCCAGGGCGCCGATCTCATACGACCCATCCAGAAATGGCTCATACTCTTCTGTAATCGTTCCTTCCTCTGTCTTTGTTGTCACCAGCCGCTCCAGCGTCATCACAGCGGTCAGTGTCGTTACACCTGACTCCGTGTTCACCTCGCCCGCGCTGTCCGCGGCTACTTTATAAATCGTGAGACTGTTCTGATAATTCTTCACTGTCAGGCCGGCCACACTTGTGCCTGTGATATCCCGGTTCCCGGCTGTTACCGAGACCTCAATCTCTCCCGTGTACTGTATATATCCTTTCGGTGCGGTAACCTCAGTGATCGTATAATCATTCCACTCCAGATCACTCCAGACGATCGTTCCGGACGCGTCCGTTGTCTTCTGAATCTGCTGCGTTTCTCCATTCGAGTCCACGTATGAGAGCGCGAAGACCGCCCCTGCCAATGGAAGCGGATCATCATCCTCATCTACTTCATCAGCGGAAATCTTGGAAAGCGTGATGGAACCCGGGATGCGGATATTTGTTACTATGATCTCTGTTCCGACTGTATCCACGCTGACATCCGTTCCATGTTTTTCATCCGAATATGCAGAACCGTCCTTCAAGGTCAGCATGCTGACCTTTCCATCCTCACCGACCGTTATTATGACAGAATAGACTTCATAATAACCATCCGGGCTCTGCTCCGTCAGCAGATAAGTCTGACCTCCTACAACCGCGAAGGTGTTGTCATCGGCGGCAGCCCCAAAGGAAATCTGCCCGGACGAATCTGTCACCGTACTCTGTTCGGTTCCATCCACAGCATCACCTTTTTCATCCAGCTGAACCAGTGTAAAAGAAATCCCGCCCATCACACTCGTCCCGGTTCCGTCATACAGGCCGTCAATCGCCGTAAGCGTGATTGCGATCGGCTCGTCTTTCATCGTAATTACATTCTCATACATTCTGGTATCCGATGAAAGAGTACTTGTCACCGTAAAATCGGAATCCGTATTATAGTTTTCTGACATTACTTCGGAAATCGCTCCATTATCTGCCACGGTAAAGCATACGCTGGCAGCTGTCCCATCCGGCAGGGCATAACCGTCCGGGGCAACCACTTCCGTCAATACATATGTCTGTCCTGCTACAAGGTCGCCGTCCTCCAATACAGATATGGCCTGACCTCTATATGCTTCGGAAAGGCTGTTCCCATCCGCCGTGACATACCTGGTTGTTTCAGTATCATCTCCCGCAAAAACACCCGTCACAGAGAACACAACTGTCTTTCCGATAATTGCTGTTGAATCCGCGTCTGTTTTTTTGATTGTCAGGCTCTGCTTAGCATCTGAAATCGTCACCAGATTCGAATCCGCCATGATTTCAGAATCATCACTGCCAGTGCTGTATACAACCGTACCATCGCTATTCATTTTCAGCTGATATCCTGTGCCGACCGCAGAAACATATCCTTCCGGAATGTTGCTTTCTGCTGTCAGAGTATAAGTCCCGACAGGCAGCCCCTTAATTGCAATTGCTCCGGCTATATCATTTGTTCCTGAGAACAGTTCTTTTTCACCCGTATCCGCATCTGTATAAGTGATTGTATATGATTCCTTTCCAGCCTCATCTCTTGTCCATACCAGCGTCCAGCCTTCCGTCACTGTACCCGTCTTTCCCGTAAAGGTCAGCGATACATCATTCAGTGAGATTGTCGTATCATCTGCGTCCACTTTATTCAGCGTGAAACTCGTACGGGTGTTGGTAATCGTCAGTGTCAGATTGTCCTCAGATAACTCTGCCGCATTATCCTCATTCGAAACCAGGATCAGACTGCCATCGCTTTCTACTTTAAATGTAATCACACTCGTAAATGCAATGTAAGATAATGCTGTTGTGGAATAATCCATTACTTCCGTGAGAGAATATGTCTCTCCAACCTGAAACAGCTTCATCAGCTCCGCATTACTATGGCCATCCCATACGAGTACTCCATCAGCACCACTCGTCAGCAAAGCCAGAGTTGAAGCAACTGTCTTTGCTTCATTTCTCGCCTCTGCCGATTCCACTTTCGATAGCTCAAATGAAGCTCCTCTGATCGCTGCGCCTGTGTCATCCACTTTTTTAATCGTAAAGGCCAAAGCACTGTCCGTATACGTTACTGTATGCCCAGAAGCAACAGAATCTGCATCAATCGTCACGGTTTTTTCTTTGCTGTTCAATGTATAACCCGCAGGCGCAGCCGTCTCAGAAATCGTATACGTACCCCACTCCAGATTGTTCCACGTCACAGTACCGCTATCATTGGTTATCAAAGAACCGACGGTTACCGTCTTTGTGGTAACGACTCCCTCTGTATTTTCAGTTTCATTCTTATACAGTGTAAACTCAACGCCGGGAAGCGCAGTTTCCCCATCCTCTGCTTTCTTCGTGACCGTAATTGTCCCTTTCTTGCGCGTATCAATAACTGTAATCTGAGTCCCGTAAGCAGTCACACCTGTGTAATATACAGAATCAGAATAAGCTTCCGTAAGTGAAACCGTTCCGTCAGAAGCAACGGTAACCATCACAGATCCGATGCCATAATAGCCAGTCGGGGGTATCTCTGTAAGCTCGTATGTATGCCCGGCAATCAATTGAAATCCGCTTTCATCCGTTGCGAATGTAATCTGCCCGGATTCGTTTGTTACCGCAGTTTTGCTATTCTCCAAATACCCTGACGTCTGATCCGAAAGGGTAAAGGATACCCCTTCCAGATAACCGGTCACGGAACCAGCTGTGTTTGTTTCATCCGCGTAACCGCCATCCGCTTTTGTCAGGGTAATACTGATCGGCTCATTCTTTACAGTAATCACATTTTTCTCACTGTCAACCGTCACCAGATTTGTGAAATTTGTGAAATTCGTGCTATTTGATGTTGCCTGAATGCTTCCATCTGCTTTAATTGTAAATTCCACATACAGATTATTTTCATCCTCATCTTTCGGAAGAATATAGCCATCCGCTGCCTTTGTTTCAACAAGACGGTAGGTGCCATTGATCTTCATCACCGCAGTGTTTTCATAAAAGCTGTCCAAAACCGCAAGACCATCCTCCGAACCGGTCGAAATGGTCACCGAAACATCTTCGTCTGATGAATTCTTTACAGTCACCGCTTCCCAGGTATCATCTGCAGCTTTCTGATATAAAACAAATTCTGCCCCGCCGAGCACACTATCCGTCGTTGAGGATTGCTTCTTTACCGTTACAGCAAACGTATCATCCACTACCTTAACTTCATACACGCCCGTACTCGCATTTAACCTGCATGAAATATTCTCATCTCCCGTTAAGGGTGGGGCAGAAGATGCTGATGATGTAACCGATACACTTCCGTCTTCTTTTACTTCCAGAATAAAGTCATCTGCCTGTGTATAGCCGTCCGGCACAGTGGTTTCCGAAACCGTATAGGAACAGCCGCCAACCAGTTTGCCATAAAGATCATTAGAACCATCGCCGCTCACCACAATGGAATCAGAAGTGCCATCCGCAAATGTTCCATTACCCACCGGAGTTACCGTAAACTTCGCCCCGGATAAATCTTTGTCCTCCGAATCTTTCTTATTTATTACAACCTTTATCTTCTGGTCGGAAACTGTTACAGTTTCCCCACTGATACTGATAGGATTCCCATCCACACTATCCGTGTTTAATGATCCTTCGTCGTCAATGATCAACTGATATGTATTTTTTTCTATTGACGCATAACCAGCAGGTATTTCACTCTCTGCCGTCAATGTATAGGTACCGGCAGGCAGTCCCATAATCACAACAGATGGGCTTTCCTTTGTACCAGTGGCCGTAGAGACAATCGTATCTTCCTTTAATATTGTATAGCTTTCAATACCGTCAGCATTCCTGCTCCAGATAAGCTTCCATCCTTCTGTATCTGAGTCAGTAACCCCTTCAAATGTCAGTGACACACTGTTCAGCTTTTCACTCGTATCTTCGTCCTCTTTATCAACCGTAAAGGAAGGATCTCTTTCTAAGCCAAAGCTGAAATTAAGCCCATAATAGACAGTCTCATAATTATTGTTTGTCACATAGCCATCCAGAAAAAGACGTAAATTCAGATCATTTTCATCTGTAAGATCTTCAAAAGCTTTACTGGCCGCTGATTCTATATAATCCACAGCAGCAGTTTCCCCACTCACGTATTGCCCAAGACCATAACCATAATCGCTGCTATCATTCAAAGCATTCTTAATTTTAAATGACCTGTGGTAAAAAAAATCGTACAAAAACTGCAACAGCACTGTGTTTGTCTCAAGAACAGAACTGCTATAATTTTTATAGCTTCCCGTATTTGTAATATTATCATAAAAATCATCCAGAGGAATCTCATCTAACGACGTATATTTCGTCCCGTATGTGTCATTATAAAAATCAATATAGTACTTATATAAATCATTTATGCCATTCGTGTAGCCTTTCAGTTTTAAGAGATTCCCTATATTCTCATCTGTCAAAAGCTGATTCATATATGTGGCCGCACCCGTCCCTGACGGCCTGTCATTCATCTGTGCCGTAAGCAGGGCACTGATTGCTGCATCTCCAATTCTTTTTATGTTTATTTCCGGGGTTCCGCCTGACATATATCCGGTCAAAAACATATCATCGTCACTGTCCGGCATTGCAAAAACGAAGCTTCCTTCCTCATACTGATATTCATAGGAAGAATTATTTTCCACTTTTATGGTAATCGTAACACCACCGGATGAAGTGCCTGGATTCATCGTATATTGTGGTCTTAATGTTTCATAAAGCACATCTTCCCCATCGACATCCCGCGGGTTAAGCACAATTGACTTTTTACTGTAGTCTTCCGGTATTGTAAATGTGATGCAGACATTCCCGGACGAATAGGTTGCACTACAGGTAATCCCTTCTGATGTTGATTCCAACTTCTGATAGGCTAAATCATAGTCGTCCGTCTGCTCACTTTCGCTTTCATATGTGCCAGTCAATGTTTCCTCTTTCGCTTGAAAAAGAAAATACAAATGGTAAGTGCCAGATGTATCATCCTCACTTACAACCTGTATTCCTCCGGTCGCCTGCCATTTTTTCGAATAATACCTGAGGGAAGTAACTGTTTTATTTGGACTGGAAAGAGCCGTCTCCCAGCTGGTCGCCACTACTGCTTTATCATACTCATATCCTAAAATTTCAGGAAGAATTACATAAGTTCCAAAAACTCTGTATGAAGAAGAAGAAGTCACTTTATAAATTTTGTAATCATCATAATCTTCAATCAGTTTTCCGTTTGTCTCATCAATACATGCTACTGTAAGAGAATAATTCCCATTTATAAATGTGATCGTAAACGTAGAAAAGGCGTTTACTGTAAATTCCGCAATAATTTCTTCTTCTGATTCACTGACAGTACCTGTTATCTGGGATGAGCATTCCTGAATATCCGCGTTTTCCATCCCATCCGTCCCGCTTTCCGCGTTCATCGCCGCTGCACTCTCCAAATCCACTGCCGCCACAGTCTCCACATCCGTCACATTCCCATTCGCGTCCTCAGTAAGATGCTGTACAGACAGCGTCTCCATATCCGCATCCTCGGGCAGCAGATCTTCGGGCAACACAAAAGAGACCGCGACCGCGCCATCCGGCTCCAGCTCGTTCCCGGCTTCATCCTCGAAATGTACATCAAGTGCTATAAATCCATCGTACTCTACTTCGTGGTCGTCAAGCGTCTGCTCAAGATCTGTCGTATCCGTGGTATCGTCGTCGGTCGTTCCAATCATTTCCGCGACCAGTCTCGCATTTTCAGGCAGCACACCGGCGGCAGCGCTGACTGACACGCGGATTCCCTCATCTGTCACGACCTCTGTTTCATAAAATCCGTCCTCTGTCTCCGTCTCTGATTCGTGCTCCGATTCCAATTCAGTTTCGTTTTCGGTTTCCAAATCCGTCCCTGTCTCTGATTCAGTTTCCGTCTCCGACTCGCTCTCACCCTCTGATGCAGCGGCCGATTCGGACTCGTTTTCAGATTCCGTTTCCGTCTCATTTCCCGTTTCGTCGTCATTATTTACTTGTTCTTCTGTCGCTTCTTCTGCTGTATGTTCAGATTCTTCCTCAAGATTTGTCTCTGATTTGTCTTCGGTATTTGTTTCGGAACTGGTTGTCTGCTCTGTCTCAGAACCGTCCGACGTATCTTCCCCGGAACCGGAAGATGGCAATGTTTCACCCTCATCCGATGTCTCGTCCCCGGTCACATCTGATACCCCCCCTGCCGTGTCGTCTGTATCATCGGCTTCATCCGCACTCGCTGCAGATTCAGAATCAACAGATCTGTCCGCACTCGCCGTATTCTCCGTCTCCCCGGCGGATACTGCAAAATTCTGAAAATCCACGGCTGTAAACAGCAGTGCTATCGCCAACAGCATTGCCAGAGCTTTTCTTATTGGATGCAGATTCTTTTTCATCTCAATATAGGGTAATGTTGACCATTACCCTCCCCCCTTATCTGAAATTTTTCTTGCGTTCCCGCATTTTGCGGGCTTTATCATATATTTTTCTTTCTCTCCGTTTTCCACAATAATTTTTCTGTGTGTTTTTTATAATAACATTATTATTTACAAGTTTCAACCAATTCTTTATGAAAATTCATGAGGTTTTTACGAAGCCCTAATAACCTTTACTGTATCATTTTATGCCTTTGTTTAGCTGTGTATCAACATCTCGCCCACCATACATTACGCGGATAATCGTCACTGTTTCCGTGCTGTCATCTGGAATGTAAAAAACAAGATAGTTATCCAAAGGTACCTCCCGAAGTCCTCTACTTTTCCACGGCTCTTTTTCATAGCTACGAAAACGCTTTGGCATATGCTCAAGCCCCAAAATCGTATTCTGAAGTCTATCGATCTGACCAACCGCATTTTCCGGTGCCTGAAGTTCAAATGCAATGTACTCGTAAATATCCCGAAGATGTTGTTTCTTTCTTCGTTATAAATATTTGTTCAAAACGCTGATCATTTCTTTCACATCAAGCGGTTTCGCGATATGCCCATTCATGCCGCTGTCCAGACATTCCTGCACATCACTTGAAAACGCATTTGCAGTCATTGCCAGAATCGGCAGTGTACTGTCCGCACGGCCAAGGACACGTATCTGCTTTGTAGCTTCATACCCGTTCAGAACAGGCATCTGAATATCCATCAGAATCGCATCATAACACCCTATCGCAGACTGCGCAAACATGTCCACACACTCCCTGCCGTTTGCAGCACGGTCGGTCTCGAAACCGAGCGATTTCAAAATTTCCTCTGCCACTTCCCAGTTGATATCAATATCTTCCGCTACCAGAATCCGTTTTCCTGCAAAATCATCCTGTTTTTCATCCTTTTGAGGAGAATCCTGTTCCACATCGTCCGCATACTTTGAAAGTGTTTCGTATAAGGTTGATTTAAACAATGGCTTTGAAATGAACCCGGTTATTTGATCCGAACGGACTTCCTCCTCAATATCGCTCCAATCATACGCAGATACCAAAAAAATCGGGATATTGCTGCTAATCCGGGACCGAATCTCACGAATCGTCTGTATCCCGTCCATGCCGGGCATCCTCCAGTCAACCAGGGCAAACTGGTAATCCTCCTCTTTCTCATGCCGCGCCTCGATCATGCGAACTGCATCCCGTCCGTCCTGCGTCCATTCCGCGTCCGCTCCAAGTTCAGCCAGATTTTCCGAGGCGCTTGTACAGAGAGCTTTGTTGTCGTCCACCACCAAAATTTTCCAGGGAGGCAGCTTCATTTCCACGGTCTTGTCAGCCTTTTCAAAATCCAGAGTCACATGGAACCGGCTGCCGCAGCCAGGGGAACTCTCTAGTATAACGTTCGATATTTAACTCGACTTTTTCAGCGGGAGCGTATCCACTA
>JAJPWX010000065.1 GCA_021205755.1 Lachnospiraceae bacterium | reverse complement strand
CTATCACATCAAAGAGCTTATTCTTACGTCAAATAACTTCGTGAAACAACCCTGATTGGACACGGCGCTGTCTTCCTTTTCTTGTCCCTGTATGGTATACTAATTATTGTATACGAGTACAAATCGGCATTTTGAGAAGGGCTGGCTATAAATGTTTGAGGATATTTTTAAGAGAAGAAAATCAGTCCCATCAAAACTATTAGAATATGGTTTTGAGCAGAGGGATGGCAAATATCAATATAAAATTGGCATTATGAATGGCGAATTTGCGTTGCTCATCACTATTGATGCAGACGATAATGTCGATACTTTCCTGTACGAAAAGGGAACCGGCGAGGAATATGTACTGTACAAGACCAACGCAGCAGGCACCTATATTGGAGAAATACGAACAGCCATTACCGATATTTTGCAGGACATCTCCTCAAAATGTTATCAGCCGTCTGTGTTTAAGGCACCGCAGACATTACGGATGATTGATTACGTTTCTGATGCGTACGGTGATGAGCTTGAGTTCCTTTGGACGAAATTTCCTGACAATGCCGTCTGGCGAAGAAAGGATACCATGAAATGGTACGGAGCCATCTTAACCGTGCAAAGGAGTAAGCTGGGCTTGGATTCGAATAAACAGGTTGAAATTATTGATTTACGCATTGCTTCGGAGCAAATGGCTGAATTGCTGAAAAGAGAAAACTTTTATCCTGGCTGGCACATGAACAAGAAAAGCTGGTATACTGTGATATTGGATGAAAGCGTCAGCGATGAGGAATTGCTGTCACTGATACAGGACAGCTATGAACTTGCCGCAAAATAATTTAGAGCGGCTCGACACCGACTATTTGGAATTGGAAGTATGAGCGATGAAGATAACAGATAAATCTATAGATGGCGGCAAAACCTTTGATTGGGGAAGAACATCCAAAGATTATGCCAAATACCGTGACATTTATCCGCGGGAATTTTACAATAAAATCGTAAAACGAAAATTGTGTATAAATGGTCAGAATGTTCTTGATGTTGGCACGGGTACAGGAGTTATCCCTAGAAATATGTATCAGTACGGCGCTGATTGGACAGGAACTGATATATCGGAGAATCAAATAACTTATGCCAGGCTGCTATCCCAAAATATGCATATCAAATATCTTGTGTCGGCTACAGAAAACCTTGATTTTTCTGACAACAGTTTTGATGTTATCACAGCCTGTCAGTGCTTTTGGTATTTTGACCATAAGATAACGTCCGCTTTATTCGATAAAATCCTTAAAGACGAAGGGAGATTGCTTCTTTTATATATGGCGTGGCTACCATATGAAGATAACATTGCCGGTGCAAGTGAAGACCTGGTATTAAAATATAGTCCGAAATGGAGCGGCGCTGGAGAAACTATGCATCCGATTGCGATTCCTGATGTTTACGAAGATAGATTTGAATTGATTTATCATGAGGAGTATCCGTTAAAAGTGCATTTCACACGTGAGAGCTGGAACGGCAGGATGAAAGCCTGTCGGGGCATAGGCGCTTCATTGAGTACAGATGAGATTGCAGAATGGGAAAAAGAACATATGGAGTTATTGAAGAAAATCGCTCCAGATGAATTTGATATTTTACATTATGTAGCAATCGCAGAACTGAAAAAGAAACCGTCAACTCCAAGTTGATCGGTCTGAATGATTTTCAGGATTTTTTACAGCAGAATTAGCCTCGTAGAGTTTTCTGTAAATTTCCTTCACATATCGAATCCTTTTTGTTGTCCAACATTTGTCAGGAATAAATGCACTAAATAGGTTATTAAAATACAGGGGTTGAATATCCAAAAAGATAATCGTACAATAGATGTACTGGTCATGGATAGATTCCAATTCGCATTCGACGGGTAGAGAGTTTATACACCGGGCTGGAATACGAATATAAGGAAGGGACATTCTATGTCAGTTGAGACAAATAACTATCTTGAAACGGAGAGCCTCGGAAAGCTCATGCGAAAATATGCGTTTCCCTGCGTAATCTCCATGTTGGTAGCGGCACTTTACAATATTGTCGACCAGATTTTTATCGCAAACGCATCATACCTTGGATCTTATGGAAATGCAGCAAACACGGTCGTTTTCCCAATGACAGTGGTAGCCATAGCCATTGCGGTCATGATTGGGGACGGGTGCTGTACATTTGTCAGCATCAGTCTCGGAAGCAAAAAAAATGATGACGCCGCAAACGGCGTCGGAAATGCTGTTGTCTCCGTGCTGGCAGTAAGTCTTGCGCTTACAGCAATTTATCTCCTGTTTCAGGAGCCCATTCTGCGTATGTTTGGTGCAGATGTGAACGAAGAGACTTTCCGGCTTTCAAAGGAATATTTTTTCTGGATTACGTTAGGCATTCCGTTTTATATGTTCGGGCAGGCTTTAAACCCAATCATTCGTTCTGATGGAAGTCCGCGCTTTGCAATGTTGACACTGCTGATGGGCGCTGCGTTTAACATTATTTTTGATCCCATCTGCATTTATCTCCTGAAATGGGGTATGATGGGAGCTGCTGTTGCTACCATAGGCGGTCAGATTCTTTCGGCAGTCATGGCGGCCATATACCTTTTTCGGATGAAAGCAACTCCATTGAGCAAGGGATGTTTCCGTCTTCAACAAAGACTCGTAAAACAGATCCTGACGCTGGGCTTTGCAAGTTTTCTTTCACAGTTTTCTATCGTGCTGTCTATGGCGGCCACAATCAATATGGCAGTAAAATATGGTGCGATGGATGCCGTGTTTGGACAGGCGGAATACGCACAGATTCCAACTGCGATTGCGGGGATTGTATCAAAATTTTTCCAGATTATTATTTCCATTTCCGCTGGCCTTGCCGCTGGATGTATTCCGATTGCGGGATACAATATCGGTGCAAAACGCAATGACCGTGTTCTGGGACTGATGAAGCGTCTGATGGCGTGTGAAGCAATCCTTGGCCTTGCTGCGTCAATCATTTTCCTCCTGTTCCCCAACCAGCTTATGCTGATTTTCGGTTCAGAAAATGAGAGCATTTATTATACGCAGTTTGCTGTATGGTTCATCCGTGGACAGCTCTGTCTGCTGCCGCTGGCCTGTCTGAATAAAGGCAGCTTTATTTTCCTGCAGTCGCTTGGGAAAGCAAGGGAATCCTCTGTATTGTCCGTGGCACGTGAGTTCGTGTTTGGCGTTGGCTTTGCGCTGCTGCTTCCCATGATCTGGGGACTTTATGCCTTGCCGTTCTTTATGCCGGCTGCAGATACTGTAACTTTTATTGCCGTTGCGGTTGTTCTCCTGCGGATAAAGAAAGAACTGGGAAAACCAGTCGCCATGAAAGAGCAGAATGAAGAAAAATTCATTCCCTCCGCTGAGCCGCCGCTGACAGATTACATCATTACAATTGGACGCTCCTATGGTTCCGGCGGCCGCTCTGTTGGGAAACTTCTTGCAGAAAAATTGAACATTCCATATTATGATGCGGCATTACTGGAAGAAACGGCGAAACACTCTGGGTTAAATCAGAAGTATCTTGCGAGCATGGATGAAAAATCTGTGGGGGCAAACGGATTATATCAATACATGGGATTCAATTTCGGACATGACAGTAACTTTGAAAATCTGGCAAGCCAAGCGCAGCAGGAAGTGATAAAAATAACGGCGCAGAAGGGTCCGTGCATTATCATAGGACGCAGAGCTGACCAGATTCTGCATAAGACAGATAAAATGCTAACTGTTTTTATTACGGCTTCCGTTGAAACAAGAGCCAAGCGCGTATCCGAACGAGATGGAATCTCTCTTGAGGAAAGCAGAGAAAAAATTGCGAAGGTCGATCAGGAGAGAGCAGCTTACTACAATCAGTATTCCGATTCAAAGTGGGGTTCTGCAAACACCTATGATTTGTGCTTGGATACCGATAAATTAGGCATCGAAGGGGCTGTAAATATCATTTTAAATGTAGTTGAGCAATTAAATGCAAATGCCTGACCCGCAAAAATCCTGTTTTTTAACTTTATAAAAGAGCGACTTTAACCAGCCGCTCTTTTTTCATGCCCATCTGGAGGTGATTATAGTGGATTTACTCAAGGGTAAAGAGATAATGGTCTGGACATTTATGGGCAACACCAGAATGTATCAGGCGCTCCGTGATTACGGCGACCGTATCAGCCAGATTGGGCTGTTCTCCTTCAAGGTCAATGCCAGCGGAGAAATATATGAATCCGGCGTTTCGATTGCCACCGGCTCCACCATGCGCGCCTACATCAACAAGTGGCCACACATCAAATGGCTGCTGACCGTTTCCAATGACGGCACGAACAGCATTTTTGCGGCTCTGCGTGACAATACGGACGGCGCACAGGACACCTTTCTCTCTGAACTGGTGAGGATTATGGAGAAATATGACTTCTGTGACGGCATCGACATCGACTTGGAGAAAGGCGATGATTACTCCACAGCGGACGCATCCACAGAGATGTTCAAAAATATCTACAGTGCTGTCAAGGATTACGATTCGACAAAAAAGGTCAACATCTGCCTGCCGGGTATGACCTCGGTCAACGGTTCGGTCGGCGGCGAGAACTGGTGTGTTTATGGGGACTTGAACAATTACTGCGATACCGCAGCTATCATGAGCTACGGCATGGCATGGGCTGGCTCTGCGCCGGGTCCTGTTTCTCCCCGCTCCTGGCTGGAGGGCATTTACGATTATGCTGTTACAGTCATGACACCGTCAAAGGTGTTCCTCGGTATGCCTGCCTACGGCTGGAACTGGCAGATTTATGACACGCCGGAGAACCTGGGCAAGACCTATCGGGGAACCTCCAACACCTACTATGCGGCAAAATACTGGATGACGGGCAAGTACAACTTCACGGACGATTCGCCTCCGCAGCCGTTCATCCCCATCGTGGCGTACTGGGACGACGACAACATGGTTCCCTATGCCTTTCCCCATGTGTACGATTTCATGGAGGGACAGGACGCCACAGATTACAATTACCCCCAAATGGGTGGAACGTATAACGGCAGGAATTATCTCGTGGCATACGCCAAGCAGCAATACACCTCTTTCGGAGATGTGGCTGTGGAACGCTCCGGCGATGATTACGACTCCTACAGCGGCGTTATCACCAAGTATGACGGTTATGTCACGCTGGGCGAGGGCGGCTCGGTCACCTACACCTTTACCGTTGGCACGGCTGGAACATACGATGTGGCGGTGCGGCTCTGCTATCCCTTCTGGGATAAGAACGGCATCTATGTGTCACTGGACGGTTCTTCCGTCCATTTCTCCGAGGACAGGCTGTGGTGGCCTTACTGGAGGTCAACCTTCTGGATCACGCTTGCATCCAATGTCACGCTGTCAGCAGGAACACACACCATTGTGGCATCCGTGGATGTGGAAGGTGCGCAGTTTTACGGTTTCTGTGTCTGCTCGGCATTTGAGGAGTACCCAACTGCCGGAGATGCGACGTTCACCCTTGCCCCAAGGCAGTTCATGGATGTGAACGGCGATATGGTGGGACCCGACACAGGCTTTAAGCTGACGCTGGAAATGCTCCGCAGAAAGCCGGACTCGGCGCTCATCTGGTACGAGGATTTCAAGGACGGACTGCTCACCAGCTATTTCACCACGCTTTCAGGCGAATGGGACGTGTGGCAGGATTCCGAAGATACCTCCAGCAGACCCTACTCCCAGCTGGAGGGCTATGGTCAGTTCGCATGGCAGTACAGCGGCTTTGACGACCTGCACATCCGTGCGCAGATTATCTTCCCGCCGGGCTTCTCCGGCAAGGCAGGTGTGTTCCTTGATACGCTGTTCTGCTGCTTCAATTATGACAGCCAGTGCATTGAACTGTATGAGGGCAGCACCCTGAAAGGCAGCTACAGCACTTCATTCTTCACCACGGCAAAGGCTGACCTGCGGGACAATCCGACCGTATACACCATCGAGATGCGCAAGCGCGGCACGAAGGTGCGTGTGTATTCTTCAAGCAGCAACACCCTGCGGTTCACGGCAACGGTCAGCGATGTGAGCGGCTATGCGGGGCTTCGCTCTGACAATGAGGTCTGCTGTCAGCTCATCCGGCTGGGAGATGCCTGGACATACGAGCCGTATGAGTGTTTTGACGTAACCATGCCGGACGGAACTTCCGCTACCTTCGGCAGAATCGAGCGGAGCAACGCCACCTGGGATGATGAATTTCAGGTGTTCACGCTGACTTCCGATGTGGAGGAATCCGCTACCCGGAGCGAGAGCATCTCCTCCGACTATGACTTCTTCCACTCCGACACCATGACCAATGTGGTCTGCGGCAACGATTACACGGCTGTTATCACACCGAGGGACATCGACATCTGGATTTCCAGACTGTTTCTCGGAGACGCGGACGGCTTTTCCATTCTGTATTATCAGGACGTGGACAGCCTTGTCTACTGGGCAAACCAGGCGGCGTACCGCTGGGGATTAAAAGGAATGTGTATGTGGTCGCTCGGTCAGGAGGATATGAGGCTGTGGGAGTATTTGCCCAGGCAGAATGAATGAGAGGAGGAGAACCGATGGGAACTGTATCGACAATCTTGATTGCCTGCCTGCCGTCCGCTGTGACGGCTTTTTGTTTCTGGCTCATCGAACAGCGCATTGCAAAGCATGACAAAAAGCGAGATGCCGATGAACAGAACCGCATAGCTGAAGCCGAGAGACGCGAGAAAATCCGTGAGAAGGAGCAGACGCTCCTGGTACGCAGCGTTTCCGCCGCCATTGTGCTTGGCACGGCTACAGCAAAGGCTGTGGAGCGGATACCCGACACCCACTGCAACGGCGATATGCACGCCGCTTTGGAGTATGCGGATAAGGTCAAACGGGAGCAGGATGATTTCCTGACCCAGCAGGGTATCGAAAATATCTACGAGGAGGGATGATATGGGAGCTAAGAAGAAAAAGAGAAAACGGAAATCTGTCGTGGCGCTCCTGCGCGACAGCCCAATCAACTATATGTCCGACCTGTTTATCGTGGCGATGGTCCTTAGCTGGATCATCGTCATTTTTATTATGGTGGTCATGGCGATATGGGCGACCGTCAATCTGGCTGACACCTCGGTCTGGTGCTATGTGCAGGAGCTGACAGGAGTGCCACTGACCGCAGGCGGCGCAATCTGGATGGTCAAAAACGGCGTCCAGCACGCCATCGCCAACAACAAAGGCAAGCAGGCACACATGGATTTCCCCGCCGTAAACGCTGACGGCGAGGATGACGGAATCGAAAAGGAATTTGAACTCAGCGCAGATGGCGCTGACGATGTGAAAGGATGAGTGATTATTATGGCAACGAAAACAAACACAGGACTGGTAGCATACGCAAAGGCGCAGGTGGGACTCCCGTACTGGTACGGAACCTATGGACAGACGGCAAACGCCTCTCTCTTATCTGCAAAGAAGAAGTAGTACCCCGATTATTACACGGCTGATGATTTCAAGAGCCAGTACGGAAAGCGGGTGCATGACTGCTGCGGACTGATTAAAGGTTACCTCTGGAGCGACAGCGCCACCTCCACGCCGACCTACAAGTCCTCCCAGGATAAGTCGGCAAACGGACTGTACACAGCGGCGACCACCAAGGGCAAAATCAGCACCTTCCCCAAGACTGCGGGTCTGCTGGTGTTCCGTGGCACAAGCACCACGAAGATTACCCATGTGGGGGTCTACGGCGGGGATGGCTATGTCTATGAAGCGAAGAACCATGCCAGCGGTGTCTGCAAGACCGCTTACAAGCAGTCTGACTGGAATTACTGGACGCAGTGTTCCTACATCACCGATAATACGACAGACACCACGTCCACCACGACTGCGGCAACCACACTGGCGGCGCAGACCACGGCAGCGGATGAGAAAACCGTGTGGGACTACCTCTACGGCAAAATCGGCAATGCCTATGGTGTGGCTGGACTCATGGGTAACCTCTATGCGGAGTCGGCACTTATCGCCAACAACCTCCAGAATACCTACAACACCAAGCTGGGGATGACGGATAAGGAGTACACGGATGCTGTGGACGGCGGCACCTATACCGCTTTCTCCTCTGATTCCGCTGGCTACGGCTTGGCGCAGTGGACGTATTCCACGAGGAAGAAAGCCCTCTACGAGTATGCGGTTTCGCAGAAAGCGTCTGTGGGCAACCTGTCCATGCAGATGGCGTTTCTCTACAAGGAGATGTCCGAGAGCCATTCGACCGTGCTGAACACGCTGAAGAACGCCACCTCCGTCCTCCAGGCATCCAATATCGTGCTGACCAAGTACGAGAAGCCTGCTGACACGGGGACTTCGGTGCAGACAAAGCGCGCCGGATACGGGCAGACCTACTACGACAAGTATGCGGGGACAAGCTCCTCCGCATCCTCCGGCTCTACCAGTACCAGCACTTCCACGGTAACGGAAAAGACAGCGACTGACCCTGCGAAGTCCTTCAACAAAAGTCTCGCCGGTACCTACAAGACCACGGCGAACCTCTACATGAGGAACGGCGCCGGTCAGGGCAAGGCATCGATGGTCGTGCTGCCGAAAGGGACGAGCGTGAAGAACTACGGCTACTACACGGCGGTGAGCGGTGTGAAGTGGCTCTACGTTCAGGTCACCTACAACAATATCAAATACACCGGCTTCTGCTGCGGGACGTATCTCAAAAAGCAGTAAGCCGGACAAGAGTAATGCCTGCTGGGGATTGATTTCCCTGGCAGGCGTTATTTTTTTGTCCGCTCAAAACGGCTGTTTTTCTCCAGTGGAGAGTGAAGGCGGAATACTGCCTACCACGAATTACGAGGAGACAACCCCATGACTGACGAGCAAAAAAGCAAAATTAATGATATGCGCACCAGTGGTCACAGCTATGCGGAGATTGCAGATGCGCTTGGAATATCCAGAGACACAATTAAAAAACACTGTCAGCGGCATCCGATACCTGCCACGCCCACTGCTGCCGCTGATGCTCTGCACTGCAAATTCTGTAGTGCGGAAATTCCTGTTGTTTCAGGGAGAAAGCAGCCACAGTTCTGCTCCACGAAGTGCCGCAGAGCCTGGTGGAAAGCACATCCTGACAGCGGAACACGAAAAGCCTATTACACTATCGTCTGTGCCGGATGCGGTCAGGAATTTCAATCCTATGGCAACGCCGGACGGAAATACTGCTCTCACGACTGCTATATCCGCAGCCGCTTCAAAGGTGGTGTTTCAGATGAATGAGGAACAATTTGAAGCGGAAAAAGACTACCAGGCATCCATGTTGTGCTTCAAACAGATGCTTGAAAACGGCAAAATCACGCAGGAGGAATACGAGCAAATTGATACAATTCTGCTCGAAAAATACCGGCCATTATTGGGTACATTATTCTGCGACAATCGCTTGACTTAAGCGGCGTTTAGAGTGATGTATATAGCGGAAGGAAGTGATTTTATTGAAGAAAGTAACGAAATTAGAGCCGTCCGTCCCTGTAATGCCGGAGCGGAAAAAGGTCGCAGCCTATGCACGAGTTTCAATGGAAACAGAGCGGCTCCACCACTCGCTTTCCGCACAGGTCAGTTATTACAGTGAGCTGATCCAGAGCAATCCAAAATGGGAATACGCAGGCGTCTACGCAGACGAAGCCATATCCGGCACATCCGTGAACAGACCAGAATTCCAGCGTATGCTTGCCGACTGCGAAGCCGGAAAAATTGACATTATCCTCACCAAGTCCATCTCGCGATTTGCCAGAAACACGGTTGACCTGCTGAATGCAGTACGTCACCTAAAGGAGCTTGGCATTGAGGTTCGGTTTGAAAAGGAAAAAATCAACTCGCTCAGCGGCGACGGCGAGCTAATGCTGACACTCCTCGCATCCTTTGCGCAGGAGGAATCCATCAGCATCAGCAACAATGTAAAATGGGGAGTTCGCAAGCGGATGCAGGAAGGCATCCCCAACGGACACCCCAGAGTGCTTGGCTATCGCTGGGAGGGTGACCAGCTTGTCATTGTTCCTGAAGAAGCGGAAATTGTAAAGCGCGTCTTTCAGAATTTCTTGGATGGAAAATCCAGACTGGAGACAGAACGGGAATTTGAAGCCGAGGGCATTCGAAGTATCAACGGCTGCGTGATGCGGGATTCCAACCTGAAGACCATTCTAAGCAATGTGACTTACACAGGCAACCTGCTCCTGCAGAAGGAATACATCTCCGACCCCATTGAAAAGAAACGGAAAAAGAATCGCGGCGAGCTGCCACAATATTTTGTCGAAAACACGCACGAGCCGATTATCGATATGGAGACGTTCCAGTATGTGCAGAATGAAATGGCAAGGCGTAAGGAGCTTGGTGCATTAGCAAACAAGAGCCTGAATACCTGCTGCTTTACAGGCAAAATTAAATGCCCATACTGCGGTTTTAGCTATATGCACAGCCGCCGCACGAAAAACGGTCACTATCAGGAATTCTGGAACTGCGGAAGCAAGAAGAAAAAGAAACAGGGAGACGGCTGTCCAGTCGGCGGCACAATCAACCACAAAAACCTCGTACTGAAGTGTGCAGAGGTTCTCGGCATTGATACATTTGACGAGGATGTTTTTCTGGAAAAGGTAGACCACATTGATGTGCCGAAGCGGTATACGCTGGAATTTCACATGACAGATGGACGCGTGATTACAAAGGATTGTCCAAATACAGGTCATCAAGACTGCTGGACACCTGAATATCGTGCAAGAGTATCCAAGCAGAGAAGGAAATCCGGCACGAATCCAAAAGGCTCATCCTGTTTGACTGCCAAAATCAAATGCGAACAGTGCGGCTGCAACTTCCGAAAGCAGACTCAGCATCACGCGGACGGTTCAACCGTGGCTCACTGGCGCTGCTCCGCTCCAGCGAAAAACTGCGGCACGGTCGGATTGCGTGAAGACCTGCTGATGCAGATGATTGCCGAGGTTCTTGAAATTCCTGAATTCGATGCTTCCATTTTTCTGGAGCGCATCGACCACATCTCAGTCCTCTCCGCTACAGAGCTTGTTTTCTACTTCACGGATGGCAGCACAGTTCAGCGGGAGTGGATAAAGCCGAAGAAGGTCATGCCGCCTTGGACAGAGGAACGCAGAGAAAAGCAAACCCAGGCAATCAGGGACAGCTTCACACCTGAACGCAGGCAAGCGATGAGTGAAAGAATGAAGCAGATAAGGAGTGAGAAATATTGGGCGTCAACAAAAAAGTAAAAACCATACCAGCCACGCGGACACCTTTTACTTCTGCTCCAATCGCAGAGCAGAAAAAACGGAAGGTCGCAGGCTATGCCCGTGTATCGACTGACCACGATGACCAGTTTACCAGCTACGAGGCGCAGATTGATTATTACACGAATTACCTGATTCCGTGAAGTTCAGTGGTCTTAATCAACAGAAAAGCTGATAAAT
>JAJPWX010000002.1 GCA_021205755.1 Lachnospiraceae bacterium | reverse complement strand
AAAAGTTTGCAAAATTTCTCAAATTTCCTCTTGACATATCACCGCTGGACTTTCAGCAGCTTTCTCCAGTTCGTATGATACGCGATCACATACAGAACAAGGCTGACCGCCGTGCCGCATACTACATCTATGACCGAATGCTGCTTCACAAATAACGTAGAAATACTGATCAGGATCATCAGCAGTATGATTGCAGCCTTACGTCCTTTGTGTTCTGTAAACAGCTTTGACTTCGCAGTTACCAGTGCAATGGAAACAGACGAGGACACATGGATCGACGGACATACGTTAACCGGCGCATCCACCCCGCGCACCAAATTCACCAGCACACAGAAGATGTTCCTGTTCGGCACCTCTTCGCGGAGATTTAGCCCATTGGGGAACAGCACATAGCAGATCAGGCAGAACGTGATCCCGTTGAACATGATAAACCAAAGCTGCTGAAAATCCTCTTTATCGCACAGCATGTACCACACGAGTGACAGGAAGAATGCCGGATACCACGCAAAATAGAATACGATAAAATATTCGCAGAATGGAATCCGGTCGTCCAATGCGCAGTGCAGAATATACTTCGGCTCCATCGTAAAATCAAGTGCAAAAAACAGTACCAGATAAAACACCAGGTACAGCATAGCGTAGCAGTATTTATGTTCTGCAATCCATTCTTTCAGAATTTCGATTTTTCCCTTTTTCATGAATCAACATCCACCTTATCAAATTTCTGCCAGAATCGCTAAATCTCCATGCGAGCATGGCTACCTGGCTCGTTGCTGCGCGGAAACAAAGAAATGCAGAGGTTTTTCTTCGTTCTCATCTAACGAAAAATCTTTCCCTTCCGCATTTTTATGACGCGTCCCTGACGGGATTCGTCTCCGCTCCGCTTCGGTCGGCGCTAAACGGACGTCCACTGGACGTCCAGCGCCCCACGGCCTTCCGCTTAGAAGCGGGTCCCGAAAATGGTACTTGTAAATCAATCCTGATTCTTAGCTGAGTTGATTGGTTCAGCAGCTATGTAATCCCACTTTTAAATCTTAATGGCCAGCTGACGCATCATATAATACAGATCTGCCGTTTTCACTCCAAACGCATTTGCGACATCAGGAATTTTCGCATTCTTATTAGGTGTTTTTGGGCTTAAACCTCCTGATGATACCTCACCAGTTATGATTGTATAATCGTTCACCTTCGCCACTGCTATCAGCCAGGGATCAGCAATATTCGCTGGTGCCCATGCTGCCAAAGCCTGCTCCCGATACAATCCACAGGTCTGTACATACCGCAGAACTTCCTGGTATTGATTGATAATTTTTTCAGAAACATGGCTGCAAACAATGAATCCTGTCTGCTGAGCCAGCCAGTCACTCAGAGCATCTTGGCCCTTGTCAATTTCATCCTTTACCATATCCAATAAAATGAGCCTGCCTGTATCAGCTTTCTTTGACAATTCTTTCCAATAGGTCGGAACCAGATCAAAAGCATAATACAGCCTGTACGGTGCCACAAAGGAGTTTGTGTCGATCAGAAACTTCTCTTTTTCTACCATCACACACCTCCCAGATTCCGGGCCACTTCTGAAAACGTCTTTCTACTGGTATTGGTCAAACGGTACGCTTCTGTATAAGATGTCCTGCCCATATGGATGCTTTCGCACAACGCCTTTACAAAACATTTGTCAAGACGCGCCCCCTGCGTATTATAATAATTTCCACCACTGCTTTCCCTGATTTCTTTCATTTTTCGGAAATTATCAATGGCGTTCTGAACGATCTGATTATAAGCATCTTTGCCTATTTTGCCGCAGTCCATTGCTTTTCTGGCTACCACAATCTCACCACACCGAAGCTGTTTTGCCAGCTCCGCAACTGCTTTTGGCACATCTTCCTCTGCGTCATTCCATTTTTCCAGAAAAACGCGTTTGGGAACCAGCAGTTCACCAGCAACAGCATTACAGATTCTTTCCAGGTCACTCACCCCGTCTGCCCTGCTGTGCCTGTCATTATAGAGATCATTCTCACCAATCCAGATGTGCGCAGCTTCATGAAGCAGCGAAAACAGCTTTGCTCCGTTGGAATCACCTGTATTAATAAAGATAAGCGGTGCCCAATCATCCACCATAGCAAAGGCTCTGAATTCATTTACGTCAAGAACACGGTGCGTATTCTTCCCGACAATACCGCTCATCATCACAAGAACTCCGCATTCCTCCAGCCTTTCACGAATATACATGAAAGCATCTCTGGAATTCCGGCAGTTTTCATACCAGCTTTCTGGAATCTCTAAATCCTCTCGTATCCTGCTGACGATGGCATCTGCTTCCTTCTGCCCTTTCATGCATCCAACAACCGGCAATATATCAAATCCGAGATCCTGCCTGTACTCCCGCATCCAATCCTGAACCTTTTCCATTTCGTTCATGGTATCTATCAGATTGCGGCTGGGATTGGCCAGCTGGATACTGTCAACAGTGCGGTATTCCAGCAGCTTAATCTCCTCTGCCGGTGGCGTCTGAAGGAAAAAATATCCCAAAGGAATATTGGATTTCCTGCTGAATTCTTCTATTTGATGAAAAGTAGGAGTTTTTGTGCCATTAAGCCAATTCGCTATATTGCCCAACAGCTTTTCTCCGAGCTTTTCTTCCTGCGTCTGGTTTAACGCCCAGCGGATAATCTCTGGCTGAACGTTCACATTAACCATTGGCATAGCACATCCCCCTTTCATTTTCTTCCTTACAGTTAATTATAGCGATTAATTCTCGTTCCGCAAGAAAAATTTTCACCCTGCAGATATTTTCCCTGTTTTCCGAATGAGCCACATTCACTCCATGGAATCGAAAAGCGGGCAGCGCCAGCCGTTTCCGGCTGATTCTGCCCACTATGTATTAATTGCTCTCATCACTGATTTTCATCAATCAGAAAGCACTCTCTCAGCAGCTGGACATATTCTTCCTGCAATTTCTCATCATCTTTCGCTTCCCGAAACAGGGCATCCCATTCATCAATAATCACAAAGAATTTTCTATCTGTCTTCTGGCTGATACCTGTCAACGCATCCGGAAGATACACTTCATTCTCTTTCACATAAGCGGGAAATGCTTCTTTCAGCTCATGAATGACCGCCGTCTGCATATCTGCCAGAATATTGGTCTTTCTGGTCCTGGACCGGGATATAAACCATGTAATATCCATATATATCACATCATACCGGTTCAGATGTTCTTCAAAGGAAGGCTTTTTTGCAATCTCCAGTCCCTCAAACAGAGCGCGTGAATCGCAGCTCCTGTCATAGTAGGCACACAGCATTTTGGCCGTAAAGGACTTGCCAAACCGCCGTGGGCGGCTGAAACTTGTCAGCTTCAGCCGCTCGTCATCGCATATGTCCATCGCATGAAAAAGAACATCTGCTGTCCAGATCTCCCGTTTGGCATGGCGTCCCAGTTATCCAGCCCGTATTTTTTCATGATGTACCGGAAATAATTTTCCAGTTCATATTTTGCTTTAGTTGGTATCCGCTGATATTCTATTCCTTTCCGATCGGATTTTTGTATGCATCGTCCGCAGCATACAGTTTCCCTATCAGAATGCTCATGTTTTCTACAATCTCATCCCTTTTTGCATTAGTCGGATGTTCGACAAGGTATCTGGCTGGCTGCGCCATGGCACCGGTCAGAAATCGGGCAGCATAAACAGGGCGAACAGAAAGGACGTACCCTACGGCAGCATCTCCCCTGAGATGCTCCTCCAGTTTGTCAGATATTGTGTCAGATGTAGAAAACAGCATTACGACTGTCATTGAGCTGCTGGTAAGCGGACCAAAAGATTCCATATTTTCTTCCACGAATTGCAGGAATGCCTTAAAAAAGGCAACGTAATAGGAACGCGGATCAGGCGAGTTGCTTTCTTCCTCAGCTTTCTCAATGTAATGATTCAGCATCTCGTTAAGCACGAAGGAAAGGAAGGCGTATTTATCCGCGAAATGCTTGTAGAAGGTCCCACGCCCAACCAGAGCCCTGTCACATAGCTCATTGACAGTGATTTCCTCAAAACTTTTTTCTTTCAAAAGCTCCAGCAATGCATTCATGAGACACATATATGTCTTTCTGATGCGCAAATCCAGATTCTTGTCCATAGCAGATCTTCTCCACAGGAAAATTTACGAAGCATTTTTGCCGCTTTTGTGCATTATCGCACAAGGCTCAAAATAATGTTCCTTGCACATTTCATTTCAAAACAGTATAATGCCAAACGAGACAAATGTCAAATATCATCTAAATGTGCAAAAACGCCAGAACGCCAAATGTCGTCATCAGCAAAGCGCGGCAGATTGGGATGGGGGAATGTCAAATGTGAAGATTTCTGTTCAGCAGATGGTGTGACCAGGCATGGCTGTATGTCGTATATCTGATTGCTGTCATTGTGATTGAGACGACACACTGGCTAATTTGGAAATTATATTGAAAAAGGAGACAGAATTATGGAAGACAAAAATGCAGAACTGATTTTAAAAGCACCTGTACACAGAGCCGTTCTCACAAATATTATTCCGTCCATTGTCAGCATGATCATGATGATGATCTACAATCTGGCAGATACGTTTTTCATAGGACAGACGCACGATCCTCTGATGGTAGCTGCAGTCTCGCTGGCAATGCCCATGTTTATACTTAATATGGGCTTCGGCAGTCTTTTCGGCGTTGGCGGAACTTCTCTGATTTCCCGCACGCTGGGAGCTGGCGATCATCAAAAAGCAAAGCACATTTCTGCGTTCTGCTTCTGGAACTGTGTGGGACTCGGCGTGATTCTTGCTGTATTTGTGATCTTCTTTGTCAATCCGATATCCAGAATCCTTGGAGCCAGTGACGACACCCTTGAATATACCGCGCAGTATTTGAGAATCCTCGCCATCGGATACCCGTTCCAGATCACCAGCGGCTGCTTCAGCAATATCTTTCGTGCAGATGGGAAACCCAGGATTGCCATGACCGGCACGGTCTGTGGAAACATTATTAATATCATTCTGGACCCGATCCTGATTTTAGTTCTCGGATGGGGTATGGCCGGCGCCGCATTAGCGACAGTGATCGGAAATGTTTTCGCGTCTTGCTTTTATGCCGGAAATCTGCTGTTCCGAAAGACCTTCCTTTCCATGAACCCCAGAAATTATCGTGTGGGCGACGGGATTGCAACAGGTGTGTTTGCTATCGGTGTTCCGGCTTTCTGCAACAGCCTGATGTCGAGTATTGCCTCCACTTGTGTCAATAATGTGATGGCTTCTTATGGAGATCTGTATGTGGCCGGACTGGGCGTAGCCATAAAAGTCGATTCGATCGCCACGCAGCTGGTCATGGGTTTAGGGGTCGGAGTCCAGCCGCTCTTCGGATACTGCTTCGGCGCGGGTGCGAAAAAGCGCTTTATGGAGATTCTGCGTTTCTCCCTGATTCTGGCCTTTATTGTGAGCGTTGTCATGACGATCGTTTGTTTCACCTTCGCAAAGCCGCTGGTTGGAGCTTTCCTGAGTGACCCGGAAGCCAAATCCTACGGGATTACCTTTTCAAGAATCTACCTCGCGTCCGCGCCGTTCATGGGGATTACCTTTGTAATGACGAACGCAATCCAGGGTGCCGGCGCTGCAGTTCCCGCTCTCATCCTGTCCCTTTCCCGTCAGGGACTCTTCTTCATTCCAATCCTGCTCATCATGAATGCGATTTTCCATTCGCCGATTATGATAGGTGCGGCGCAGCCAACAGCGAATATCCTGACATGTATCCTGTCCATCATTCTGTTTATTGTGACTTATAAAGTCTACTTCAAGCGGATGGAGCCGTTACAACCGTAAGAGCCGGATACATACAAAAAAGTATCCGGGGAGAATGCTCAAAATTTAGTGTCATGTCCTTTTCCCCGAAAGTATTTCAAAGAGAAGGCAGATGCTGTTTCCGCCGGAATTGAAAATGCTTTTCCGTTTGCCTTCTGAGAAGCGATATTATGCGAAGAAAACCGCTTCGCATAACACTCCAGAATCTGGCGATTCTGTCGTTAACTTATCGGGTGAAAACCCGCAAGCGCGTTTTCCTTCCGATAAGTTATATTCAGTAGGAACTCATAAATGAATCGAAAATGAAAAAGGGAGTCAATATGGCTCCTTTTTTTGTCCTCATGCAGAAAAATGCGCCGGGAAGAATTCTCTCGGAAATCTTCTGCCCCCCTTCTCACTTTTGATTAACCTGCTATGACGCCTTTGAACGATAAATGTATATGACTTGAAGTAAGGTGAATATATACGGAAAGTGCGGGACTTCGTATATCCCATATAAACTGGATATTGCCGCTCCTTACATTTGATGGTGTATCCGTGATACGCAACTGCGCCATAAATATGCGGCCTGTTCGTTATAACGCTCCGACGCCATTTCATTGTAAAATATATGTGCGGCGAGGTGGTGAATGCTATGGATTTGGTATGTCTGCTTTCCATCCATTCGCAATCCGCTCTGCAAGTTTTGTGTTTCTGGATGTTGTCGTCTCATTGTGCGTGGCGTAAGCAATCGCCTTTTTCTCTCCGATCAGTACAAGAATTTTTTCGCACGGGTCACGCCAGTGTACAAAAGATTCCGCTGCAGCATGACATAATGACTCATGGTAAAAAGCATCACGACAATCGGATATTCCGCCCCCTGCGACTTATGGATCGTCGTCGCGTAGGCAAAAACCAGCTCGTCTAACACGCGCCGGTCGCCCTGCATCAGCTGGATCAGACGTTTCGCGCAGCCAATCTCGGCTTTAATTAAATCGAAGCTTTTACCTTATGCCACAATAGAATAGATAAAATAACCGTGGCACAATCTGCAATACTTTGACCATAAATGACTCCATTCAGTCCTAAAACTGCATTAAGCAGATACAAAAGCGGAATCAAAAGGATTCCCTGCCTTAGCACTGAAAGAATTGTGGCCGGGAATGCGTGTCCTACTGACTGCATACAATTCATATTCACAAACAGGAGTCCTATGAATGGCCCGGAAATCATGTAGGCTGTCAGCATCTGAACCCCATATCTTACAACCTCATCATCATTGATAAAAAGCCGAATGATCGGTTCACGGAACACGTAAAACAAGAGTACAGAAAGAACACCAATAACCATACAGCAAATTTTGGTGAATCGCTCTATATCAAAAAAGCGCTCCATATTGTGTGCTCCATAATTATAGCCAAAAAGCGGCTGAACTCCATTCGCAACACCCATCTGTAAAAAGGTTATAAACATATTTGCCTTGAATACAATACCGATAGCTGCCACAGCCGAATTTCCATATGCGACAAGAATCTGATTCAAAATAATTGTTGACACGCTCATCAGTGCTGAAAGAATCGCTGATGGCAATCCAATCGTACAGACCTTACTCATTACCTGATCTTTACATTTGAAATATTTCGGGCTGATGGAGAGCAGCTTTGTTTTTTTCAGATAATACCAAAGATAATATACACATGCGCATGCGTTTCCGATGGTTGTTGCCATCGCTGCACCCGCTGCACCCATACCGAATACAGAAATAAAAATCGGATCAAGAATAATGTTGGTCACAGTTCCTATCATATTTCCAATCATGGCCTCTTTACTGGCACCTTCCACACGAAGAAGCGTTCCTGAGACAGCCGACCAGATAATCAGCGGGGCACCGTAGGATATATGAATGGTATAACCGCGTGCAAAAGTATAAGTATCTGCATCCGCACCAAACAGCGTCAGTATTGGATTCATGAAAGCCAGGAGAATCAGCATTACCGCCAGACCAATTACCAACGAAGCATAGAACACAAATGACGATACATTTTTAGCACGGGTATCTTCTTTCCTCCCCAGCGCCATCGACGCTACTGCACTGCCGCCCATACCGAGCATGTTTGCTGCAGCCATCAAAAGTATAAAAATAGGATTCGTCAGACTGACAGCCGCGACCTGAAGCGAATCTCCGGTCTGCCCAACGAAAAAGGTGTCTGCCATATTATAGATTACGGTAACCAGGCTGCTGATTACACTTGGCACAGCCATTTTAGAGACCGCACGGGAAACCTTCATACGTCCCATTAATTCATCATTAGTCGTTTCCACAATTCAACCCTTCTTTTCTATATTTTTCATAGCAGTACAGCAAGCCTGCCCTTCAGCAGCTTTCTCCAGTTCGTATGATACGCAATTACATACAGAACAAGACTTACCGCCGCGCCGCATACCACATCTATGACCGAATGCTGCTTCACAAACAGCGTAGAAATACTGATCAGGATCATCAGCACTATGATTGCTATCTTACACCCTCTGTGCTCTGTAAACAGCCTTGACTTCGCAGTCACCAGCGCAATGGAAACGGACGAGGACACATGGATCGACGGACATACGTTGACCGGCGCATCCACCCCACGCACCAGATTCACCAGCACACAGAAAATGTTCCTGTTCGGTACTTCTTCCCGGAGATTTAGCCCGTTTGGGAACAGCACGTAGCAGATCAGGCAGAACGTGATCCCGTTGAACATGATAAACCAAAGCTGCTGAAAATCCTCTTTATCACGCAGCATATACCACACGAGCGACAGGAAGAACGCCGGATACCACACAAAATAGAACACAATAAAATATTCACAGAACGGAATCCGGTCGTCGAGCACACAGTGCAAAATATATTTCGGCTCCATCGTAAAATCGAGTGCAAAAAACACCACCAGATAAAACACCAAATACAACATGGCATAGCAGTATTTATGCTCTGCAATCCACTCTTTCAGAATTTCGATTTTTTCCTTTTTCATGAATCAGCATCCACCTTATCAAATTTTTACCAGAACCGCGATTACTGTTGTCATAAAAAAACACATAGTATTGTCCTTCCAATTTTTCAACAAGCTACGTCATATATTTTAATCCTGCCAGCTCGACATTATTTGCGAAGCTTCCAAATTCATCCTCATACTCTTCAAAAAATGAAAACGAAAATCGGCCACCATTTTCTGCATACTCTTGTTTTGTCAATTTGTTTTGATTTAGTTTGGCGGCTACCCTTCTAATATCAATTATGATGTCATTCTGATTTATTTCTGTCATCTGGTATCCTTTCCGATAAATCGGCTTGTTTCTTCCCGCCCATGCCCCCCATTATATCAGTCTCACTCACCGCAAACAAGAAGAATATCTGCATTTTCACTATGTAAGCAGCCCACAAGCTGCCAGGCTATGCTTGTCCACGAGGAATCCTATCAGACATGCTCATCATCTGCATCATCTTCGTCAATCTCATAATCCTCATCGTCATACTCGTCCCTCCGGCAGCGCCCGCCGGGTGGCATCCTCTGTTAGAAAAATCTTTATTTCGTTAGATGGATGCATTAGAAATACGCCCTTTTTTATTAGACAAAATCCTTCACTTTTCTAAAAATATTAGACGGAATTATGTAGATTGGATCAGAAATGAATTTCTGACTGTCGAATATCCTGATGGATATTCGACTCTCGCGGCAGTCGCCAAATGTCCGTGCAAGCTATGTCATAAGGTGTCGGCTATGCCGACGGATTCCTTATGACTCCGGCTACTTGACTCGTTGCTGCGCGGAAACTAAGAAATGCGGAGGTCTTTCTTCGTTCTTATCTAACGAAAAAATTATTTTCCTCCGCATTTTTATGACGCGTCCCTGGCGGGATTCGAACCCACGGCCTTCCGCTTAGGAGTTTGGAAAGTCGATTAACCCTGAGTTCATCGCGGTGTCATGTAATGCTACAAAGTCCCGAATTTCCTTGAGAATCCAACTCTTTTTGTATCCTGGAATTTCACGTTGTATCCTGCCGAAGCCGCCAGTTTCTCGTGAGCTATGCTGCGCTGGGAAAAGAGACGATTGATATGTTCAATACCTCGGACACCAGAGGCAACAGCCCCTCCTACGGTACGAATTATCAAAAGACTGGCCATGAACTCATGAGCCAGGATGAGCTTGCTGTTATGGATGGAGGCAAATGTATTTTGCAGCTGCGCGGCGTCCGCCCGTTCCTTTCGGATAAATACGATGTCACCCAGCACCCCAACTACCGCTATACCTCGGATGCAGACAAGCGCAACGCCTTTGATATGGAGAAATTCCTGGATCACAGGCTGAAGCTGCGCGGAAAGGATGTGTACCATGTCGTGGAAGCAGACTGACCGGCGCTGCACCGTCCGAGGCCCTCCCCTTTTTGGGGGTAATGTTATTTGCGGCAGATAATCGCGATCACGCCCGGTTATCTGTTGTCTCAGGCGTGTTTTCATATATCCCTGTCAACTGACCGTCTATCCCAGGCGGTCTTTTGTTTGTCCGGATTTGGTCATGAGCCGTCAGCAGAACACCTTTTGCGGTTAGCAGCATAAAAACGATTGGTTCTCAGGTCGGTACGCAGGCAGGCAAACGTCACTACTTACTATCATTTATCACATTTTGGAGGTAAACTCAAAACCAAAATCGTAGAGACAAAACCACAAAGAGGCGAGGAATCCAGTGTTTATGCGGTCTCGGAGGGTTTTGTTCACTGATTTTTGAAATGAACAAAACGAAAAAAGGCAAAAAGAGTTTTGTTCATTAAAATAGGTAATTGCGAAATGATTCGGTAATATAGGCCAGAATACAGGAGTAATTGCTGTTTTCGCTTCAATTGAAGTTATGATGAGGAGAGGCGGTGGACGTTTTTAATTAAACTTTGTGGCTGTTCCGAAAAATGGGCGCACTGATAAAAGGAACGCTCAGAAATCATTTCATTATCCAGTGGTAAGTCCCTAAGCTATGAGAGGTTTGAGGCTCCGTATGTATTCATGCTTATGAATTTTATCTGCAAGCATCACTCCGATTAACTGTGTGATTCCTGCGAGGATAAGATCCGCTTTCAGCGTCTTTTCGTTTTGCGTTTTTCTGCCTGCAAGGCAGAAGCTGTCTTTGATGTGATTGATAGAACGCTCCACCGTTGTGCGGATTTTATAGTTTTGCTCCCATTCTGGAGTTCCGCGCAGGGTTCCGGGATAGGTTCGCAGCTGCTTTTCAGGGTAAATATAAATCATTCTGCCACAGGAAGAATCCGTACAGGGATGATCGCACTGGCATTGCCTGTGATACTTGCCAGTAGATTCGTCTTTTACCCATTTCATTTTGGGGCAGACAAATTTATAGCGGCTCAGGCCATTTTCTCTCGTAGCTTTACCTTCATACTTCATAGGAAGCTGTGGGTCATTAGGACAGCAGGGGATGCCATCATCATTGATTGTGTAATCTGAGTTTTCAAGACCCGCCCTGGCATTAAGCGGAATAAAGGCTTTTTCAAAGTGGATGCCATTTCCGTTTTCATCCGTACCGAATGTATCACCGGAGAGCAGTTCCTGGTAAAGCTTCGCGGAGTCAAATGCAGCGTCGCCCAAAAATGTTTTGGGATTCAGGAGTGGATGAGCTTCAAAAAGTTCTTTGAGAGTAGGGATTAGCAATCGTGCATCATGCACAGATTTATCCTCATCCGGTGAATCAGATTTTTTTCCAATCTGGATT
>JAJPWX010000114.1 GCA_021205755.1 Lachnospiraceae bacterium | reverse complement strand
CGGATGCCTGGTACGAAAGTACCGCATTCGCGGTACCATTACTGCGGAATATTCAGTCGGACAGCGACCATGGAAATGACCACATAGTCCGGCTCTTTCTGATATATTTTCTCATATGGATTGTTCATCAGCGGAAGCAGCTTTTTCAGTGACCCAAAGGGAATCTCCCGCAGGAACCGCCATGCCATATGGAAGGATACACGCACCATTATCACGCCCCATTCCTTCGCTTCGCCCTTTCGCCAATAAGCAAGATAGCCCTCCTGCTGTTCGGAGGTTGCATAGAGGACACCGAGACGGTAGTAGCACTCCGTCATGATCTCCAGGGCCGTTATTGCATCCTCACGGTCAAGGCGTGTAAATAAGCCTTCACCCTCATCATAGAACGCCCGGCCAATGCGCCTGCCGATTGTTTTTAATTCTTCGTCGGTGAGGTTTATCAGTTGAATCATAGTACCTCCTCTACGTTTGTTCCGGCGCCTGATCTCCCACAAACCAGTAGTCGCAAATCCTCCCGCCGCCTGCTAGCGTCTGCTCGCGATAGAGCCTGGCGCGGTACATCCCCGCCAGCAGATAATCCATCTCACACATCACCGGCAGGATCTCCAGATAACCGTAGGATCTCGCGTAATCGTTTAACGGACATCTCGTGAAATGATAGTATATGCCGGACTGGTGAAGCGTGTCGTCAAAATGGAAATCCCAGGTTCTATCTCGGTACTCCGGATATTCTTCCACCCACGCTGCGCATTTATGGAATTTCTCGTTCAGCCTGTCCATATCCCCTGGCTTGTTGACATTCAGGCCGCCGCCCATAACCGTTCGGACGATTTTCATATCCAACAGCTCCCTGGTCATGTCCCGCATATCATCCGGCGTAATGGCTCCGTCAGCGGCTTTCCAAATAGCCATGAACACAAAGGACATATAGACGTTGTGCGCCATGGGATTTTTTGCACCGATGTCCTCCGCCTGGGCCAGCATTTGCCGATAGATTGGCTTTGCTTTCCTGATGTATTCCTTTGCAGCCTTTCTCCCATACTGTTTCGCCAACAGTCTTTTCATAAAGGGAGCGATCATGATCCAGTATTGTCCTGTGTATTTCATACTGCTGCTCCTTCCTTGCAGGTATCTGTCGATATACCGCAACAGTTTTCAACTTCGTTTACCCATTGCTCCTGATAGCAGACCAGTAGTTCTTCGTGTTGCAGGTCATAGCGGATTACATCTGGCTCTGCAAAGTGCTGCCGGTAGCGTGCTTCGTATTCTTCGCCCATCTTTGTGGCGTAGAAGCAGTGGATGACTGTGCCATCAGTGCTGATTTGATAAAAGTCCTTTTGTTTTCAGCTCCTGAAGCCGTCGGCTCCTCGCATAGGCAGCGAATTCATAACCGGCTTTGGAAAACAGAACAGCATACAGGCTGCCGATGACACCTGCCCCATAGATCAGAATTCTCATATTTCCGCTCCATAAATATCATGAAAATAGCAATCCGCAGCCCAGCGCCAGTAAAGCACAGGCGGGGATATACACGATAAAATGTACGATATGCGCCTTCTTGTTATAGCCAAACATCTGCGGCCCCACGATGCCCTTCGTCTCCGGGTAAAAATGGGGGAAGAAGTTGGAGCGGCAGAGCAGATACCAGTCGAAAAAGAGGATGTCGTAAATTTCCATTACATAGAGCATCGTAATAAATCGGGCAAAGTATTTGAGCGGCCCGAAGCCGTTTCTTGCACCGTCCCAGATTCCCAGAGCAAACGCGCCAATAAACAGCAGTACAGCAAATACAACAATCACCCAGCCGATGACATGCGCTCCCCTGAATCGTTCTTTTTTGTCAGGAATCACAGCCAGGTTCTCTTTCGGCGCAGAGGAGAAAAGCCGCTTGTCCTGAATAAAGCCGACTGCGCCGTACAGCATGAGAAAATAGCCAGCCATAATCATAAGGATTGAAACGATTGTTATTATCATTTTACTGTTCCCTCCCCTGCAAGCACTACGATCCTGTTGGACAGGTTGCGAACAAACGGGATTTTCCCAATCACCCTGTAAACAGGCGCTATGATCTCCATACCCTCCACAAGACTGTGTTCTTCCACAAGCGCAAAATCCGGAAGCAGCGCTGCCAGTGACTTACCGTTCTTCACGCCCCAGGTGAATCTGGCCTGACTGCCCTCGATGGACTTCTCCTTTACTGCCTTTGCGATGATAGGAGTCAAGGTTTCTACGAACACCGTAACACCCGGAAAATGCGCCGCAAGAATGGCAAAAATCTGTTTGACATCTGACTCCGTCAGATACATAGTCAGCCCTTCCAGGATGACTAGTACATCGTCTTCCAAATAGCTCGACTTTAGACGCAGGATGAATTTTCATATGCAAGGCGGAAGAAGGAGGCGTAGCGGTGGCTACGTCGACTGATGACAACGAAGCAGATGGAAATTCAGGCAAGTATAAAGTCGAGATAATTTGGAGACGAGGTACTAGCACAGGCTTTCCATCGGCGGCAACACCCTGCGCCCAGTTTGCATCCATCGCAGAAGAAGAAATCTGGGTGATGATCCCCTCCTCTGGCAGCAGCTTCTCTCGCAAAGCCATCACTTCCGGCAAGTCCAGATTGTACCAGTGGAAATAGCCTTGCATCCGATAGCAGCGGGTGTCCAGACCGCAGGCGATATTGATCACTACAGCATCCTGAGATTTTTGCAGATACAGCTTTACCATCCGGTCAAGCACCAGCGTCCGGGCAATGACACCGCTGGACATGGTTTTATCCTTTTCCGCCAGAGAAAAATCGTAATCCAGGCGGGAGACGAGCGCCACGGCCTTTTCATCTGCGATTTTATGGTTTGGCTTTTGCGTTTCCTACGCGCGGGCGTACACGGTCTGCAGCATGGTTGCCGGCACGCCGGTCAATGTGATTTTTTCCATATTTTATCGTCTCCTTTGCCTGTTCTGCTTCTACTGCGCTCTATTCAGCCTCTTTTGCTCTTTTAGTCTGTATGTCTTTCTTCACGATTTATTCCTCCACCAACCACTTATTAAACTCTGTACTCTTTCTTCTGTGTATTTACCAAATCCACGTCATCATCAGGGAAATGATGACTCCTCCCACGGCAAACACCGGAAGCATGGGCAGCATAACCTTCACATGGAACCATTTTTGATGATACGCTCGGTCCATATGCTCCGTTCCCGGCAGGCGCACCCGTTTGATGTTGGCAAACAGCACCCAGTCGAGAAAGCAAGTATCAAACGCCGCCAGCACAATCATGTAACCATACACCAACAGAAGCCCATCTACGAAGGCTTCCGCTCCCGCTATATGGGCCATCCACGCAAACACAAACAAAAATGCGATGATACCGATGCTTTTCCGGAAAATTGTGAGGAATGTCATCTTTACCTTTACTGCTTCCTTGCGCTGGGAGGAATAATATTGTGCCTGAATTTCCGGCGGATAATCGCCAATGAAGGATACAGGATTGACCAGCAGCATCCCGAAAACAAACAAACCGAAAACGGCGCACATCACAACGCACTCAAGAATATAGACGGAAACGCTCATATCGTTCTCTCCCTCTACCAGTCGTTAGTATTAGCTAACTCACATTTTAACAGATACCAGAGAAGAAATCAATACAAAACCTGAACATTTGCACACCAAAACAGAGACCATCAAAAACTCCTCATTATTGGTGGTATGCCTGAATGTGTAGCCTCCTAGATAAAATACAAAGATCCTGCAAAAATAATCAGATACAACAGGAACTTATTGAAATTTATGAAAATGACTTTTCCAAACATAATGGCAAAGTCAACAGTGGGCGTATGGGCGACGTGCTTTGCCAGCAGCACACGCAAATATCCCTGCCCCTGAAATTCCCGCCGAACAGCGACCATAGAAATGACCACATAGTCCAGCTCTTTCTGATATATTTTCTCATACGGATTGCTCATCAGCGGAAGAAGCTTTTTCAGTGACCTAAAGGGAATCTCCCGCAGGAACCGCCATGCCGTATGAAGGGATACATGCACCATTTTCATGCCCTATTCCTTCGCTTCGCCATTTCTCCAGCAGGCAAGATAGCCCTCCTGCTGTTCGGAGGTCGTATAGAGGACACCGAGACGATAGTAGACTCTGTCATGATCTCCAGAGCCGTTATTGCATTCTCACGGTCACCAAATGACTGCTATGGATATTTTAACGACAGCCTGGCACTGCGCACGTTCACCTGCGGGGGATCCGCTGGAGGCAAAAATCTGTGACAGGTATGGAAGGAAGCGCTGGGTTCCCACAACAGTCGAACACGCCAGCGGCGGCTACTTCCTCAGGGGGGTCCGCAACACGGACCCCGGCGGCCTCATAATCAGGGAAAGGTGGTGAACAGGATGACCATGGTTCAGAAACAGCAGGTCGCATTGTTCCGCTACGCCGTGATCGCGCCGCTTGAAACCGGGACATCCGACCCGTCCATCGGCAACAATGAATTCTTCCGCAGGGTGGCACAGAAAACCTTCACCGGCCCGGACAGGAAAGAGACAACAGTCGGCGCTGGAACCATTGAAAAATGGCACCATGCCTATTCTAAGGGAGGCTTCAACGCGCTCCTGCCGCAAAGCCACAAGGATGAGGGCATCAGCCGTAAGCTCACGCCGGATCTCCAGTCAGACATCCGCTTCTTACAATTCTACAAACTCGACAAAGTTGTAATAAATCTTAATCTCACGTTCACCCTGGCTGTTCACCATCTTGCGTTCGCCAACCCCAATTCGGTTGATAAGCCGTAGCAGGATGGTGGGAACCCTATCAGAGCCAGTGATACAATACAGTTTGCCGGGATAGAAGCCGCCTCAAAACAAAAAATCACCGCCGCAGTCTGCGAATATCAGGTAGACTACGGCGGCGAATATTATGTAATTTCCCTCGTTTTTTGCAGGAGACAGCGCAAATTGTGAAGCAGGTGGAGCCAGATACTTTCAAATCAACTTCTTACACAAGCGCTGCCATCTGTGAAGTGATTATAAGGAAAAGAATCAAGTGAGCTGTTATGCGTCAGAAAAGCGTTGCATCTTGTACTTTTCACACTGACTGCAGCCCTCCTCCATTACCACCAATCTCTGAAATGTCTCATCGCTGATGATATGTTCGATCTGGCAAGCCTCAATATCCGCCTGTTGTTCATCCACGCCTATCTCGCATAGCATCTTTTTCAGAAGCGAGTGCTTCTGAAACGTGTATTCTGCGATTTCCTTTCCTTCTTCTGTCAGTTCCAGTAATCCGGCATGAGTAACCTGAAGCAGATTTTCCGCCTTCATTTTTGACACGGCCACGCTGACGCTTGCCTTGGTATAACCAAGCTCTTCTGCCAGGTCTACGGAACGGCAGTAGCCTTTTCTCTGATTGACCACATAGATTCCTTCCAGATAATCCTCCTGGGATTCGTTATGGCGTTTTTCCTGCATGGGTTCCCCCTTTCCCGGTCATAAACGAACAGTCACCCGATGGCCTCTGTACAAACCTTTGCGATACGCTTTGCCAGAGCGAGAATCGTCCAAATTGGTGGATTTCCCATTGACTCCGGCAGCAGCGTGGCGTCGGCAATATACAGATTTTCAGGTAAGCGCCGATTGTGAAAGCTCTTTGATTCCTCCGAAGTCAGCGGCAGCATCCCGCCAGGATGCCCTGCGTTAAGTGTTCCAAGGAATATATCATTCTCAGCAACGCCCATCTTTCCCAGAATCGCCTTACAGTCAGACACACCGGCTTTCAGCCGTTCCTGGTCTGTCAGGGTCAGTTCCTTTTCTACCTTGCGGCTGCGGCTGGCACCAAAGCTGGAATCTGAAAGCTTTATCATGATACTGAGAATGTCTCTGGACGGCAGACGCCAGGACTTATTGAAGAAAAAGCTGAGATAGTCCATGTAGGGAGAGAGCATATAGCCATCTCTCTGCATGACGAATGGCATGGAGATATGATGATCCTGCCCCGCTCCCGGATACTGTACAGCTACGCAAAGTACGGGATCGACGAAAAGCGTGGCCTCGCAGGTGATCCCGGAGGACTCCAGAATGAGTGGCGTCCCCAGTCCTCCGGCAGCCAGGACTACCAGATCGGCGCTGTAAGTCGTCTGCTTCCCGCCTTCTTTTGCGTAGACGGTATGTACGGTATTGCCATTGCGGTCAATGCCGAGCTTTGTCACCTTGCAGTTGGTTTTCAGTACGGCTCCCTTTTCGATGCTCTCTGCCAGCAGCTTGCGGCTGTCCCATTTTGCCCCTGTACGGCACCCCAGCACACAACGCCCGCAATGGACGCAGCGGTTAAAGTCCACCAGCTTTCCAGTAGGCGTTGGCTTGAATCCCAGCTGTACGCAGACGTCAAAAAGGGCTTTCGTCTGGGATGACCAATATTTCTCGTGGTCAGTGGACAGAGGAATCTCCTGCGCAAGCTCCTCAAATTCCTCATCCAGATAGATACCCAATTTCACTAAACCCTTATCATACCGCAGTGCGCTGCCGGTGGCGAGAGTCGTGGTGCCGCCCGTGCATCGGCCATGTACCATAACCATATCCGAGGTGGCCTTTTGCACCCGCATAGCAGGGAACAGCATAGAGATCATCCGCTCATCCAGAAACAGCCCGGTCTTACGAAGCCCAGCCAGCTTGTCTACAGAAAAGGCAAAGGGCTTAAACTCACTCCCGGTCTCCAATATCGTCACCTGAAAATGGCCTTGCATCTCTTTGGCTATCATAGCGCCCCCAGCGCCGGAGCCTATCACAATCGCTTTTTTCATTCTAACAGCTCCTCCTTCCTGGCCTGTATGTCTTATTCTTCATCTGAAATCAGCCCGGCATACGTCATAGCCCTCTGTGATACGCTCGCGAAATGTCAGCTTGCCGTTCTGATAAATGCCTGCAAAAATGCCCTGGTCGATGGCAGAAATGAGGTCGCAAATTTCTGGTGTATAGAAGTCACTGAAATAACATTTGCGAACACAAACTGTTCCGGGAGCTTCTCCTTCCATCTGAATCCTTATGTTATGATAGAGCAATGTAATAACAGCAAAACATTCCTTTTCATCTTTCGGCTTCAGCCACCGGCAAATCTGATTTCCGAGAGCATAGGCCATTTCATACAGCTTCTGATGCAGCGTTTCGAGGTTATCCCCGTGTTGTATGGCTCGCATGCCTTCTTTTGCTGTGAACTGTGCGTAGACTTTCAACAGTTCCGGAGTGGAACGTCCGGCAGCCTTCGGCACTTCTGCACCGAAAGCTTTTGCCGTTTGCCGCATCAGGATTTGTAATTCGAGGTATGCGCCGAACCTGCCGGACAATGCGCGATAAATCAACCGGTTCATCACAGCGCTCCTATCAGGATGACATCCCCAACCATGGTGGCCTTGGGCTTATACAACCCGTCAATCGTCTCCTGGTGCAGTTCCATGATATTGTTTCGGCGCAGTTTCAAATTGGGAGTCAGCTCTCCGGTAGAGATTTTCAATGAGCCGGACATCAGTGCATACCGTTTGACCTGCTCCGGATGGGAAAGCTGTTCGTTGACAGCCCGGATCTCAGCCATCAGTGTCGCTTCATCCGGAGCCAACTTTTCATCCTCTGGCCAGAGCAGAGCGATGCAATAGGGCCGCTGTTCGCCCACCAGCAGAGCCTCGCTGATGCCGGGAATGTCCCGCAAAAGGGTCTCCACCTTTTGCAGATTGATATTCTTTCCGTAGGAATTGATGAGAATTTCTTTCTTCCGTCCGATGATTTGAAGGTGTCCGTTTGCTGTGATGGCTCCTAAGTCGCCTGTATGCAAGCGGGCGTCCTCCCGGCCGTCATAGGCCATCGCTACCTGAGGGCCTTCCACCAAAATCTCGCCGTCCTCCGCCAGCGTCACCTTCGTCTCCGGCAGCGGAGGGCCAACGGTCGTAATGTCGTTGGCACCCAGCCGGTTCAGGGTAATGAGCGGCGCTTCCGTCAATCCGTAGGCGTCGTGAATCTCAATGCCCAGCTCCCTGAAATCTTCCAGGAGCTTTTGACTAACCGGAGCGGAGCCGACAATCAGCTGGTCACACCGATCCAGTCCGGCTTTTTTCAGCAGGGACCGTCTCAAGATCGGGCGCAGGATGCTTTTAAGAAAACCGCTTTTACTGGAAATGTAGATGCTTCCCAGCCTGTTCTGGGCCAGCTGATCCCAAATCTTTTCGTAAAATCTGGGGATGGAGAAGAAAATCGTGGGCCTGACCTTGGGCAGCGTCTCCGCCAGCTTGTCAAAATCATTGAGGAAGTAGAGAGACGCCGGTGCGCCCAGATAGTATGGCGTGTAAGCCCCCAATATTCCCTCCACCACATGGCTCAGTGGCAAAAAGGACAGGTAGACTGCCTGCTTGGTTCGGCTCTTGAAGCTGAGAAGGGATGCCATTGTCTCGGCCATCCAGCGCAGCTGCGCCTGAGAAAAGGCCACGCTCTTGGAATTGCCGGTGGTACCGGAGGTATAGCGCAGGGTGGCCATATCCGGATAGGAAACCTGCACAGGCGTGTGTTCTCGCCCTTTCCCCAGCGAGAGGAACTGCTCCCATGACAGGATGCGAGCGTCCTCTGGCAGAGGCACATTTTCTGTAAAGGAAACTATCGTTCCTCCAAATGTCATCTCACTGACATGGGATAAAATGCGAATATCCCCGATAAAGAACCAGTTCGCACCGCTTTTTTGCAGCAGTTCATCCAGTTCATTGGCGGGGGTGGTATAGTACAACGGTACGCTGGTGACACCAGACAACCCGATTGCTACATCCAGAACAAAGTATGTGACGCTGTTGATTCCGCTGACAGCGACCTTGCTGCCCGAACCGATGCCAAGGGCTTGGAGCGCCTTGAGCGTTTCTTCAATGCGCTCACTGACAGACGAAGCGCTGCTTTCCTGGATACCGTCGCCGGTCACGTCGTAATAGGTGATAGACGTATTCTTCCGGTTCAGGCAAAAGCGCACCTGTTCAAACACAGTCCGGCTGTTGTGGTCGAGGAAGTTCTTACTGGTGGCGTAGGCCAGGAGATTCGGCAGATACTCCCGCCAGTCAAGTTGATATGCCCCCATAAACCGTTCGGTGTTGGTCGTGTCATATGTTTTATTCTCTGTGAAATAGGGTGCCAGAGAGAGCATATTGGTCAGGACGCTCTTTTTCGCAGACTTCTCCTCTGACAGATTGCGGGAAGCTCCGATTTTGCCGAGGAACGGAACGGGGAAAAATAAAGGCTTCGGCAACCGTATGGAGAGATTTTTCTCTGCCCAGTTCCGTACAGCTTCAATCAGTTCCTCCACCGTCGGCTGCGCAGAAGCCGGGGCAGTCAGATGGAAGGTTTTCCCGGCAGCGTCCTCCGCAAAGATGATGCGGACAATAGATTTTACCACATAGTCCACCGGCACCATGTTGACACGCATAGACTTTTTGATTGGGAAAACACGCATTCGCTGCTTCAAAAACAGCTTCAGAGGATAATAGAGCGTATTGAAGTTTTTCACGAATCCGGTTCTGGAATCTCCCACGATCTGACCGGGGCGGAAAACAGAGACAGGGAGCTGCCCCATTGCCTGTGCGACAAGGCGCTCTCCCTCAAACTTGCTCTGCTCATACAGACTGGAAAAACCAGCGTCTGTCAGGGAATCCTCCATGATTTGTCCGCTTCGTGTCCCGGCCACATAAGCGGTGGACACATGGGAGAATCGCCGAAGCGGGTGGTCGGCCTGAATGCGCCTGGCGAAGTCCAGAACGTGATTTGTGCCGGTGACGTTGACCTCCCAAAACTGCTCACGGCTGTGGTTGATGCCGATAACGGCAGCGGTATGAATGACGTAATCGGTGTGATGGATCAGCCGCTCCTGATCTGAATCAGAAAGACCCAGGTTTTCTTCTGTGATGTCCCCCAGTACCGGCAGGATGCGGCTCCCAAGATTCTCTGTCAGCTCCGGGCGTCCGTACCAGAGAGCGGTAAGGTTGTTGATTGCCTCCGAGACAGAACTGGCTCTTGTGAGGCCATAGACAATATCGTCCGTCGTCTGCATGAGTTCAGAAATGATCTCTGTCCCCAAAAATCCGGTTGTACCGGTCAGAAATATATTATACATCGGCAGTTCCTCCGTGTGTTCTGCATCAAGTCGGGCTTTCATGAGAAAGCAGCCATGAAGTAAGAAAGTCTCCCATCTCATCCAGTGTGTTCTGATAGGAAACAAGCTGACGCCCGATTTTGTCTTTGATTTGTTCCTGTTGAAACAGGATGTGCTCCAGGGCGCTTGTAAGCTCTGACGCTAGTTCCGTATCATCTGCGTGCAGAAGCTGGTACTGGCTCAAATCCATCTCTTGCATGATGTTGTCCAGACGTTCATCCATCGAGATCGCCACATTGGGTACTCTTGCATCCATAGACAGCACCTGGGCATGATACCTTGGCAGGATGTACATCTTTGGTTCCTTCTCCAAATCCCCAATGTCCCTATAGTCCACGAAACCAAGTTTTGAGAAAATGGGGGCAAATCGAGATAGGAAAACGAAGAACTTTACAAGAAGATTGATAAGACGATCCATGAGCGTGCTCTTTGCTCAGTGAAGTTCCGCAATCATTTCTGCTGCGAACTTCCCTGCGGCGTTCAAATCCTCCTGATTCGGACGTCCTTTATGAAGCGCAGTAAACTCTCCCCGGCAATAAAAGTTTCTGCTTTCAACCTGAATGCCGCAGCTCTGCAATTTCTTTAACATTTGCGGAAAAGCCCTCTCCGCTAATGCGGAGGTAGAGAAAACTACGACTTTGCCAATGCTGTCCTTGTTTAGCGTCTGGATATAGTCCTTCACTTCGGAGCTGATGCCGCCCCAGTAAACGGAAGCTCCCAAAAACAGAATGTCCACCCTACTGCTGACAGGCGCAGGGATTTGTTCTGCCTTGCAGCCAACCGCTTTTGCAATTTCATCTGCCAGCTTTTTTGTATTTCCGGATTTGGAAAAGTAGCGCACAGCTACCTTTGATTTTTCCATGATGTGTTCCTCCAATCGTGCGTATATAAAATCTTGCCTGTTTAGCACTCCTAAAAAATACTTTACTCTTAATTTGTTATCTGCTATAATGCATTATAGCTTTGAGGCAAGCACAAGTCAATTACGCAGTTTTTGTGGAGCAGGTAAGAAAAAACTGATTTATGGAGGAGGAAATGAAATGGCGAACGAGCATGTTTGTCCCTGCACTGTGGGATGTCCTTTGCAGAAAGCAATGAATGCGATAGGCGGAAGGTGGAAAATGTCCATTTTATGTTCGCTGTCGAACGACAGTCCCATCAGATACAATGACATTAAGCGAAAAATGGGCAGCATCTCCAACACCATGCTTTCAAAATCCTTAAAGGAACTGGAGGAGGACGGTCTTATAAAAAGGACTGAATATATGGAAGTCCCGATTCGGGTCGAATATGAGATAACAGACTCCGTTCGCTCTTTGATTCCGATTTTGACAGAATTTGCTGTGTGGGGAAGCAATTTGAAATGCGAGTAAAAAGAAATTCGCCTGTTTTAGCTCTATGCTCAAACGGGCGGATTTCGCTTTCCTATTAAGGACTAATCTGATTTACCAGACGGGGGCGTTTTCGTTCTGAGAAGCTAAGTCGTTATCAGGAAATTTGCGTAATCAGGAAACCAGCCAGAAATGCCTTGTCT
>JAJPWX010000051.1:12528-53930 GCA_021205755.1 Lachnospiraceae bacterium | reverse complement strand
GATTTTATCCTTTTTGGTATGAATCTATAGTCCGGCGGATTGGGAAAGTTTTATTCCATCTTTTTTGCTTTTACATTGCATATATGTTTCAGTTTTTCACAAACCCAATCAGGCAGGAAAGACAAAACACCACAATATCCGCCGCAACAATGGTCGAACCGACCGGCGTCCCGGCGAGGATGGAAATAAGAATCCCGACGGAAGCACAAATCACAGAGAGAATTGCGGAACAGATGGTGACTGAGAGAAAGCTTTTAAACATTCTCATGGCCGAAAGCGCCGGAAAAATGATCAGTGCTGAAATCAGCAGTGAACCGACCAGATTCATCGCCAACACAATGATGACTGCGATGATAACAGCCAGCACCAGGTTATAGAGACCTGCATTGGTACCGGTTGCTCTGGCGAATCCATCGTCAAAGGTGATCGCAAAAATTTTGTTATAAAACAAAACAAACAAAATCACGACCAGAATGGACAAAATTACACACGCCCATACCTCCTGAGCAGTCAGTGTCAAAATTGAAGTTGAGCCAAACAGAGTCGTACACACGTCGCCGGACAGGTTCGAGCTTGTGGAGAACAGGTTCAGCAGCAGATAGCCGATGGCCAGCGCGCCTACGGAGATCATCGCCACCGCCGCGTCTCCATTGATTTTGGTCTTCTGCCCGCCGCACAAAAGCAGAATCGCGCACAGGATGGTAACGGGCAGAACGAAGAGCATATCGTTTGTAATATTCAGCACACCCGCAATCGCCATTGCGCCAAACGCCACATGGGAAAGACCGTCCCCAATAAAGGAAAAGCGCTTCAGGACAAGCGTCACTCCAAGCAGCGACGAACACAGCGCAATCAAAACACCCACAATCATCGCATACTGTACAAAGGAGTATTGAAAATACATCGCAATTTTTTCCGCAAATGCTATCATTTTCTCTCACCTCCTTCCAGCAAAGAATATACCCTGCCGATATCACTTTTCAGGTATTCTTTTTTTGTGCCGAAAAACCAGCTATGTCCGACATGCAGAATGTGGCTGGCAAATGTAACCGCCGCCTGCATATCATGTGAAATCATTATGATCGTCATCTTTTCCTTCCGGTTCAGTTCTTTGATCAGATTGTACATCTGAGCCGTCGCCTTTGGGTCAAGACCGGATACCGGTTCATCCAGAAGCAAAACGCGGTCTGCCGCGCACAGTGCCCGCGCAAGCAGCACCCGCTGCTGCTGCCCGCCGGAAAGTTCCCGGTAACAGCGGTTTGCAAGCGGTACGATGTCCATCTTCTCCATCGCCTGCTGTGCGGTCTGTTTTTCTTTTTTTCCATAAAAAGGACGTATCCCGCAGCTTCCCTGGCAGCCGGAAGTCACAATCTCCCTGACGGATGCCGGAAAATCACGCTGTACCAGTGTCTGCTGCGGAAGATATCCAATCTGATTCTGCGCCAGGCCATCCCCGAATGTAATTTTTCCGCCAAGCGGCTGCTGCAGTCCAAGCAGCGTCCGCATCAGCGTAGATTTGCCGGAGCCATTCTCACCGACGATGCAAAAATAATTTCCTTCCCGGACGGAAAAATTCAGATTCTCCACTATCGCTCTTCCTTCATATCCAAGCGTCAGATCCTGACAGGTTATAAGTGCCACTGTTTTATCCTCCTCGTTGAAAATGCGTGTTTCCGTAATCTTACTGAAGTGCCTGTGTCAGAACCTCAAGATTCTCTTCCATAATGGAAAGATAGGTTACGCCCTCTGCCACATCCTGTAAGGTGGTCGACTGCATCGAGTTAAGCGTCAGGACCTCCTGCTCCTGCGTAGAAGTACAGGAAATGATCGTCTGCGCAATTTTGCCATCTGAGCTTTCAATCGTCATCACATAATTCAGCCCCAGCTCATCGACCTTCCCTGCAAGAAAGGTAATCGTCTCAAAACTGGCTTCAGACTCCGCAGAGCAGCCCGAAAACGCCGCATAATAATCCAGGCCATAATCCTCTGTCAGATAACGGAACGGAAAACGGTCGCCAAACAACAGGGTCGTCACAGACGCTTCGTCAACTACGGCCTGATACGCCTCATCCAATGCCGTCAGCTCGGAAAGATACTCCGCCGCATTATGTGCATAAAGGTCCGCATGATCCGGATCAATCCCTTCCAGAGCTTCGGCAATCGCTTCGCAGAATACCTGCGCGTTTTTCAGAGAAAGCCATACATGTTCGTCATACTCCGTTTCTTCTTCGTCCTCCTCCTCTCCTGTCTCCATTCCCTCGACGGTCTCTTCTTCCACGGCCGAATTTCCCAGAATCTCCAGCAGATCCAGTACGACCATATCATCATTGACCGCTTCCTTCAGCACATCATCTACCCATTCATCCGATTCACCGCCGACATAGATGAATAAATCACAATCAGACACAGCCAGAATGTCATCAACCGTCGGCTGATAATTGTGCAGATCTACGCCACTGTCAAGAAGCAGGGTAAGCTCTGCGTTTTCCGCCTGATCACCGAGAATCTGCTGCACCCAGTCATATTCCGGAAAAATCGTCGCCACGATCTGAATCGGCTCCCCGGATTCATCCGCAAAAACAGTCGTACCCATGCAGACGGACAGTAATGCCGCCAAGAATAAATTCCATATGTACTTTTTCATTTCAAAACCTCCATATAAATATAAAGCCGCCGGACGCAATACCGCCGTTACAGGTCACACCCTGGTCAAATCTGTCTTTTTCAACCACTACCGGTGTAACCTGTAACGACAAAGAAAAGGGCAACAAAAATAAGCATAAGCAGACGAAAACATGCAAAAGCAGCCCGAAACACTGCGCAAGTGTGTCAGGTATTACACTCTGTGTCTACATTATGCCAATGGAGATTTTATTCAATTATTCATTCTGATTTTTTGACTGATCAATGAAGTGTCTGCCACCCAGAGAGCCGCAGCCATAAGAATCGTCATAGAAAATACAGCAGTTAAAAGGATTCCTGCTCCAAATGTGGCGCACGAACGAATCTGCCGCACCGTGTTCTCCGCCTGTGTGACCGTCGCGCATATCGGACAATCTCTGCCCGTACAGATGTGGTTCCTGCAGCCAGAAATACAGGAGAAGGAAAAAAGAACTGCCATAAAACAAACAATCGCAATCAGAAAAGCGACGATCCTTGTTTTCTTGCTTGCACGCTTTGTCAGCATCGTATTTTCCTCCTTCCATCAGACCTGCGTTTACTCTAGCACACACTTTGTGCGATGTCAAGGCAGGCAGAGGCCAGATTCCTGTGAAAGTATTGTGAAAGTTACAACTCCAGTCTCTTTCTTTTCCCGGCATTTGGAAGCAGTTTTTTTCGAAAATCCATCAGGCGGCCGATGGCCTGTGCATCCTTTCTGCGGGATGCATAATCCGACAACTGCGTGGACAGAGCAAATTTCTCTTCGTCCGGCAGCAAAGCAGCCGCCTCTTCCAAAAACCAGCAAAGCCCTTCCGTATCTTTCGAATCCAGGATATATGTTCCAACCAGAAACGCATTTTCCCGGATATAATCCTCATATACTCTTCGCGCCCGCTGCTCCAGCCGATATGGCGCACGCAGCCGCCCAAGGACAAGACGAATCAGCAGAGCGGTATCTTCCTGTGCCTGCGCATACGGAAACAGAACATCATACTGCGCAAAATCGAATTTTTTCCCCTGAAAGCAATTGCGATAAAGAATTCCTGTGCCGTGTACATGCGTCTCCAAAATGCGGGCCGGCGTGTTTTCCACACCCTCCTCATAAAACTCAGGGAATACCAGGCGCGCATAAACCTTCTTATCCCGCAGCATTTCATGCTCAGTTGCCTGAAGTTTAGCGTCAGCACTTTCCGGCTTGGCTGCACGAGCTTCAGCGTCTGTATTATCTGACTCAGCCGTGCAAAGTTCAACATTCATGCTCTCCGGCAGTTCATCCAGCACCTGTTTCAGACTGGAAGTACCGTCCGGCTTCACAAATACGCTTAACTCCTTTACCCGATGGCAGCCGCTAAAGGCGCCGCTTCCCCAGTCATATAACTCTCCCGGGAACTCCAGTCCCTGCAGATACGAACAATCGTAAAAACAGTACCGGCCTACCCTGCGAAGCGTCTGCGGGAGAGCAGCACGCTCCAGGCGCTCTCCGCTCAATACAGGAAGGCTGGACAGATCCGCGTTTTCCCATGGCGCCTGCTCCACTGTCCGCATACGTTCCCCCGAAGCGATTCTTGCGTCGCCTCTGCGAACCGCGTCCATCCATTCCCTTTCCTCCATATGTGCAGAAAATGCGTACGGCATCAGTTCCCGCACTGGCAGTCCATCCAGCTTCTCTGGAATCCGAATGCTGCTGTCGCGTGAAAAACAGCGCCGGATTACCGCGCTGTCTCCCTTATTTTCATATACAAATAGCTGCGAAGCCATGAAATCCATTCTAAAATCCCTTATCTCATTCCAGTAAAAATCATTCCTGGTTCCACTCTGACAGATTTTGTTATCTTAGCCACAATAGCGGTGACCAGTAACACGACAACTTCTCATTTACAGGTGCGTCAGCACGAAAATATCATAAATCGCCCGGATCGCGCGCTCAAAGTCTTCGTTTTTCACACCAATGATGATATTCAGCTCACTGGAACCCTGGTCGATCATTTTGACATTAATATTCGCGTGCGCAAGTGCGGAAAAAATTCTGCCCGCAGTACCGCGCATGGCTTTCATTCCACGCCCCACAACCGCAATCAATGCCAGATCCGATTCCAGTTCCAGGGTATCTGGCGAAACCGCGCGGTGCAGGCCGGAAATCACACTCTGCTCCTTTTCCATAAACTCACTCTGGTGAATGATTACGGAAAAAGTGTCGATTCCGGAAGGCACATGCTCAAAGGAAATCCCATTCTCCTCAAACACCTGCAGCACCTTACGTCCAAAGCCGATCTCGGAATTCATCATATCTTTTTCAATGGTAACCGTGCAAAAGCCCTTTTTCCCCGCGATGCCGGTAATTGTATAGTTCGGCTGACGGCAGGTATTTTCCACAATCAGGGTACCCGGATCCTGCGGACGGTTTGTATTTCTGATATTGACCGGAATTCCCTCCTGGCGCAGCGGGAAAATCGCGTCCGCGTGCAGCACCGTCGCCCCCATGTAAGAGAGCTCACGAAGCTCACGGTAAGTGATCGTCTCAATTGTCGCCGGATTGTCTACAATCTTCGGATCACAAAGCAGAAAGCCGGATACATCCGTCCAATTCTCATACAGATCCGCATGCACCGCACGCGCGACGATCGAACCCGTGATATCCGAACCGCCCCGTGAAAATGTCTTGATGCTCCCGTCCGGCATAGCCCCGTAAAAACCCGGAACCACAGCCGTCTCAAGCCCTTCCAGACGAGCTTTCATCACATCGTTGGTCTTTTCCGAATCAAATACCCCATCCTCATCAAAGCAGACCACTTCTGCCGCGTCGACAAATGGGAAACCCAGATAAGCGGACATCACCATCCCATTCAGGTACTCACCGCGCGACGCCGCATAATCACTGCCAGCCTGCGCCTCAAAATTTTCCTGAATGACAGCAAATTCCTCCGTCAGATCCAGTTCCAGACCCAATCCATCTATAATCTCCTGATAACGTGCCGCAATCGCCGCGATCTTCTGGCTGATATCCTGCCGTCCTGCCGCATGATAGCAGTCATACAGCATATCTGTTACCTTTGTATCCGACGAAAAACGCTTTCCAGGCGCAGACGGCACCACGTATCTCCTCTCTTTTTCCGCATGGATAATCGCCCCAACCTTGCGGAACTGTTCCGCACTCGCCAGAGAGCTTCCTCCAAATTTCACAACTTTTTTCATTTTCCGTGTTCCTCTTTCTGCCTCTTAAATTCCTGTAACCATTCAAGCCAGCATAAAAACAGACCTGCAGCCTGCTGTTTGATTACAGCTGTATCACATCGTCCATCCCGTAATACCCGGCCGACTTCCCTGCAAGAAAAGCTGCCGCCTGCACTGCTCCTTTTGCGAAAATGCTCCTCGAATACGCGGTATGCTTAAATTCAATCACTTCGTCCAGCCCGGCAAAAATCACCTCATGCTCGCCGACAATCGTACCGCCGCGCACGGAACTGATGCCAATTTCGTTTTTCTCGCGGCGTCTTTTCTCCTGGCTCCTGTCGTAAGTATACTCGTATGTCTCATCGAGCGCTTCATTGATGCTGTCCGCCAGTGCAATCGCTGTGCCGCTCGGAGCGTCTAGCTTACGGTTATGATGCTTTTCCACAATCTCCACATCAAATCCGGCCGGGGCAAGCACCTTCGCCGCCTCTTTCAGAAGTGCCTGCAGCAGATTGATTCCCAGCGACATGTTCGCAGACTTCAGAATCGCCACTTTTTCACTCGCCGCCGTAATCTGATCCAGCTGCTCCTGTGTATAACCAGTCGTACACAGCACCGCCGGTACCTGCTTTTCCACACAATAAGCAAGCAGACCGTCCAGCGCCTTTACCGATGAAAAATCAATCACCACATCCGCTTCCACATCGCAATCCGCCGGGGAAGCAAATACCGGATAAGGGCGATCCTTGGAATCGTACACATCAAAGCCTGCCACGATCTCCATACCCTCCTGCTCCGCCACAATATCCGTCACCACACGGCCCATATGGCCGCAGCAACCACTCATTAAGATTCTTATCATTTCCGTATCCTCTTATTCTCTCTGCCGGAAACCCACGTCTGCGATTCCCGCAAAACACTTTCGGCTCCGTGCATATAAGACGAGCGTTTCCTCATCCTGTTACAGTAACCCGTAATTCTTCATAGCTTTCTCAAGACGCGCAGCATTTGCCTCTTCCATTTCAAAGAGCGGCGCACGAAGCGGTCCGACCTCCATGCCCATCAGATTCATGGCTTTCTTGACCGGAATAGGGTTCACCTCGCAGAACAGCGCCTCAATCAGTTCAATCGCTTCAAGCTGCATCGCACAACTCTTCTTTACATCGCCCTCCAGGAAAGCCGCTGTAATCTCGTGCGTCTGACGCGGTGCGATATTAGATAATACGGAAATAACGCCAGATCCGCCAAGCGACATAATCGGAACGATCTCCGCATCATTGCCTGAATACAGGTCGACCTCATCCCCGGCGAGGCTCATCAGCTTTGCGATCTGCTCGATATTTGCGGAAGCTTCTTTCACTCCGACTATATTTTCCACATTCTTTACCAGCCAGGCAATTGTCTCTGGCAGGATATTGCATCCCGTGCGGCTCGGCACATTGTAAAGAATGATCGGCAGAGATACCGACGCTGCAATCTGCGAATAATGCTTTTTCAGACCGTTCTGCGTCGCCTTATTGTAATAAGGGCTCACCAGCAGCAAACCATCCGCGCCCATTTTTTCCGTTTCTGTGGAAAGATAAATTGCCGTCTCGGTCGAGTTCGAACCGGTACCGGCGATGACAGGAATCCTCTTTGCCGTCTTCTCAATCGTATAGCGGATCACATCGAGATGTTCTTCATGAGAAAGAGTGGAAGACTCTCCCGTCGTCCCACAGACAATGATGGCGTCCGTGCCGCCCGCAATCTGCATCTCGATCAGCTCGCCCATCTTTTCATAATTTACTGTACCATCCTCATGCATTGGCGTAATAATCGCAACGCCGGCCCCTTTAAAAATAGACATAAGTACCTCCTTACATAATGAAAGGGACTGCCGAGCAGTCCCCAAAGAAAACGAAAACGATTCTTCAGATAGCTCTCCATCGCCCGGCGATGACAGTCATATGGTTCTTCACCATATGCCCAGAAAAACAGCCTCAGGCAGCTGCCCTTCTTCGGCGTGCTCCCCTTTGGACCATCTTCTCCTGCGCCTGACCGCATCGAATGACCTACTTATGAAGTACGCAACCTCTATCTACTTATTCGCTGATCCACCAAATGTGCAAAAATATTGGTGTCTTACCTGTTTTGTACTATAGCACGCCAACTATGGCTTGTCAAGCCACGTTATGCTCCTGAATGAAAAACTCTTATCACGAATTCAATCTTTGACACTCAAAATCTGCAGTGCCGCATATGCTGCCTCCAGATAGGGATTCTCTGCCTGCGCGAATGCGCCCGCTTCTGTGAGTTCATTCAGCTTCGGATCAATCGGCATCTTGCCCGCAACGAGGATTCCCATCTCGTCAGCGACCTCCTGAATCTTACTCTTTCCAAATACCGAAATCTCTTTTCCGCAGTCCGGACAGACAAGATAACTATAGTTCTCAATCAGTCCCAGCACCGGAATATGCATCGTCTCCGCCATATTGTACGCCTTTTTGACAATCATTTTCACCAGATCCTGCGGTGTGGTCACAACAAAAATACCATCCACTGGCAGAGACTGGAACACCGTCAGCGGCACATCGCCGGTTCCCGGAGGCATGTCCACCAGCAGGTAATCCAGTTCCCCCCAGATCACGTCATGCCAGAATTGTTTTACCAGACCAGCCAGAATCGGTCCGCGCCAGATCACCGGATCTTCCGGGTTCGACAGCAACAGGTTGATCGAAATCACCTTAATATCGTTGTCCGTCAGTCTGGGATAAATACCCTGATCATCCGCCTCCGCAAGTCCGGTCATCCCGTACATCCGCGGAATCGACGGTCCGGTAATATCCGCGTCCATGATACCGACACGATACCCCTTCGACGCAAGCAGATTTGCCAGCGAAGCGGTAACCATGGATTTCCCCACGCCGCCTTTTCCGCTGACCACACCGATCACATGTTTGATATCTGAATAAGGATTCATCGCCTCCTGCATGCTCTGCGGCTGTCCGCCGTTCGCGCTCGGACATCCTTCGCAGCTTTCCTTGTCGCAGCTTGCCGCGCTGCTGCATGTTGCATCCGCCATCTTTCTTTCCTCCTGATTATTCAATTTCATTCAATTATCTGCGATCTCCGCCATGTGCAGGGCAGGGATCGGAACAGTAGTGTATTATACACATTTTTATGCCCAATGAAAATACATGATTCAATTTTTTTCAGAAATTGGCACTGTCCTCCTCCAGAAGCCGCCGATTTTCTTCTCTCGGTGCATCATATTCCCGAAAGCGCTGCAAAACCGTGTAATCCCAGAATGTACAGAAGCTGGTAATCTGCAGCGGAATATGGTTGATGGCAAGCGCCTCCGCCAAAATATAGGCCTGCATCGCCACGTCACTCTGGCGGTCGCGCTGTGACCCGCTCGCATCAATCAGAATGTTTACTGCAAAATCAGAATTGCTGCGGCGCAAAGTCTTTTCAAACAGCCTCCCCGGCGTTTCCATTCGTCCAACTTTCCACAAAAGGCGCGGCTTGATCGTCCCGGCATATGCCGTCTGCCGTTCCGGCTCACTGCGGCGGTTCAGAGACCGTCGCAGTTCATCCGAAAGCTGCTCCACATTCCGCGCGATTCGGTTCCGGTTGTTTTGAAAATGGACTTTATTTTTCTCCGCATACCGCCGCGCATTGACATACTGTGCATTTTTCAGCACCGGATTTTCCAGTGTGAGAAGCTTCCGCACACTCTCCCGCACCTGCTTTTCGCCGCCTTCGTCTCCGTAAAGGCTGTTTTTCATAAACGCGATCTTAATCCGTCCCGGAAGCGTGGCGCTCATCCGGTGAAAGGAATCCTCCAGCAGATCCGAAAATGCCCTGTCCCGCAGTTCCGGAACACCCGGACGTTCTTCGGCAATGCGCCGGTACGAAGCTGCGTCCACGCAAAGCTGCGCCAGCTCTGTCAGCGGCCGCTCCTCGGCACCGCAGTAAACCTTTTTCACGAGATAAAGCGCAAATGCATTTTTATCATAAAAGCGCGCGAAAGCCCCCTGCTTTACCGCATCATACAGAGAGATGTATTTTGACCTCTCATAGGATTCCACATCGAGCTTCGTATCCAGCGCATAGTCGCCGCTGATGGTCCACATCAGATTGCGGAGGCGGTTTTCGGCTTCCTCTCCCGGAACGCCTTCGCTGCCAAAACCATCGTATAACATATCGTATTCTCCAATTATCAGGCAGGGCAGCCCCACAAATTCCTGCAGGTATCCATTCACCCAATCCCTTAAAAACTGCCGGATACGTTTACATAGAAAAGATATCCCCTGGTGTCCAGCTTTCAGGAATCCTCGTCATCACAATATCCTCCACCAGCTCCCGTTCAAACAAATCAAAGCTCTTGTTCACAATCCCCATCCGAACCGCAAGCCGCGGAGCCAGTCCCGCTCGCACCGTCTTCAGGGCACCGATCAGGCCGCGCAGATCGAGCGGCTTCGTAGAAATCTCATTGTTGTTCGCCTTCGTCTGCAAATCGAGAAACAGACCGTAGATCTGCTGCAGCCCTTCCCGTGTAAAATCCGGAAATATTTCAGTTAAGACATAATGCAGCGCATCCTCAGTCACAGGCGGCATCTCAATCACCAGGAAACGCGATACCAGCGCCTCATTCAGCTCTCTTGTACCTGCGTATCCGTAGTTCATTGTCCCGATAAAACGGGTCGCGTCATGAAGCTGGATTTTCTCGTAGCCCGGCACATCCAGAATGCGCCGGTAATCCAACGTCGCGTGAAGAACGGAAACCGCGTCATTTTTCGCCATATTGATCTCATCAAAGATGCCAAAGCCGCCGCCCACCGCGCAGTCGTACACTGGACCGGTGCGCAGCTGCACCTCATTGTTTCGAAACGTATCCGTCCCGATCAGCGCACTGCTGTCCATATTCACGTGAAAAGAAATATTCCAGGAAGGCCGTCCAAACATCCACGCCAGATTCTCCGCGAGAACATTTTTCCCTGTCGCTTTCGTACCCGTCAGCAGAATATTCTCGCCCTGTATGAGCGCGGAAGCCGCCATCTCAAAGGTTTCCCGCCCATAATATGGCAGCGCCGGGGGCAACAGACGCGCCCGCAGCGTTTCTTCCACCGGATAACGCCCGCGAAATGCCAAAATATCATCCAAAAGCGCAGCATTTACCCCCTGATCCCGTAAAGCCTGAAAAAATCTGTCCATCTCTCACTCCTTTTACCAGCCGATATCCACCGCAAGATAATAAACCGACATGTAAAAACCCTCCTTTACGGTCTATCTTAACGCAGGTGAGCGAATACTGTCAATGCAAACGTGGAAAAGAAATTGAAAAACAGGGGAGAAAGCTCCCCTGTGCGATTATTTCATTTATTTCGTAATGTAGCCATTGATGTCCCATAAATCTTCCCAGCTTTTCGCTCCGGGCCATAAGAACACCTGGCCCTTCACGAGCCGACAGTGCCTGTCTGCATTTTGGATTCTCTCCATCTCCTCGTCTGTCAGAGGATCTTCGGTGACGCAGGCCAGATTACTGGTGTACTGCGGCTCCTTGACTGAAAATGGGATCGGCACCTGTCCTCTCTGCACAGCCCATTTTAAACACACCAGAGCGGGATGGATTCCATGAGCCGCTGCAATTTCCACAATCTCTTTCATTTGCGTGGCTGCCACATCCTCCGGAGTCCGATCTCTTTCCGGCCTGGACGGCGATCCAAGCGGGCAAAAGCCGATCGGCAGCATCTGGTGCGACACGGCGTAGTCAAAAAGCTCCGGCTGCTGGAAAGCAGGATGCAGCTCCATCTCGAGAGCAGCGGGCTTAATCCGGCACAGGGGAAGCACTGCCTCCAGCTTGGGGATCGTCATGTTAGACATGCCGATATATCTCACCAATCCTTCATCCACCAGCTGCTCACACTGTCTCCAGGCGACCATAAACTCTTCCACGGAAAAAGGACGGGAATCCGGGTTCCTGGAATCTCCATCACAGCCAGGCGCGTGGTAGTTGGGGAACGGCCAGTGGACAAAATAAAGGTCAATCTGCGAAAGCTTCAGATCCTGAAGGCTCTTTTTACAGGATTCCAGTACCTGGCCTTCTCCATGCATGTCATTCCACACCTTGGATGTGATGAAAAGCTCCTCCCGCTTTACGAATCCATCCGCGATTGTCCGTCCCAGTACTTCACCGATCTGCTCCTCATTCTGGTAAACAGAGGCACAGTCAATCAGCCGATATCCTGCCCGGATACCACCGTATACCGCATCCGCAATCTGGTCAGGGCCGTATTTATCAGAGCCAAAGGTTCCAAGGCCGATTGCAGGAATACGCTCGCCGCTATAAAGAATCCGGCGGGGAATTTTCGTCTGTTCAATCATTGTCATGTTCATTCTCCTCCACGCCATCCGCTGTATGATCTTCTTTTAGCACGCTGCTCTCATCAGGCTGCAAACAACGGAGGCGTTATTTCTCTCTGCTTAATCTGGGAAGGTCACTGCTACCTTACCGCAGTTTCCGCCTGCCATCAGGGCGTAGGCTTCGCCCGCCTGCTCCAGCGGGAACTCATGCGTAATCAAATCCTCCGGATGAATATTCCAGCGCACCAGTCTCTCCACAAGCTCTTCCATCTTCCAGAGCGAAGTCACCCACGATCCATAGATGGTTTTCTGCCCGTGGATAATATCCGGACTCGGATTGAACGTGCAGGTACCACCCTCGCCTACAAAGGCAATCTTGCCCCATTCTCTGGTGGCACGGATGGCAAGCTGTCTGCCGGGATCGCTGGCACTCGCGTCAATTGCCCGCTCCACGCCCTTGCCGCCAGTCACTTTCATGATCTGTTCCAGAGCGTCATCCGGAGCAAATACATAGTCAACCAGGTTCAGTTTCTTTGCGAGTTCAACGCGGTATGGATTCATCTCTACACCGATCAGCTGGTTTGCGCCCATCGCTTTAGAAAGCATCAGCGCCGCCAGACCCACAGGTCCTAGGCCTGTCACGAGCACCGCATCATTTCCGCTGACACCGATTTTCTCAATCGCCTCATAAACTGTGCCAAATCCGCACGCCACCTGTGCGCCGTCCTTATAAGTCAGCTCATCCGGGAGCTCGATCAGGTCCTTTTCCTCAGCCAGAATATACGGAGCCATTCCGCCGTTCCGCTGCCAGCCGTACGCGCGGCGGAATTTGCTCTTGCAGGAAATATAATAGCCGCGGCGGCAGTCATTGCAGACACCACAACCGGAAATATGATAAACGATTACCCGATCACCTTTTTTGAACCGGCGCAGTCCTTCGCCCTCTTCCACAATCTGGCCACAGGGTTCATGTCCCGCAATCATTCCAGGAATATAAGCCTCCGGTCCTTTTCCTACATGCTCCCTGTAAATACAGCGAATATCACTGCCGCAGATCGTGGTAGCCTTTGTCTTGATCAGCACCTGCCCATATCCGGGCTTTGGGATTTCAAAATCTCTCAATTCTACCGTGCTGTTTCCGGGAAGAACAGCCCCCTTCATTGTTCTTGTCTCCATTTTGGTACCCTCCTGTGATTATATTTAAGAAATAGCAAACAAGGGCTGCCGAAGCAGCCCTCATTATCCTTTCATTCCTGATTCCGGTTTCCCAGGGTTTGTTTCAGAATGATGTCATCTGAGTCCAAAATCAATCATATATATTCCGGCAATGCCATCTGCTTCTGTGATTAATCATAAAGGTTCGGAGCGATATCATCTGACTCCATGTTATCCGCATTGTACCAATAACCATCTGTAGATACGTCTTCTACTTCCTCACCGTTTGCGATCTGAGTCAGAACATCAACCGTGGTGATGCCCATAGCAAGCGGAGACTGTGTAACAGCGCCGAACATTGTGCCGTCAGCTACTGCAGCCTTGATAACAGAACCAGCATCAAAGCCAGCCGCCAGGATGGAAGTTTCCGGATCGCTGCCAAGTACGCCAAGGTTGTCATTTGCTGTAAGGATGCCCTCTGCTGCTACCTGGTTGGAACCAAAGATACCGATAGTGTCTTCTTTGTTCAGGATGTTGGAAGCCTCAGTTGCGCAAAGCTCAACGGTTGTCTGAGCCGGAACAGCTACTTCGATGATAATGTTTGCGGTGGACTCATCGCCTGCGTCTGCACAGTTGTCTACATAATACTCATTGCCAGTAACAGCTACCGTGTAGCCATCAGCGGTAGCCAGCTCGATGAACTTGTCAATGAAGCCAAGACCGCGGCTTGTGATGGATTCGGATGTGGACTCCTGGTTTACTTCGCCGATTCTTACAACGCCGTCTGCAGCTGCAATTTTATCAGCCAGTGCCGCATAGAGATTCTCTGCTGCGGTTGCGCCAGCGCCATAGTTGTCAGTAGCGATGGTGGAATATACAGAGCCTTCCGGAGCATCCGGTACACCAGAGTCAAACAGAACAACCGGGATTCCAGCGTCCATAGCTTCCTGCAGAGCGTCAAGAACTGCTTCCTGATCGCATGCTGCCAGGCCGATGCCGTCCGGATTCTTAGAAATTGCATCCTCCAGCATCTGAACCTGATCTGCGATGTCAGACTCAGAGTTCGGGCCGTTGGAGTTCGCGGTAACGCCAACCGCTTCCGCTTCAGAATTAATACCGGTTACTGCTGCCTGCCAGTAAGAGGACTGGTAGCTCTTCACGATAATCTCAAACGTATACTCACCGTCTGCGGTAACTACTTCGTCTGCGAATGCCGTGCAACCCATTGCTGATACAACCATCGTTACACCCAATACTGTAGCTAATAACTTCTTGTTCATTTTTAACCCTCCTGTTTTGGTTTATTTATATGAAGTCCAACATGACAATCTCTGTCCGCTTCCGGATAGAACTGCCATCTGACCGCATACCGCATTTATTTACTGCTGTCATATAAACTCTTTACTCGATTTTATTACTTACTCGATTCCGCGCCGCTTCTTGATGACATCCACCAATACTGCCACAATCAGCACAATACCCGTGATGATCTGCTGCCAGTTTGCCTGCAGACCGATAAATGGAAGTCCTGTCTTCAGAAGGCAGATAACAAACACGCCAAGCATGGAACCCACTACCGTTCCGACGCCGCCGGATGCGGATACACCGCCGATAATCGCGCCGCCGATCGCCTCCAGCTCAAAGCCAGCGCCGGTACCCGGCTGCACGGTAGCAAAGATCGCAGAATAAGCGATGGAAGCAAGTCCCGCGAAAAAGCCGGAGATCACATAAGCAAGTATATGATAAGCCTTTACGTTCACGCCGGAAAGCCTGGCTGCTTCTTTATTACTGCCAATACTGATCGTATACCGGCCGACCTTCGTGTGATTCAGAACATAGGACATCACGATCACAATCAGTATAATCCACACAATTCCAATCGGCACTTTCCTGTTGGACTCCAGCGTGATTTTGAAAATGCTGCGGAACCAGCCGCCCGGAGCCTTCGCTGTCGGCCATGAAATACCAAAGCCGCCGACAATAATCGCTCCAAGTCCGCGCGTAATCATGCAAGTACAAAGAGTCGTAAGGAATGGCGGAATCCCCATAATCGCAACCACCACGCCATTCAGGCAGCCGATTGCGGTGCCGAACAGAACGGATACAAGCATGCCTGCCCATACCGGGAAGTTACAGAAAGAAATCAGGTAGCCGCCGACCAGTGAATAGCAGATCAGGCCGGTTCCAATGGACAAATCCACGCCTCCGGTAATCAGAGGGAACGTTACGCCGATGGACATCAGCACAATGTAGTAGGAATAGTCCAGGATACTGACAAGTGTCGTATACTTGCGGAAGTTGGTACTGTTTGCGTAAAAGAAAATCACAAGAGCAACAATGACCAGTGCTACCACCAGCAACTGTCCGCTGGTGCCCGCAAGGATTGATTTTTTCTTTGCTGTCGATTTTTCCATGGTATTCTCCCTCCTCAACCTATATCTCGTGTCGCCAGATTCATAATGTTTTCCTGCGTCGCGTCTTCAATCGCGATCTCGCCGGTAATTTTACCCTCACACATTACGATAATCCGGTCGCTCATTCTCAGAATCTCGGTCATTTCAGAAGAAATCATGATAATTGATTTTCCTTCAGCCGCCAGCTGATTCATCAGCTTGTAGATCTCATTCTTCGCACCGACATCAATACCTCTGGTGGGCTCGTCGAAAATCAGAATATCGCTGTTTTTACAGAGCCATTTCGCGATAACCACTTTCTGCTGATTGCCGCCGGAAAGATTCACTACCAGCTGGTCTACGCTCGGCGTCTTTGTCGCGAGAGAATCCACAAACTTCTGTGCGGCCTCACCTTCACGTTTCTTATCAATAAAGATGCCGTTCATATATTCCTCCAGACAGGCCAGCGTCGTGTTCTCCGAAATAGATTTCTGCACAACAATCCCATAACGTTTCCGGTCTTCGGAAAGGTAGCCGATGCCATGCTTTACCGCGTCCTGCGGAGAATTGATGGTCACCTTTTCTCCATTTACGTAAATATCCCCGCTCTCTTTTTCATCCGCGCCGAAAATCGCCCGCGCTGTCTCTGTGCGTCCCGCCCCCATCAGGCCGGAAAATCCGAGGATTTCTCCTTTGTGAAGCTCAAAACTGACATTCTGCACCATTCTTCCCGCATTCAGATTCTCAACCTTCAGCACCACCGGCGCATCCTTCGGCACAAGGCTGACAGTCTTTGGATCCTCATAGATCACGCGGCCGACCATCATGTTGACAATGTCATTCTTCGTGCATTCCTCAGTAATCAGAGTTCCTACATAAGTCCCGTCACGCATAACCGTTACCCGGTCCGTAATAACCTTGATCTCATCCATACGGTGTGAGATGTATATAATACCGATTTGCTGACTGCGCAGGTCACGGATAATCTTGAACAGCTCATCAATCTCCGCCTCCGTCAGCGCAGCCGACGGCTCATCGAATACAATCACCTTCGCATCATGTGAAATAGCTTTCGCTATTTCGCACATCTGCTGTTTGCCGACCGTCAGGTCACCCATCGTCGCCGCTGGGTCAATATCAATATTCAGTTTTCTGAAAAGCGCCGTTGAATCCTCCCGCATCTTTTTATCATCAATACCAAAGCCCTTCTTTGGCTCTCTGCCAATGAAAATATTCTGCGCAACCGTCAGATGGTTCAGCATATTCAGTTCCTGATGCACAATCACGACTCCGGCGTCCTGCGCCTCCTTCGCATTGTGAAACTCCACTTCTCTGCCTTCATATGTAATGGTACCGGAATCTTTCGTATAAATACCGGTCAGTACCTTCATCAACGTCGACTTTCCCGCGCCGTTCTCACCCATCAGCGCGTGTACCTCACCCCTGCGCAATTCAAACTGTACATGATCCAGCGCATGTACGCCGGGGAAAGACTTGTCGATGTCCTTCATTGTCAAAATCACTTCACCCATTTTCTGCCCTCTGCCTTTCTGCAGCAATTCTGCGGATACTCTCGAAACCCGATTTTGTAACCATTCAAAGCATCAATAATGAAAAGCTCCAAACAGCTGCTTAATTCTTGCGGCGACGCCCAAGCACGTCAAAGTATACCGCCACAATTACGATAATACCTGTAATAATCAGCTGATAATTCTTATTCAGGCCAAGAGCCAGAATTCCCTGCTGCAGAAGCGCGATGATCAGCACTCCGATCACCGTACCGCTGATGGATGCCAGGCCGCCCGCCATCGAAGTACCGCCCATCACGCAGCCGGCAATTGCCTCGTTGTTATACTGGTCTCCATAGCCTGGCTGTACGGTGGTATAGCATGCCACATAAAAGATTGCCGCGACTCCTACGAGAAGCCCGCAAATGATGTAGGAAAGCATTTCCCATTTTTTGATATTAACTCCGGAGAGGCGAACCGCTTCACGGTTACTCCCGAGGCACAGAATGTAACGGCCGATCTTCGTCTTGTTCAGAATGATCGCGCAGACGACAGCTACCGCCAGAAAGATCACCAGTCCGACCGGGAAGTTGCCAACCTTAACGAGGTTGCGATACCAGCCGTTCTCTGCGTCAGAGCGCGGCCAGCTGACGGACTGCGTTTTTGTAAATACGGACGCAACACCCTTTGCAATATTCATGCTCGCCATGGAAATGATAAACGGAGGAACCGACCAGTACGCCACCATGTAGCCATTGAACACGCCAAACGCACCGCCCACCAGAATACTCATAATCAGAGCCAGCGGCATCGGTATGCCGTAGGTCATCAGGCTGTAGCCGGAAACAAGGGCACAGCAGAACATGACCGGCCCGATTGAGAAATCAATCCCCCCTGTCGCGATGACAAAGGTAACGCCAAGTGCCAGAAATCCCAGAAAATACATATAATTCAGGGTATCCAGAATGCGCTTGTAGCTGAGGAAAGAAGGGCTGAGAATCGCAAACGCTATGTACATGACGATCACGACACACACCAGCACCACCCGGTTCAGGCCGATCTTCTTTACCAGAGAATTGTTTTTAATTTTATCCACTTCTGCATCCTCCCATTTTCAGAATACGCTAATCATTATTGTTATTATAAAGCAGAATTGACATTTGCGAAATGGAAATTTTTCTTAGAAAAGGTTAAATTTCTACTTTTAAAACTAAAACGGAAACAGCAGCTTCTGGTTTTCCTCCGTGTACAGTTCCTCCCGCGTGATCAGCTTTGAGCCGGAATCCAGATTTGTCCCCTCTTTGAGACCGCCGTTCAGAAGTTCGATCGTCTTCTCCACGCCAAGATATCCCATATTAAAAGATTTCTGGATAATGAATCCCTGAAAAATTCCTTCCTCCATCAGCTGTATCATCTCCAGAGAGCTGTCAATCCCGACAAAGATGATCTGATCCTGCAGCCCCAGATCGCGAATCGCCCGCGCCGCGCCGACCGCAGAATACTCATTTGTACTGATGATCATGGTGAGATCTGGATATTTTTCAATCAGCTCACAGGTCTGCTGATATGCTACGGAATACTCTGAGCCGGAAAAAACCGTCTCTACAATCTGGCTCTCATACTCCCCGAGCCCGGTACGGATGCCTTCCTCGCGTTCCAGTGCGGTCGATGAACCCTCTACGTGAGCCACAATCGCAATCTGCGAGTTTTCATCCAGAAACTGACAGGCATATTCGCCCAGCTGTTCGCCCATATTCACGTTGTCCGTCGCTACTGTCAGCTCCTGGACTTCCTCCGAGACTACAGAATCAATAAACACCAGACGAATGCCGGCTTCCTTTACTTTTTCCAGAGTCTCGATATTTTCCGTATAGCTTGACGGCGAAATCAGTACCGCATCCGGTTTCTTCGCAATCGCTTCTTCCAGATACTGCCTCTGCTGCTCATAATCCGTCTCGGAATCCGGCGCCAGAATCTCCAGTGTGGCATTATACTCTTCTGCCGCCATGTTTGCTCCTTCAATCAAAGTCGACCAGAAATCATTGTCCTCATCCCAGACCTTCGGTATAAAGATCAGCGAATAGCTCTTTATATTCGTATCCTGGAACGCATAGGAATACAAAAGAGCAAAAGAGAGCACTGCCGCCAGCACCGCCGCCGCTATCATTATTTTCCGCAGGTTCTTTTTTATCATCTGATCAGCCATTCCTTTCCGCTGCCCGTGTAATGGGAATTTTTACAGTCACGCACGTGCCCTTCCCCGCTTCGCTCCAGTAAGTCAGTCCATAATCTGGGCCATAATAAAGCTGCAGCCGTTTTTGTACATTATAGACACCGACGCCATTTGACTGATAATTAACCGCGTGAGTCTCGAATATATGCAGCAGCATCTCCTCATCCATCCCCACTCCGTTATCCTCAATCTCAATAAAAATATCATCTACGACACGATAACCCTTTACGGTGAGAAGTCCGCGCGTTTCCTTATATTTCAGTCCGTGGTAAATCGCGTTTTCAACCAGCGGCTGCAAAACCAGCTTGATAATCCGCTCGTTCCGGATATCCGCCGCGACATCCAGGCGGAATTCCAGCTTATCCTTATAGCGCATCTGCTGAATGGTCAGGTAATCCTTGATCGCCATCATCTCCTGACCGATACTGATCAGTTCCGCGTCATTGCCAATATTCTGCCGCATAAGCCGGGCAAACGCTGATGTCATCGTTACAACCTCTTCGGTCTTTTGGGACTCCGCCATCCAAATGATCGAGTCCAGTGTATTGTAAAGAAAATGCGGATTCATCTGCGACTGCAGCGCGCGCAGCTCCATCCGGCGCTTCTCTTCCTGCTCATTCCGATTCTGCACGACGAGGGATTCAATCCTGCGCGACATCATGTTAAACGAATTCGTCAGAGAGCTGATTTCATTATTTCCTTCGACCACCACCTGATTGCCTTCAAGATGTCCCTGCTGCACCTGCTCCATGGAATCGCGCAGCGCCTGCACCGGCTTCGTAATCTGTCTGGCGACCAGGCTGGAAATAAACACCGCGACTACCAGCAGGACGACAGCGGTCATGCAGTAGATAAACTGTGTCTGCCTGCTGTTACGGAACAGTTCCGATGTCCTGGCGACACTGACCACCACCCAGCCCGTTTTTTCCGAAGCGCACCAGATGTAAAGATGGCTGCTCTGATTTTCTGAAAAAATGGTATAGCTTCCCTCATTTTCGAGCAAATCTGAAGTGTGTTCTGTCTTCAGGCCGCCATAGAGAAGCTGCTGCTGCGGGTGGTAGATAATCCCGCCCTCCGCATCGATAATATAAACATACCCTTCTGTCCCTGTACTGTTATCCTCACACAGTCTGCTGATTGAGCTGTAATTCAGGTCAATGAAAACAACTGCCATCTCCTGCGGATTGTTTTTATTCGCGACAACGGAACTTAAAGTGATCACCCACTTATAGCAGTCCTTCACCGCGTTTTGTACATGAGAGGAGGAAATATAAAAAGCATCCGGATTCGCAATGGCGTTCTGATACCAGTCCTCCTGCGTCACATCCACATTTGGATTCAGCTCCGTATCATCGCCATTGATCAGCGCATTTGTCCGGCTGTAAATCACGCCAATGTTATAAATATCCGTACGGCTTTGCAAAATCGTGTCAAATTGCATCTGGATCCTGGTTTTCACATCCTCAAGCGCCTCATCCGAAAGAGAATCATTAAAAAAGAAGCTCTGCACGTCCGCATTCTCACTCACCATATCCGAAATATTTTCCATATATTCAATATAAGAATCCACATCCGTATTCAGCTGAGAAAGCAGACGTTCTGTATAGCTGACGGCATTTCCATATACTTCATCCTGTGTATAGCGTAGAGAAACGACCACTACGACCAGGATCGCAAAAATAATCAGCGTCGATGAGGTAAAAAGGATCGATGTCTGAATGCTCTTGAAATGGTTGTAAAACCTGCGTATGGGATTTTTCCGCATTTTTCCGGACGTTTTACCGGGTCTTTCTTCCATGCCTGTATGCCCGGCCTGTTCCATACCTGTATTTCCGGTCGGTTCATTGCTCTGCATTCTTTCGGTTCTCCCTCGCGTATTCCGTCGGCGTTCTGCCCGTCATTTTCTTAAAAACAACGCTGAAATAATGCGGATCTGAGTATCCAACGCGCTCCGCAATTTCATAATTTTTCAGCGACGTATGTTCCAGCAGATCCTGCGCTTTTTGTATTCTCGTCCGAATCAGAAGATCCATAAAGGTTTCGCCGGTTGTCTCCTTAAATAAGGCCGAAAAATAACTGGTGCTGACCCCAAGATAGCCGCAGACCTCATTCAGTCCCAGCGCCGGATCCATATAATGCTTTTCTATGTAATCTGAAGCCCGCGTCGCAAGACGTTTGCCATTGGAATCGCTCATGGAACCGAGCTGCTTCAGGACCTTTGCACCATATTCCTTCACGACACGGATTGCCTTCGGCAGACTCCTCTGTTTCGCAATCTGCTCAATCACCGTTTCCCGTTCCCGCGAAAGCAGCCCTTCGTCCAGACCGTTCGCCTGTCCAATCTCCTCCACGCTGCGCACCAGCTGCGCAAGCTGCAGACAGGCGCGGTTTTTCTCCAGCAGCTTCCGCCGCATGGACGCTTCCATCTCGTCGAGTGCTTCGTTTGCCCTGGCGCTGTCATGATTCCGAACCGCCTCCGCGAACTGATCCTGGATGAGCACATAATCCTGCGCAGTCGGTTCCTCCTGCAAAGCCTTGTCATCGAATTCAACAATCAGCCCGGGTCCGCCGCTGTAACGGCGTGTGAGTGCTTCCCTGGCCGATTCCCATGAATGATACAGTTCATTCGTATCCGCCACACAGTCTCCAAGGCCGGCAGAAACCGTCATTCCCAGCGCCTTGTGTACCTCCTGCTGTATTCTTTCACACATCTTCACAGAAGCGCAGAGAAATTCACTTCGCAGGCTCTTTCTGCTTCCGGATTGTTCAAAACTCTCACTCTCCAGAATCAGCTGAATCCGATGGTTTCCATCCTGATAGGCATATCCAAGCCGTTCCTGCTTAAGGAGCTCTTCACTGATGTTAAACACAACAAACGCCATCAGCGCACTCTCCTTTTGTTTTTCCAGATCCGCCTCGTACAGATCCGAATAGAGATCTATATCCAGCACAGCGATCCGATAATATTCACTCTTAAACGTAATCCCCATCTCCTGCAGCTCGCGGAGACTCTCTCTTGGTTCACGGCTGTGCATCACAAAATTACTCAGCGCAGCGGATTGAATCAGAGCGGCGTTTTTCTGATATTCCTTATAGGTACTGGTCAGCTTCTGAAGCTTCTGTTCCTGTTTCTGTGCCTCGTCCAGTTTCTTGCGGGTGCGCCGGAGCGCCTGGGAGAGCTCCTTCGCTGTGACAGGCTTTAATAAATACTCCGATACATGATACTGGATCGCTTTCTGCGCGTAATCAAACTCTGAAAAACCACTGAAGATGATAATCACCGTTTCCGGAAAATTCTCGTACAAATACTTGCTCAGCTCAATCCCGTCCACATAGGGCATATTGATATCTGTGAGGACAACCTGAACCGGGCGCTCGTTCACAAACTCAATGGCTTCCTTTCCATTCTGGCAGTCGCCCGAGAGCGTAAAACCCAGTCCTTCCCAGTCAATGTTTTCCCTTATGGCATCTCTCACCAGGATTTCATCATCCACCAGTAGTACCTGATACGTATCTTTGTCGTTCATTCGTTTCCCTTCGCGCCTCTGCGCATCATAAAATAAGAGGAAACCGCGGCAAGCCCGAGTCCGTTTTTTTGCAATATCCTTCATCGTAGCCGCCCTGCGGATTTCCTCTTCCCCATATAGCTTTATTGTCTATTTTTCAAAGACCGAAGCATACCTGTTTTGTTAAAAATATCTTACGACCCACGGCCGGATTTGTCAAGGTATTCCTGGAATGCACAAGTTTTTTCATTGACATTGGGATTTCTCTGTATTACTATTAACAAAGACAAGGCGTGTGATTTTTGATTTATACTATAAATAAGTGCATACGCATTCTATTCAAGAAAGGAGAACATTTATGTTAAAAGGAATACCGCCCATTTTATCCCCCGAACTGTTAAAGGTGCTCTGTGAAATGGGACACACAGACGAACTGACCATCGGAGATGGCAACTTTCCGGGGCACTCCTTCGGCACAGAGGTCATCCGCATGGACGGACACGGTGTACCGGAGATTCTCGACGCTATCCTGCAGGTTTTCCCGCTGGATACCTACCCGGATGAGAACGGCGTGATGGTTCCGCCCTGTACGCTCATGGCAGTAGAGCCGGGCGATGATGCGAAGACACCGATTTGGGATACTTATAAGGAAATCGTTGCAAAGTATGACAACCGCGGCGCTGCCTGCTTTGAAGAGATCAATAAATGGGATTTCTACAAGAAAACCCGCGCGAAATCCAGAGTCGTCATCATGACCGGTGAAACCGCAATTTATGCGAATCTGATCCTGCGCAAGGGCGTTGTGATTCATTAAACTGTGATTCATTATAATTTGAAAGCTCCGGCATTGTAGCATCCAAGCGTACGCTGCCAGAGCTTTTTTCATGTCTTATCTTTCGATCACTTCATTATTTCTTATAGAACGGTCCGAAGTTCTTGCATGCGCGGTAATCTGCGCCTTCCTTATCCATGCCAAACGCATTCCAGGCTGCCGGACGGAAAATCTTCTCTTCCGGAACATTGTGCATACATACCGGAATACGGAGCATCGAGCACATGGTGATCAGATCTGCGCCGATGTGGCCGTAGCTGATCGCGCCATGATTTGCACCCCAGTTGTTCATCACATCATACGCACTCTTGAAAGGAGAACCTTCCTTACCATCGCATCTCGGAGTAAACCAGGTGCACGGCCAGGTGTAGTCCGTCCGTTTCCAGAGAATATCGGAAACCTCGTCCGGAAGATTCACGGTCCAGCCCTCTGCAATCTGCATCACTGGGCCAAGACCCTTTACAAGATTCAGACGAATCATGGTCGCCGGCATCTCCGCTCTGGTCAGGAAACGGGAGGAATAACCGCCGCCGCGGAAATAGCCGTTATCAGCCGCGTTCCAGGTGGTCGCTTTCAGGCAGGCCTGCATATCCTCTTCGGTCATTTCATACCACGGCTTGATCACACCATTGCCATTCTCGTCCTTCACTTCGCCGCAGGCATCCAGGCAGCAGGCGCCGGAGTTGATCAGGTGGATAAAACCATCTGCTTCCTTCGCTTTGCCGGTGATCTCATAACCGGTCGCGCGCTTGCATGCGTCTGCGCTCCAATAGGTGCGGACATCCGCGAACATCTGCGCGCGGTTCGTCAGAAGCTTCATAAACAGCATGCCAAGTCCGTTCAGAGCGTCGTTCTCTGTCGCCAGTACATAGGTCTCACGCGGACCGTTCCAGTCGAAGGAGGTGTTCAGCATCGCCTCTGGGAAGTCGCAGTTTGGATAGAAGTCCGTCCACTGTCTCTGCCCCTGGAATCCGCCCACGATTGCATTGTGGCCGACCGCCTCTTCCTCGCAGCCCTCCGGAAGATTCGGGTTGCCATTATAGAGATCTTTGATGATGCACATCATCTTGACAACAAACTCCCAGTCCTTTTCCTTCTGCTCCGGAGACTTCTGGATGAAATCCGGATTCTTGTCGAAACCTTCCGGACAATTCTCCTTTGTCCATTTCAGTGCCTTCTGATATTCTTCCTCATCATAAATGTTCTCGGTCATACGACGGATGATCTCCACCTCATCGATCGACTCCACGCGCATACCAAGGTAAGACTCGATGAAATCCTGATCCATGATGGAACCGCCGATACCCATCGTCACAGAACCGATCTGCAGATAGGATTTTCCACGCATGGTAGCCACCGCGACTGCTGCGCGACCGAAACGAAGCAGCTTCTCCTCGACATCCGCCGGGATCGAAGTATCATCCGCCTCGCAGACTTCGTGTCCATAAATGCCAAAAGCAGGAAGCCCCTTCTGCGCATGTGTAGCCAGTACAGAAGCCAGATAAACTGCGCCTGGTCTCTCAGTACCATTGAATCCCCATACAGCCTTGATCGTGTTCCGGTCCATATCCATTGTTTCTGAACCATAGCACCAGCACGGTGTCACAGTCAGTGTGATCGCCACGCCCTCTTTTTCAAACTTTGCCTGGCAGGCAGCCGCCTCAGCTACACGGCCAATCGTCGTATCTGCGATCACGACTTTTACCGGCTCGCCATTGGAATATCTCAGATTTTCCTCAAATAATTTTGCGGCAGATTTCGCCATGTTCATTGTCTGTTCTTCCAGAGACTCGCGTACTTTTAATTTGCCGCGCCGTCCGTCAATCGTCGGGCGAATACCGATCACCGGATACTCGCCGATCAGTCTGCTTTTTGCCATTTTCTTTCCCTCCATGAATTTAATTTGTGCGTTTTTGCCAACGTTTTTCTTTTGGAAACTCATTCGCTGTGGCAATTATACACCATTATTTTCCTAAATGCACGCAAAATATTTATAAACTGATAATTCTAAGAAAAAATCAGGCAAAAGACGCTGTAGCATCCCCTGCCTGATTTTTTACACAGAAAAGCATTAATCGATCGTAGTGATCTCCATGGTTGGGGTTTCTTCCCAGTCGATATCAGCCGTATGCATTTTCCCGGCCGTTTCCAGTGCTGCCTGTTCGGAATCCGCCCATACCATTGCGTACCCTGTGTGGGTGATCTTCACGCAGTAACGGGAGTACGCTGCTGATTCCGTGGATGCTTCGTATGTAGAGATGCGGCGGACAATCTCGTTTCCATCGAAGGCTTTCAGCACCTCTTTGGTTTCCGCCAGGCCGAACATAGCTTTCATGACAGTATCACCGTCATGTACGCCAAGCCAGTTCACAATGTCAATGGCTGTCATTTCATGCTGTGCTACTTCAGAAAATTCGGTGATTTTAAGATATATCACGTCCCTTGCCGTACCAGGCTCGACTCTGTATTCGCTGCGGATGATGAAGAACTCGTATTTGCCGATGATGTCTTCCGCATCACGTTCGTGGATGTAATCTCCGGAAGTCCAGGTGTAGTTCAGTTCTTCGAAACGCCGGATCAGTGCTTTTATGTCCCTTTCGTGCATGCAGTGGATGACCATGCCGCGGGAGAATGGTTTGAATTTCACGGTTTCACATTCCTTTCTTAAAAAATGACAATCTTTCTAAAAGTATAACAATTTTATGTTTCCCATGCAAGGATTTTTTTACTCCCTTCGCAGCGCTTCGATCGGATCCATGTTCGCTGCCTTCATAGACGGGAACAGCCCGAAGATGGCTCGCTTCTTCGCACCGATGGCTTTCTTCAGGCCAATCTCGCTGGTCCGCTCGGTCACCGTCATCATCATCACGTTCATAACGCCGATGCTTGCTTAAGTTCTTGCGGGTTGTCTTTGTTGTATTATCCGAGTTCCAGAACCAGGCGTCGTCGCTCTGTCGGAACTCGTTTACCATCGCGAGGATGGATCTCGCTTCTGTCTGGCCGTAGGTGACAGTGATGCTTCCCGTCGCTGCGGATGCGCTGGCTGCTTTCAGTGTGAGGAGGAGAACTGTGAGTAATAAGGTTGCGATTGTTTTCTTCATGGTAGATACCCCTTTCATTTTTACTTATTTACGGTGCGGTCTCTTTTCTACTACTCCCGCCCTTTTCGTTAACTAGGACAGGGCCAGTTTTAAAAAAGTTTTATGGTTTTTGAAAAAAAATCGAAAATTTTTTCAAAAAGGCAGCTTTTCTTAAAATGCATTGCTCGGATTTGCTCAGCGAAAGGATGACTTTTCCTCATATATCAAGATTTTCTATACTCTTAGCTTTCCTTATGTTATAATCTGTTACAAATGACGGCGTATTTGACTCCATCGCAGCGGATATAAAATGTTATCCACTCCATAAAACATTTTGTACCTCTCATCTGTCATAGATACAGGCGGGGATGATTCCGGAAGAAACATCCCGTCTGAAATCAGACGCGAAAGGAGGCGTGGCATATGGATATCTGGAACTGGTTCCTGGCACTGGTCCGCAAGGACATGCGTGAATTTCAGGAGAATTTGCAGGTCAAATACGAGATTTATACAAAAGTGAAGAAACAGAAGGAGAAGTGAGTTATGACCTATACAGAAGCGATACAGATGGCATTGTCCGGCGATGAGCGTGGCTACACTTTCCTGTATGAAGAAACGTACAAAAGCAAGATGTACCTGGCAATCCAGTACATGAAGAACGAGGACGACGCGATGGACATCCTGCAGGATGCCTACGTGAAAGCGTTCGCGAAGCTGGATACCTTGCAGGATCCGGAGAAGTTCCCGTCCTGGTTCGGCATGATCGTCGCGAACACGGCAAAGAATGCGCTGGTGAAAAAGAACCCGGTGCTATTTACCGACATGGCAGCAGATCCGGACGCGGAGCCGTTTGAGTACTCGATCGAGGATGAAAACTTAAGCCACCAGCCGGAGTTATCTTATACATCAGAAGAAACGCGCCTTCTGGTGCGGGAAATGATGGACGCGCTCTCTGAGGAACAGCGGGTCTGTGTCCTGATGTTCCATATCGACGGCATCCCGATCAAAGAGATTGCCGAGACGCTGGGCTGCTCGGAGAATACCGTTAAATCCAGGCTGAATTATGCCCGGAAGAACATCAAAAAGCAGGGCGAGGAGCTGCAGAAGAAGGGCTATCAGCTCTACGAAATCGCGCCGTTCACACTACTTCTTCTGCTGCTGCACAAGGATGCGTCCGCGATGTCCGGGGAAGCGGAGTTTATTTCTGCCGGGGCGAAAGTGGAACAGGCAGTATTCCAGAATGGATCGTCCTTTGCCGGGGAAGCAGCGGGGAACGCTATGGCAGGCGAGAACGCTGCGACACCAGCAGGGGAAAACGCCGCATCTTCCGTAATGGGGGATGCGGCGGCAGGCGAGGGCGTTTCCGCAGGGACGGGTGCTGCCTCCTCTGCTGCTGGGAATGCCGCAGCCGGTACCGTTGCGAAATCAGCGGCAGGCGCTGCCGGGAAAAGTGCCCTGCTTAGCACTGCTGCCGGGAAAATCACGGCCGGTGTGATCGGCGCTGTCCTGATTGGCGGCTCTGTCTTTGGTGTGAGTCATGTGGTACAGAATAACCAGAACCGGAGTACGCCGACAGCATCCATACAGGAAGAAGACGAAACAGAATCGGTCTTGTCCGGAGAGACAGAAAGCGAAACGATCTTTTTCACCGCAACAGAAATGGAGCGCAATGCAGAAATGGTGTCCCCGGAACAAATAGAGACAGAGTCTGAAACGCAGCCGGATCGTGCATTGGCAGTCCAGCCGGTATCAGATGACGCATATTCCACGCTTCTGGAGGGCAGCCTGACAAAAGAAGAGATGGAATTCGTTCTCGCATACGCAGTGGACGACGGCTATGATTCAGAAGAAACGCTTGCCGAAGAGGCGTACCGTTCCCAGTACCTGCGGCCGCTTTTTGCCTCGGGAACCCCTCTGGAAATCCTGGCGAGTGATGAGCATGGATGGCACAGCTATGATCTCGATGAGGTGAACCGGCTTCTTTCCGTATTCACGGATTACCGGATCACGGAGGACAATGACTGGGACAGCGATACAAATACCCGCAGGATTCCCGATGTCGAAGACGATATACTCTGGATGTCCTCGGGCGGTTATGTTTATCTCTCGAAAGCTTCGATCGATGCCGCTGGCTTTTCCGGGGATGAGATGGTGATTCTTTACACATATCATAAGGTGTTTTTTGAAACAGATGAATATAAGGCCTTCGCCAGTGATGAATGGGAGCAGCGGGCTGCCGTCCTGCTTCAGGGCGAAGACGGCAGGTATTCGGTTAAATCGGTGCTGCAGCTCAAATTTACCAATATGGGGAAACTGGATGATACTGCGCTTGCAATCCTGCAGGTTTTGTATGACTGGGTGGCAGATACAGAAGAATCCGTTTCTGAATAAGCATCCGTTTCCGTGACCGGATAATTATAATACGAAAATATACGAGGTAAAACAAATGAAGAAGATTATGGCATTTTTTATGGCAATAAGCCTGTTGCTGACAACAGCCGGATCATGGCTGAACCCGGTGTCTGATCTGGCGGTCCTTACGGCTGCCGCGGCGGAAGCGTCCGATGACGCGGAAGATAATACGGGAGAGCATACGGGTGCGAATTACATCTCTTCTATCTCCTTATCCGGAGATACCGCAGCTGTTTCATACAGGACAGACCGACAGGCAAAGCTGATTGTGGCGGTGTACGATGAGGCAGGGCTGCAGATGCTTGCGTCCGGTTATGCTGACGTAGAGACATCGGGCGGACAGGTGGAAACCGAAATAACCATTGACGGGGATATTCCGGAGGATTATGTCCTGCGCGGCTTTCTGGCAGATGAATCCTTTTCGCCGCTTTCTGATGCTTACGAATGTTGCTCTTATTCGGGGCACAGCGTGGTTATTACGGTGCAGGACGGGGAGGAAAATCCGCTTTCCGGCGCGGAAATTGTGATTAAAGGAAAAACGGAGGACGGCTATACCGATGCAGGAACCTTTTCTACAGACGAAAACGGTGAGTACCAGGCATTTTTTGAAGACGGCACTTATCTCATCCGGGCGACAGCCGGAGATTTTACCGAAGAAAAAACTCTGGAAGTCAAAGGCGCAAAGACCAGGCTGACGTTTACGCTAACACAGCCGGTAGAAGTCTCGGCTTCGGTACATTATGATGATGGAAGTGCAGCCGACGGGATAGAGATACATGATCAGTATGGTTCTTTGCTGGGGACCACGGATGAAGACGGGAACTGTATTTTTGAAATGAACCGCGGATACTGGATACTGACCGCCGGGGAAGAAGATAACAGCTGTGAATCAGAACTTTGGATATCTGATGATTCCACAGAAAAACTCGCGGTTTCCTTTCTTCTTGAGAGACCGTATACGGTGACGGTTCACGTGCAGATGCCTGACGGTACACCGGCTGAAGGCGCGTATGTGCAGGACCTTTACAGGAATATCCTTGGCACGACGGATTCGGAAGGAAAATGTGAGATCCGGCTGACGAATGCGGCATATAATGTCCTCGCGAGCAAGCGGGTAGATGATATTTCTTATTCAAGAGTCGAAGATGTTACCGTCGATGGGGAAGATACGGAAATGACGATTATCCTTGAAGACGGCTATTATCTTACAATTGTCGCAACAGACAGTGATGGTAATCCGGTTGCAGATGCGGAGGTTCTTCCGGATGGGAGTGAGGTGATCGGGGTTACCGATGCGGAAGGTACCTGTACCGTTTCTGTGATACCGGGCGGGAATGTTACTGTGGTAAAAACGGATACTATGATGGGATACGAGATCAGCCAGGTGATGAGCGACAAGGAAACTGTAGAAATCACCATGTATGAATGCGCCGGCCAATGTGGGGATGATGTTTACTGGTCGTTGGAAACTGACGGGACTCTGTTGATTTACGGCAGCGGGGATATGTATGATTTTGATGCTTATTCCGTTGTGCCGGTTCCATGGCATGATCTGAATTCTTATATTACTTCCGTTGTTATTGAGGAAGGAGTGACGAGCATTGGGGATGGCGCCTTTTCCAATTATGAAACTCTGACAGATGTGACCCTCCCGGATACTTTGCTTTACATCGGAGACTCTGTGTTTTGCGGTTGTAAAGGTCTGACATCTCTGGTAATCCCGGACTGTGTGGTGAGTATCGGCAGGGATGCATTTTCTTACTGTATGAGTCTTCGCAGCATTTCCATTGGGAACAGCGTGACGAGCATCGGACAATTTGCGTTCAACCGCTGTCAGGCTCTGAAATCCATTGTCCTCCCGGACAGTCTGGCAAGGATTGAATATTCAACTTTTGAATTTTGCTTCAGCCTGACAGATGTAACGATAGGGGCAAGTGTAACGAGCATTGGAGATAATGCATTTGACAATTGCAGCATTGAGAGGCTTGTGATCCCGGATAGCGTTACGAGCATTGGTTCCAATGCTTTTTCAGGGAGCCCTCTGGCGGAACTGACACTTGGATCTGGTTTAAGCTACATCGGTTGGAGCGCTTTCGCAGGCTGCGAATCCCTGAAAAGCCTGATCATTCCGGATAACGTGACAGGGTTAGGACATGGTGTTTTTGAAGGCTGCACAAATCTGACTGATGTCACGATTGGTGCCGGAGTGACCTCATTAAGCACACAGGTTTTTGCCGGATGTGAGAATCTGGTAAGCGTAGAAATCCCGGATAATGTGACTTCCATAGAGTCTTTCGCGTTTGAAGACTGCACCGGTCTGGTATCCGTGACCATTCCGGACAGTGTTATAAGTATCGGGTATGGTGCTTTTTCCGGCTGTACCAGCCTGACGGACGTGGTCATCCCAGACAGTGTGACAGAGCTGGCGGAATACGCGTTTTCCGAATGCAGCAGCTTAAAAAGCGTAACGCTGTCAGGAGGGCTGAAAGAAATCAGCGAACATACATTTGATTATTGCAGCAGCCTCCAGAGTATAGTCATTCCGGAAAGCGTGACGACTATAGGCAGTAATGCGTTTTCCTATTGCAGCAGCCTGGAGAGTATCAGCATTCCGGATGGCGTGACGATCATAGAAAGTGAAGCGTTCTCCTATTGCAGCAGTCTGGAGAATATCGTTTTTCCGGGTACCGTGACCAGCATCGGAGAAAGCGCATTTTACGCAAGCGGACTTACAAGCCTTACCATTCCGGACGGTGTCGTTTCTGTCGGGACGAAAGCATTTGCTGCCTGCTATTCGTTGGAGACGGTGACGATTTCGGATAGCGTGACGAGTCTGGAAAGCGCTGCTTTTTCAGGCTGCATAAGCCTTACAAGCATAAACATTCCGGAGAGCATCACGTATTTGGCGGATTCTCTTTTTGAAAGCTGTGGCTTCGTGAGTTTCACGATTCCGGAGCACGTAACAGGCATAGGGATTGGAACTTTTTATGGGTGTGAAAATATGGTGAGTATTGAGTTCCCGGATAGTGTAACGACGATCGGAGGTTCAGCATTAGCTTATTGCTCTTCACTGACAGACGTGAAACTGCCGGCGTCCCTTTCCTGCGTGGAAGGTTCTTTGTTTATGAGATGTACCAGCCTGGAGGAAGTGGAGCTTCCGGATAGCGTAACCTATATCGGAGAAGATGCGTTCTTCGAGTGTACGAATCTTAAGAAACTGGTTATTCCGGAAGGCACTGTAAGCATACAGAATCACGCGTTTGATTACTGCAGCAATTTTTCCAGCGTAAGTATTCCTGTAAGTGTATCCGAGATCGGCGCATATGCCTTCCATGAATGCGATTCCCTTTCGGAAGTATATTACGGAGGTTCGGAAGCAGACTGGCAGTCGATCCGGATCGAAGATTATAACGACTGCCTGATTGGCGCTGATATAGATTACGCCAGTACTTCATCCATAAAAGAGAGCACAGAGGATTCCTATGCTGACAGCACATCCGGGGATGCTGCTGCAATCGTGGAAACGGAATCCGAGTCAGAAACGGAATCTGAATCAGAAGAGGAATTATCTTTTTATGAAGAGACGGCGGATATGTCATGGCCGCTGAGTGTATCCGGCGGCGAACAGGTGATAGAAATCGCCCCTGAGGAGAATATGAGGGGCCTGTTTCTGGTTGTGAGATCCGTGGATACCCCGGATCTTCTTGCCGCGGATAATCTGCTTTATATTGCGCAGTTGGAATACGAAGATTACGGGGACTACGGATATTTCTGGTTTACGATACGTGAGGATGATCCGGATGCGCAGGTACTGATATATATGTCAGAAAAGGACGTCGTAGAGCAGGAGACGGAAACAGAAGCGCCTACCGGTCTGTCCCAGACAATCACGGCTTCCGTTTCTTCCGCCGCTCTCTCCGTAGGTGAGACATTGCAGCTTGCTGCAGCCACAACGGGGGACGGTGCGCTCTCATTTTCATCCAGTGACACAGATGTCGTGTCTGTGGACGATACCGGCATTGTGACAGCTTTATCCCCAGGGTCGGCGATGATCGCCATTATGGCAATGCAGACGGACACATATAATTATGAAGAACTCTGGGTAAAAATCACTGTTGCAGATGATGTTCCGGATACAGAGACAGAAGCGCTTTCTGAAACAGAAAGTTCTAAGACAGAAGAAAATCATACCCATACATGGGGAGATTGGACAGTAGTAAGCGAGGCATCTATAGATACGCCGGAAATCCAAACGCATACCTGTACCAGATGCGGCGTTTCGGAAACCGTGGAAGTTGGGGATGTCCTGACGCCGTTCCTTGAACTGAGCACGGATTCCCTCCTGATCCAGAAGGGGCAGATCACAACGGCATTGACAGTCAGTATGGCAAACGGCGATTATGTGGAGACGGTCGAAAACAATAAATCGAAGAAAGTGTCCGTGACGCCGGATTCAAACGGCGTGTTCACAATCGAGGGATTGAAAACCGGAACAGCAAAAGTTACGATTACGCTGCACAGCGGCCTGAGTGCGTCATTCACCGTAAAAGTCCAGAAAAAAGCTGTGAAAACTACAGAGATTTCCGGGTTACCGGAAAAAGTTACGGTTACGGTTGGCGAACAGCTGGCGCTGGAACCGGTGGTAATGCCGGTGACCTCACTGGAAGGCGTGACATACAAATCATCGAAAGAAAAGGTGGTAACCGTATCGGATGACGGCATTATAACGGCAATAAAAGCCGGAAAAGCAAAAATAACTGTGAAGAGCGGAACAAAGAAATTCGTAGTAACGGTGAAGGTTATAAAGCAGTGAATTGAATCTGATGAGAGTTTTTGTGTATTCCGATCTTGTTTCACTCCCGGATGTATGATAAATTATAACAACTGACAGGAAAAGAACATGATATGGAGAAAAATGAAATGGTAAAAATACTATTCGTATGTTGGGGGAATATATGCCGCTCCCCCATGGCAGAGTTTATTATGAAAGATATGGTTGAAAAACGCGGCCTCGCGGATCAGTTTCTGATTGAATCAGCGGCCCATACCAGCGAGGAGATCGGCAATCCGGTCTATCCGCCTGCCCGCCGGGAGCTGGCGCGTCACGGAATCAGCTGCGAAGGAAAAAGAGCCAGGAAGATGACTGCCGGGGATTATGAAAAGTATGACTGGATTCTGGGAATGGAGGATCTGAATCTCCGTTATATGCTGCGCATCCTTGGCGGCGACCCGGAGCAAAAGGTGCGCCGCCTGCTGGATTTTTCTGATCGTCCGCGTGACATCGCGGATCCGTGGTATACCGGGGAATTTGGACAAACCTACCGTGATATTGTGGAAGGCTGCGAAGCGCTGCTCGAATACCTGAACCAGCCGCTATAACACAGCCAGGCCGTGAACTTCCGAACGAGCCACATCGGAAAGTATATTCTCGGTAACTATTCCTGTTCCGTGGATTCCATCCGGGCGATTCCATAGGAAATCTGCATCACTTCTGGGTCCATCTGTGTGGGTGCCAGCTGGATCAATTTCGTATCGCCTTCGATCGCTGCCATCCCCATGCTCCATCCGGTCGGAGAGATTCTCGAATCATAAGAGACCAGCATATCGACCTGTTCCCAGGAACCTTCTCCAAGGTTATAGTTCACCAGGAACTTGCCCGGATCCCGAAGCCCCACCCAGTCGCCGTCCCGCTTTCCGCTGAGAATGATTGTGCCATTCGGGCCGCCATTTTTGGTCCATATGCAATAGGGCATGCTCCCAACATATTTTCCGTCCGCAGTCTGCGCCCGTGTGCCACGCAGGGAAAGATCTCCAAAATCCATCCCATCATCAGAAAGCTTGTAATGAATTCCAAAATTCTCATCATTTACGATCTCGAAACACATAAAATATTTCCCATTTGGCAGCTTTGTGACAATCGCCATACCAGGGCGGCGCAATCCATCCGGAATCGCAGCCACAAGCTTTGCTTCTCCCCAGGTCTTTCCGCCATCAGCGGAAGATATCACCGCAAGACATTGGTTCAAGCGGCGGTCTGTATGCGGCTTTTCATCCGAATATACTGCCGTGATCTCCCCATAAGCATTCAGGTAAAGAAACGGCTCCCAGACTGGTCCGAGACAATCCCAGTTCTGCTCCTTTGGCACGCCTCCATATGCGAAAGAAGAACGGTATTCCCACGTTTTGCCATGGTCACGACTGATATAGAGCTGAAGCTCTGTACCGATGAAATCCGGCGGATTGTCATCCGCAAAAGCCTGCATCGGAATAGAATTCCCAGCAAACAGAAGTGTTCCGGCCGGGAGATCGCCGCAGGTCTGCGGAAGCTCAAAAAGGCAAGGCTGAAAGCGCATCCCCCACCCGTTCTTTGTATCTTCTACCTCACTGAAGTGATTCCATGTTTTTCCGCCGTCTGTGCTCTTATAAATAGGGATCACGGCCGGTTCGCGCTCCGCATAGTATTCGAAAGAGGCAAGCAGTGTTCCGTTCTCTTCTCCCGCATACTTCAGTTCAAGGATTCTCGGGTAAAGGACGCCCGGACCTGGCTTAATTTCATTTTTCCTCGGCGCAAAAATCACGCCATTAAATTCTTTTGTAAGTTTCAGTGCCATAAAAATTCCCTCTCTTTATGATTTGTATAGAATGATACCTTTATTATACTGAATCTGACAGAACATTGCCAGTGTTTCCTAATTATTTTTCTGTTTTCAATATATTTCTGTTTGTTTTTGCCATTGCAACATATGGCTATTTTTGCTATCATATCAATTGGAATAAAACAGGAAGGGGTTGGTTGGTATGCGTTGTTGTATATGCAATGCAAGAATAGGCTCCAAGCGTTTGTCCACTCAATTATTTCCGGAGGATCCGTCAAAAATAATCTGCACGGAATGTGCCCTCGAGAGACAGGATCTGATAACCGGAAATGCGGAACAAAAACAGGAAACCCGGGAGTATTTTACAAATAATCTGACCAAACGAAAGCAAGACCCGGCAGCCCGGCAGTATGTGGCCGATTTGATCCGGATCTGCGCCCCGGAAACAGGACGAACACGCGAAAGATGGAAGATGCCCTCCTTTCGGCTCCGTCATGCGTAAACATTTCTTTTTAAGGCTTGCAAAGAGACAGGAATCCGCTTCTCTTTGCGGTCGAATTCCTGCCTTTCTGCGTGTATGAGCAGTATTTCAAACACATATACCTGATTTCCCCGATAGCGAAAAAGAAAAGGTGCATAGATGAATTTTATAATTGAAAAAGCAGATCAATCCGATGCGGAAGCAATCGCCGCCGTAATACAGGCATGTTATGAATATTTAGAACACAAAGAATGGTATGTTCCGGATAATGCGGAATATATCAGGGATTTGCTGGCGCCTCCACAGGCATACGACGAAACGCTTCCCGGAAATGGACTGCATGGAATCGCCTACAAAGCGATTTGTGCAGAAAATAACAGACTGGCAGGTATTTTTACTGTAGCTTTCCCCGACGACGAACCAAAAAGTATGGGACACGATATCGGCTTTTCCCTGGAACAATGCAGACTGCTGGCCCATATGGACTCAGCCGCCGTTCTGCCTGAATTTCGGGGATTCCGGCTGCAGTACCGGCTCATGGCTGCCGCAGAGGAAGAGTTGCGCGGAATGGGGTTCCACTATCTTGCCGCCACGGTCCATCCCGAGAATCATGCCAGCAAGGACACCATGCTCCGGCTCGGCTATCAGGTCATGGCGACCAAAGAAAAATACAACGGAAATCTCCGGCATATCATGTTGAAAGCCCTAATATAACAGGCAGCAGATTCAATAACCCTCTGCTGCCCGTTGTAAGAAATAATTTATTTTCACTTTGCAATTCACTCCGCTGCGCTCATCATCGCATCCAGCAGATCGTTGAAAACACACTTATATGTGTAGCGACTGATCAGTCCGAAGCGCTCACCGTCGCCGATGATATTTCCATTATCCCACCAGATGCAGGGAACACCAATCTCCTTTGCGGCGCTTACATAATACGCCACCCATTGGACGCGCTCTGCTTCGTTGTCCTTGCTCAATGCGCCAAACTCACCGATGATAACAGGGATGCCTTTGTCGAGGAACAGTTCCTGCAAAGTGGACATCAGTGTATCAATGGCCGCGGTGTCGTTGTTCCACACGCTTGTTCCCGCAGTATTCAATGCAAAATTGTATGGCTCGTAGGCATGTACGGAAACAATGATTCGTTCATCATCCTCCGGCACTTCCAGGTGGGAAAGCGCGACCGAGCTGTTTGCCGCGTAATCCGGAATCATCAGCATCCGGTAGGGGTTACACCCTCCTGCAGAGCGGATGGTTTCGATAAAAGCGGCGTTGGTAGCGTTTACGACATCCCAGCCCTCCTGATCGCCGCCGGTCCACTCGACGGAGGTGCCTTTCTTCCTCGGCTCGTTCTGTGCTTCAAAGATCAGATGCTCGTCATAATCCGCAAAGCGCTCCGCAATCTGCGACCAGAGCGCGGTCATAATTTCACAGGCGCTCTCCTCGTTGTCATAATAGGGCTCGTTCCATTCTTCATGGTGCATGTTGATAATGACATACGCGCCTTTGTCATAAGCGTAATCGACAATCTCCTGTACCCGGCCCAGCCAGCTCTCAGTGATAGTATAGTCCGGCGCCTCTCCAAAATGCCCCGTCCAGGTAACCGGAATCCGCACCACATTGAATCCGGCATCCAGTACCGCGTCAATCAGTTCCTGCGTCACGACCGGATTTCCCCAGGCGGTCTCAAATTTGGACGGATCATCGTCAATTGACGCACTGCTCTTTGTCGCGTCAAGAGTGTTCCCAAGACTCCAGCCGATCTTCATATCACTCACAACATCCATAGCGGTCAGGTTCTGCATGATCTGAATTTTCTCCTCGATGTCATCCGCCTCCGCGGCGGCTTCTTCCGTTGTATCTTTCTGAATGTCCGCCGTGTCGTCCAGTGTATCCGTATCTTCGCTCACTGGCAGCTCCGCCGCAACGGTCTCGTCTTCTGTAATAGCTTCCGCCGCAAGCACGCGGCACCATCTTTCTGAATCACTATTCCCTATGCCTGCCATAAAAGTCACTGCCGCCCCTGCCAGGCACAGTACCAGAGCTCCCCCCATCACTGTATTCCGGTGCCTCCGGTTACTCGGATTTCTATCTATTTTCATTTTCATCTCTCACCCTGGCGGTTGACTCTCCGATGATCAGCCTGCCGCCGATGACCTTTCTGCCATGAACCTGTTCGCCGCCTTTCATCAGACGGATCAGCGTCTCCACGGCCTGTCTGGACATTTCGTCCATATCGACTTCTATGGTGGTTAATTTGGGCAGCGAATACGCCCCCAACGCATAATTGTCAAATCCAACGACCGAGATGTCTTCCGGCACCCGGTACCCCATTCCAATCAGTTTTTCAATCAAAATATAAGCCGTCTCGTCACAATTGCAGACAAACGCAGTCGGCATATCTGTTTCTTCCGGCAGTAAAAGCGGCGTATTTAAGCCATCCTCTCCTCTGTCCGGAATGATGTCTTTCTCACTGTGCGGCAGATCGTGCGCAAGCAGCGCCCGATAATACCCGAGATAGCGGTCCATAATACTGGGCGTCGCGTCAACACTGCCCACGAACGCAAATTTCCTGTGTCCAAGTCCAATCAGATAATCCGTGAGGATATAGGAACCATACACATTGTCCGAAATCACGCTTGGCACTTCCATATGGCAGTCATAAAAGTCAAGATATACAACCGGGACACCGGACGCACGAATCAAAGCAAGATAATTCTCCTGCACTTTTCCGAGTATCACCAGGCCATCCATCCGCAGCTCGGAGATCACATTCGGCATCTGCATTTTTTCCAGCATCTGTGCAGTGATCATTTCCAGCAGGACAGAATAATGAAAACGGGACAGCTGCACCACCAGGCTGTGGTACATCCGCATATAAAATGGCAGCACCGTGGAGTTATGATCCGTGAAATGCTCTTCCATCAGAACACCGATGCTATAGCTCCTCCCTTTCCGAAAGGTCTTTTCCGCCTGACTGTAGTGATAGCCCATCTCCTCCGCGGTCTCTTTAATCAGTGTGCGCAGTTCACTGCCTACGCCATCTTTATCTCCGAGCGCTTTCGATACCGTGACCGTACTCACGCCCACTTTCACAGCAATATCGCGCATTGTAATATTTTTGGCCATACATTTCTCTCCTGCGCATAAATCCAACCATTATCAGTTCCATATCCAGCCCTGCTCCACCACTTTTCGGATATTTCGGTGTTTCGGGCTGCCTCGATTTAGAAAACGCCCGTTTCCGAATCCTGTCATTTGTCTGCGATACATGAAAAAAGTATCCCAAGACGGGCTTTCCATCCGGAAACCGGGCGTCTATTGTTCTTATGTGCCTTCCAGACACAGCCGCAGACCTTCTGAATAATTATAAGCTCAAAAAGTCTTGGCCGGTGTATGTACTATAAGAACACAAAATTCTGAGTAGTTACGTTTTCCAAAGCAGATCAGCCGCCGTAGAATGCATCCAGAGCATCCTGCACGCTCTGCTTCCAGGTCTCCTGGAACTGTGCCGCAGTCATGGTGCCGTCAAGCAGCGCAGTCCAATCCCATTCCAGGCTCAGTGCGTTCCAGAGGTCGAAACCGCCCTTTTCACCAACATTCGCCATAACTTCAAGGTTCTCTTCCGTGATCGCACAGTCTTCCCACCAGGTCAGATCGCCATCGCGAAGTTCAACGTCGCCATGATACCAGTTCTGCCAGGTTTCAAATACATTGTAGATAAATTCCGGATCATCAGCGCCGGTCGGGATCATCCATGCATTACCAGAAGATACGTTCTTGGTCGCGTTGGTTTCTGCATTGCCGCTCGGGCCAATCGGGAACTGTACCCAGGTCACATCAAAGTCGAGCGCGTAATCCTCGTTCTGAGAAGAAATCCATGCCGCGTCAATCCAGAATGCCACATTGCCGTCCATGTAGTTGTTCATGTTGGAATCGAAATCATCCGCATCCCACGGAACCGCTACGTTGTCTACATTGTACATATTGTAGATGAAGTCAAGTACTTCGGTCACTTCCGCGCTGGAAAGGTTTTCGGTCTCGCTCATCGCGATTCCTGTACCGTTGCTCATCAGCATCAGGTAAATCAGGAAATCGTAGCGGGAGCCGTAGCCATACTGATCAATCACGCCGTCGCCGTCGGTATCCTGGGTCAGAGCGATCATGTACTCTCTCCACTTATCCCAGGTCCACTCGCCTCTCTCATAGAGGTCGTTCGGGGATTCCAGGCCGGCTGCATCCAGAATCTGCTGATTGTAAGCCAGCATATACGTATTGTAATATACAGACTCGCCGCTGTTGGAGCCAAACAGGTAAACGCCATTGTCAACGCCGATGTCTACCGGTGAGAAGATCATCTCTGTGCTTAAGATGTCAGCGTCCGCCGGAAGCACCTCCTCCAGGTTGGTTGCAAAGCCATTCAGAGCTGCCGGGATACCAAAGCTCAGGTCTACTTCATAAATATCACAGTCCGGTGTGCCAGCCAAAACGGAAGTATTGATGGACTCCTGTACGCCGCTCCAGGTCAGGTTCACGAACTCAATCTTTACATTGTAAGCTTCTTCCACTTCCGCTACAACATCAAAATGTGCCTGTGCAAGCTCTTCATCGGAAACGCTCGGGTCATCGTAAATATCCGTGTTCGTGCTGTCATAGAAGTGATCGTACCAGGTACCGATTTTGATCGTTCTGGGCTCTTCCGAAGCGCTCACCGGCATATTCATCAGACCGCCAAAGGCAAGTGTCACAGCTCCGGCTGCGGATCCGCGTAAAAAGTCTCTTCTGGAAATATTTTTCATGATTTATTATTCCTCCTTTTTGTGGTGTTCTTTTCCAACCTTGTTTTCATACCACTTTCTCTGCTCTCCATCCTATCCGTCCGATGTCCGGACGACTGGTATGCAAGCATACCCTTCGCCCGGCCGCCGACCGGAACTATTACGTTCTACTCCGCTGCTGTACCAACCGATACGCTGTAAACTTCCCATGCGCCGGAGGATTCGCACTGCATTCTCGCGCCCCAGGT
>JAJPWX010000051.1:0-12428 GCA_021205755.1 Lachnospiraceae bacterium | reverse complement strand
CGCATCCAGCCTGCTTCCGCATCCGGCATTACCAGCCAGATGTCACCATTCTCACTGGAGTAGGTAATCTCTACAACAGAACCCGGTACCAGCGCCGACAGGATTTCTTCGGTCATATCAAAACCATCCTGTGACCACCCGTCTCCGCTTGTAGCAAAGCCTTCAAACTCTACCGCGTTTGAAACAGCAAACAGGTTCGAGCGGTCTTCGCCGGAAGCAGATACATATTCCGCTGTGGTGTCTGCCGCCAGTACATTACCGTCAGCGTCATAGAAAGTAATGTCGTCGATATAGAATGTCGCCGCGTCGTCACCCTTGTAATCCTTACCCGTATCATCTTCTACAGAAAGTACGATGTAGCTGCCTGCTACAAAGCTGAGTCCATCGTCTGGATCTACGGTGTAGCTGATGGTCTTCGGATTGCCGCTCTCCAGATAAATGGACCACTCGGAATAATCCTTGCTCAGATCCTCACCCAGGAATGCGTAAATGCAGCCTGCCGCTGAATAAAACGTTCCGCCCGGGTTGGTCATGCCGATGGTCATTTCCACGGTGCTAAGCTCAGAGATCGCATCTCCCAGCAAAGCATCCACCTGGATTGCCACATACTTCACGCTTGCGTCCGAAGCAATCTCCAGTGCTGTGGACCCATTGTAATCCACCAGTGAAAGAGTCGCATCTGCTGCCGCGCTGTTGATCGTTTTGTCGTTGCCGACAAACCCGTACAGCCCGTCCTCAAAGTCGATACTCACTGCCGCACTCTCCTCTGCGTAAACCGCGCCTGAGGAAAGTCCCAGTACCATTGCCGCCGTCATCGACAGCGCGATGATTTTTCTTGCCTTCATCTCTTTTCCTCCTTTTTGGAAAAATATTTATGCAGGAAACGACATCTTGCCATCCCCTGTTGCGCCGACCGCCGGACTCGGTTCCCTGACGGCCGTGTGCATCTTTGTTATGCGGATAATCCCTGCATTCCCCCGTCTGTTCCGAAGGTTAACAGAAATAACCGGTCTATCGCCGTTCTGCGCTGCTGTTTTTATCCAACAATACCGCTACGCTCTACGCCCTCTATAAACTGCTTCTGCAGCAGAACATAGATAATCACAATCGGAATCATCACCAGCACGATGCCCGCGTCCAGATACAGTTCCAGAATGCTTGGGTCATAGATCTTTTCCACGTTCGAGATCGACGCCTCAATGGTGGAGATCTTTTTACTGATAACAATGTTGTCGCTGATCAGAAACAGCTTGGCATAGAACGTGTCGTTGTACTGCCATACCATCGAGAAGATTGCTACCGTAACAACTGATGGCAGTGCGTTGATCAGCATGATGCGGAAATACGTATACCAGATTCCGCAGCCGTCCACGAGCGCCGCCTCTTCGATTTCCTTTGGAAGCCCGCGGAAGAACTGGTTGAAAATATAAATATAAAGTCCAGACCGCAGACCGCAGCCAAACACCGTCATGATATACATTGGGATCGGTGTGGACAGCAGGTTAACTGCCGATCCGGTCACCGCCTTGATGATTCCAAAAACGTCAAATTTCGCGAAAGTCATGTAAAGCGGGAGCATGATCGTATTTGTTGGTATAACAATCATCACTACCACGCAGCCAAACAGGACTTTCTTAAACGGAAAATCAAACCGCGCGAATCCATAGCCGACCATGGAGCAGACAAAGACCTGAATCGCCATCAGAGAGAGCGAATAGATCAGAGAATTGCGCACAGTTGTACCATATTTCAGATACTGAAACGCCAGCTTATAGCGCTCCAGCGTCGGCTCCTGTGGGATCAGGTACACCATCGGATTATAATAATCCGAATTGGAGAAAAAAGAACTGCTGATGATGCCCAATACCGGACCAATGATGACATAGCATACACCGACAATGAGGATCAGCTGAAAAACAAACAGGACAAACTTTTTCAGGTTCACTGCCCAGCGTGTCATATCATTGATAAACTGCGCGTCCTGCGTAAAGCTTTTCAGAAGCTTTTCCGGAGAGCCGGTCTTCTTCTGCTCTTTCGCGCGGTTTCTTTTCTCTGCCTTTGTATTTGCCTTGGCATTTGCACTTGCGCCCATTTCTTTTTCCTCCTCTCTTTAGTTATAGTAGAACGTCCGCTTCTGAATCCAGCCGCAGACAATCACCAGAATCAGACAGGTAATTGCGGTGGAACAGAGGCTGAACACGGAACTTAGCCCGTAGTTCATATCCGTAAATGCTGTAGTATAGGCCAGGTCAACAACCTCGGAATTCGTGAAGCTGTCTACGACCGTGTAAACCACATTTGTCACGATGTGCGGCATCACCATCGGGAAGGTGACCTTCCAGAAGGTCTCATACGCCGTCGAGCCCTCGATTTTTGCCACCTCATAGAAAGAGGTCGGAATCGACTGCAGCGCCGCGATGAAAATGATGATCTGCACGCCGGACGCATTTACGATATCACTGATACGCGATACCGCACCGGAAACATACTCAATCAGCACCTGCGGAATACCCAGGGAACTGAACATCTGGATATAATAGGCGATGCCCACACCCCCTGATGTTTCCGCCGCCATTTCTGCGCTGGCGCTTGTGATCCCGCCGCTCATCATGCTTCGGGCCAGATCCATCGCGTCCACGATGGCGCCGGAATTCAGAATCACCGGCAGGAAGAAAATGGCTCTTACCAGCGTTCTGCCTTTAAATTTCTGATTGAGCAGCATCGCCATAAACAGGCTGAAGAAGGTAATCAATGGCACATCAATCAGCATATTGCCAATAGAGGTTGTCAGCACCTGCTTATAGGAGGCATGGACGCGGAACGCGTAAATATAATTCTCCAGTCCCACAAAGTCCAGCGTATAGCCGCCGCCCGTCGCCACGGTCAGGTCGGACAGCGAGAACTGAACCGACATCACCAGGCTTCTGGCGTAGAACCAGATAAAGCCGATCAGCCAGGGCAGGATAAAGATGAAGCCCACGATGCTGCGTTTTCTTGTCAAGGTCAGAAATTTCTTTTTCGTCTTCATCTTCCTCACGCTCCTTCCACCGTATAGCTTCTCGCCGGAACCCTTACTCCGTCTATCGTCTCATCCTTTGTGCCAGTATTAACATAAATCGTCACACCGTTCGAATAAGTGACCGCTCGGACATTGCTGCTTAAAATTTCATGATTGACGATCTCAGCGCCATTGACATATTTCAGTGCCTCATTGACTTCGTTGTATACATACAGCGCATCGTCTGACCAGGTACTGTAGGTAGTCGAATAGAAATAATTCACACTGGTGTTCTTGATCTCACTGGATGACTCATACGAGAACATATAGTGCGGAGAAGCGCCATTCTCGATCAGACTGAGGATGATGTCCGTTTCATCACTGGTGTCGCTTAAGTTGATTACATCTCCGGAGTAATCGACATATCCGTGAAGCAGCATCGCATAGAATGGCACATCCTCATCAATGATGTAATAATCATTTCCGGTCAGCGGCACATTGATGATGTCATCCGCATAGCCGAAGGAATAGTCATTCGCATTGTTCAGCATCACGTTCTTTCCGGTCTCTTCGATTTCCGAAAGAGAGCCGAGCACCACATCGAGCGCCTCCTCACGGTCAATGACATTCGTCCGTTTCTTATCAGAGTGCAGCTCATTCGCGAGATCCCGAAGCGAGATGCCGCCGATATCATAATTCTCCATTTTTGATGTAAACGAATTGATATAGCGCACCAGGAACTTCGGTGAAATCAGCGCGTACAGGTTGGAGTTATATCCCAGCCCAGACGTCTGCCGGAGCGTCGTCGGATTCACCAGACCAAAGTCCACAATATAGCCGGAGCCGTAATAACGGGAGCTCTCATTGCTGAACGAATACCGTTTGCTGATCTCTGTCACCTTCTGGAAAGCAACATCCGCATAGAAAATGCCTCCGCTTTCACTTAAGGCTTCACTTAAGGCCTCCAGTGCCGACTTGCTGCCCAGGCTGGAAGGAATGTTGATCTGATCGACGACACTGTGATAGTAGCCGCCGTTCATCCACCCCTCAAAGTTCATCACCTGGTTCGTGATCCCATTCGATGAGAGGTCTTCCGATATTTCCTGCGCCTGTTCAAAGGTCGTCATCGCGTAGATGCCATTGTATTGCGCGCCAAGGATATACTTTGTCATTGTCACGCCGCCCAGGATATCATAATAAAACTTAATATCTTCTCCGGAAGTATCCTCCTGCGCAGTCAGGATGCCCTCTTCCACCAGACGGTTGCGGTAATAATTCGCTGCACCAGAGTAGCTTGCATCGTCCTCCGTCAGCATCGTGTAACGAATGGTCAGATTTGAGTCATAAAAGTCTGATTCTACTACCGGAAGATCCGCCTCATTTCCAGTTGTTCCGAACATGGAAAGCTTCTCATTTCCACGCAGGACAAAGGTTGCGTAAACATAATTGTAGCTGTTAATCTTACCGGAAACGCCCGCTGAGATATAAGCCAGTGACGCTCCGTCCTCAATCGTCGCGAACACTGCCGACTCCTCCCGGAACAATCCGAAGAGAGCCATTTTCGCATTCTCCGTATTTTCCATCACGGTATATTCCGCCATCAGCGGATCAATGCCGTAAACATACTCGGAATAGTTGGCGACCGATGTCCCGTTTTTGCCATTGTTAAAGTAAATCAGGGAACCGGAGCCGTTCGGCACCAGCATATAGCCGTCCTCTTCTGTCCCCGCCGCGCCAAAATACCGGAGCATCTGGATGCGGTAAATCGAGCCACCGCCGTTTTCCACCACCTCACTCATGGGAATCGTCGCTTCCACGCCGTCATCCACCAGGCGGTATTCCAGCGGAATCTCAAAGGAAATCGGAACCGCGCCTTCAATGCCGGAGCCTTCCATTTCCCGAAGATAATCTTCTTCCGTAAAACCGGCTTCCTCGAAATATTTATTCAGCTTACGAATCTGAGAGGCACCCTTTTTCGCGGATTCCAGCAGCTCCAGATAACCATCCGCCAGTCCGCTCGTCGTGCCGGTGGTATATTTCTTCGCTACCTCCTTCGCGTCATCCTCCGAAAGCTTCGACATCACATCATTGAGTGTCTCTTCGCTGATGTATTCCGGCACCAGACCTGTCGACGAAGACATATCCCCAATCGTATAAATGAAGCGGATGCCATTCTCAATCGCTTCCACCTCCAGCTGCCCCAGAGAGGTACAGTAGCTGTAGGAATCATAAGTACCGGTGGTTCTAGAGGTATTGTAATAATCCACGATCAGCTGCGATCTCATGTAGTTTTTGTTGGTCTCGTTCGCGACTGTATCCTCGTCCACACTCACCGGATTGGAATAGGTAATCTCGCCGTTGCGCTTATCTACAATCGCAACCTCCCCGGATTCCGTATCCGCGTAAAGCTTCAGCGTGTCATTCTCCGCCGCAAGCACCATTCCTTCCACATCGCTCTCTTCCTCTGAAAGAGATGTAAATTCCACACCCTCTTCATAATCATAAGAGGTCAGGTAATCCCGGTACGCATTGTAGGAGTAGTAGTGAAAATACCACCATCCCATCAGCGAAACTGCCGTAATCAGGACGATTCCAATCAGCCCGAGAAGGATTTTTCTGCTTTTGCTCATCTTTTTTCCTCCTCCTTATGTCCTGAAAATCAGTTCCTGATAAATGCTGTAGAAGAAGCTGTATACCTCACTGACCAGATCCGCCATCAGCAATATGATAAAGATAATGATCAGCATGGCAACAAAGGTCAGGAAAATAGTAATCAGCGTCTTCCCCAGTGTGAAGTTCTGCACGGTCATAATCCCCATCAGCATCATGATCAGCCCGTAGGCAATCCCGATCGCCAGAACCATCCAGTAAAACGCCTGCTCCCCTTCCGCCACAAACAGACTGAGGAGTGTTGCCAGGTTAAAGCAGACAATCATCGGCGTCATCGCGTAGCCAATCGCCGTCGCAATGTCCTTCATGCGTCCCTCACCTTCCATCAGGCAGGTGATCGACCAGTTGCTCACGCAGAAAAGCAGGTACAGAAGCAGTACTGCTCCCAGCTCGGTCAGACTGTTCACCGTTCTCGGATCCGTGTCATTGACCACGAAGCTTGCCAGCAAACGGTTCGCAGAAAAGCTGAAGGAGAACAGAATCACCAGTACAACCGCAATCGGTACGCTTCCGCGTCCGCGGTGACGGATCTCATAGTAGGCGTCCATTGGGTGGCTCACCGTATAAAAGGCATATTTCCATTTTTCAGCAGAAAATAATCCAGACATTTAAGCAAGCCCTCCTTCCTGTGATTTTGGTTTCTTTCGCTTCTTTAATACCTGCCGGAGCACAATCCAGATCACGATCAGAACAGCCAGACCGGTCAGAATCGGACCAATGTTCTCCGTCAAAATTTCATTTCGGTATCGCTTCCAGGCAATAGAATAATACTTTTGGTTCATGCCAAGCTTTAAGTATTTCATCGCCAACTGATTCTCCCCGGCGGTCAGATATGCCTTGCCGATGCCGGTATTCGCCAGCTCGTTGTTCTCATCCAGCTCAAGCACCCGCTCCCACAGCGCCACGGCCTGTGTCTCATCGCCGTCATAGCGCAGACCGGTCGCCTCGTTGATCAGGGAGCCGTACTCGGTCGCTGAGAAAATCATAATCGAGCCATAGTATGCGTCCAGGACGATCAGGTTATCTCCAATTTCATCGATCGCTATCGGTGTATTAAACGTACCCTCCTGCGTTCCCAGCCCGCCGAAAATATAGAGCAGATTGCCCTCACGGTCATAGGTGAAAATACGCCCGCGTTTGCGATCCAGCACAGAATAGATCCCCTTGCCCCGGTACGTCACATCCGTAAACTCCGATACACCCGCATAGGTACCATACGTACCGGTCGTCAGGTCGCCCCCGACGTTTCCGTTTTCCCCCTTCTGGATGACGTCCTCACCGCTTGGGTTCAGCCGCCGTACTCCCTGCTCCCCGTCTGAATCGATGTTGGACGCGTAGACAAAGCCGTCTTCATCGACATCAATACCTGTAAATTCGGTCGGGATATAGAGCTGCTGGTTCGCGCGCTCTTCCTTGCTCGCCAGTCTTCTCCAGAACTTTTCCCACAGAGTAATCTTTACTTCAATGGTACCAAAATATCCAATAAAAGAGCCTTCGCTGTCAAAAACCAGAATACCCTCGAACGCGTTCTTCGCGATGACATAGATTCGATCCGCGTAATCGACCGCCACCTTCAGCGGCGTAAAATCAAATCCATCCTCGAGGATGTTCGACTGCGGGTTATCTACAATCTTGACAAACTCACCTTCTGTAGTCAGCACTACAATGCGCTTGTTGTTCGAATCCGCCACGTAGAGCTCGCCATTTTCTGAAACAAACACGCCATATGGGGCATTGAACGTATCCTCCTCCCCGTCGCGTTCAAAGGTCTCAATCACCCGCACGACCTCATCCATATCCGAATTGAGGATAACGACACGGTTGTTCCCCGTGTCCGCCACATAGATCTGGCCGTCATCCGCCACGTAGAGATCCTGCGGCTCAGAAAAGTTCCCGATTCCAAGGGAATCTCCCGTCACAGAGCCGTTTGGCACATAGGGTGCCGGGGTGTACACGATATCATTCCAGTACGTATAGTTATAAGAGTCATATGGCAGTTCATCCGCCAGCGCCTGCAAGGGCGTCAGAACCAGTATCAGCAAAGCGGATAACAGGCAGAGAATTCTGCTCTGCAAACCGCGCCGCGGACGGGAATTGTGGTACAATTTCTTTTTTGCGCTCATTCCATCCCCTCCCGTTTATTCTTTCATACCGGAGGTCGTCATCGTCTCCAGTACGTTGCTCTGACAGATCAGGAAGAAAGAGATCGGCACAATCGCGATAATAAAAGTCACCGCGGCAGCCGCACCTGCTCTCGCTGTTCCGCCTGCCGAAATCTGCTGCAGCGCGTACTGCAGCGGCTTCAATTCCTCATTTCGAAGAAACAGGCTTCCTGTATTGCCCCACATCTGCTGAAACTGGAAAATCGCCAGAGTCAGCCACGCCGGTTTCACGTTTGGCATGACAATGCTCCAGAAAATCCTCCATTCGCTCGCGCCGTCCAGCCGCGCCGACTCAAGCAATGCGTCCGGTATCTGTTCCATGAATTGCTTCATCAGATACAGACCCATACCATAGGCAAATGCCGGCAATATCAGCGCCGCATAGGTATTGTTGATATGCAGCCAGCTGATAATCAGATACTGCGGAATCTGAGTCACCTGCCAGGAGAACATCATCGATAGCACAACCGCGGAGAACAGGATGTTCTTTCCGGGGAAGTTATGCTTTGCCAGCGGATAGGCTGCCAGGGATGCCAGAAGGACATGCCCGACCATACCGCCGCCGGTAATAATAATCGTATTCAGTATGTATCTTGAAAACGGCACCCAGGAATCATTCATAATCACAAACAGATCGATGAAGTTATCCAGGGACGGATTGCGCACAAAAATCTTTGGCGGATACTGAAACAGCTCATCCAGCGGTTTTAACGCGTTGTTGATAATCATAACCAGCGGCAGCGCCATAAACACACCGCAGATCGCCATAATCACAAACAACAGTGAGTTCCCAGCCACCGAGCGGTTCAGCTTTTTCTCTTTCGGCCGCTTCCAGAACGGAATCTTACGTAGATTTTTTTTGAGGGCAGCCTCTTCGGAAGTCTTTGCTCTGCTCATTCGCCTACCCTCCTTAATAATCTCTGTACCAGCTTATTTGTGCCGACCATCATCAGGAACAGCACCGTCGCGATCGCGGAAGCATACCCCATCTCAAATCGCGTCGAACCATAATCCAACAGATGCGTTACCACCGTCGCTCCTGCATAGTTGACGGAGGGATTACCGGCCAGCTGGATGGAAATATCTGCTACAGCGAAGGACTGCGTGATCTGCATCACGGCGCCAAACATCAGCTGCGGCTTCATCGCCGGGAGTGTCACATACCAGAGCTCCTGCCAGCGGTTCTTTATACCGTCGAGTGCGGCAGCCTCATACAGGTTCTTATCTACCGTCTGCAGTCCGGCAATGAATGACAGGAAACCAGTTCCTAACGACAGCCACAGCTGTACGACAATCAGCACCGGCAGCACATATTTTTCTGTTTTCAGCCAGCTAATCGCCTCATCAATGATGCCCATCCGCAAAAGAATACCATTCAGGTAGCCGTAGCGGTCGCCGGTCAGAATCAGGTTCCATACCATATACGCATTTCCGCAGATGCTCGGCGCATAGAAAATCAGTGTCAGGAAGGTACGCAGCGGTCCCTTGAAGTCATTGATAATCCACGCGAACAGCAGGCAGAGAAGATAGCTGATCGGCCCCGTCACCACCGCAAAAATCAGGGTGTTTTTCAGCGCGATCATGAAAATATCATCTTCCAGAAACAGCTTAATATAATTGTTCCAGCCATTGAACGTCGGCATTTCCAGCATATTAAAATAAGTAAAGCTTAAAACAACCGACATTACAACCGGCAGCACCGTAAACAGGAAAAACAGGATAAAAAACGGTGCCAGCATTGCATAACAGGTCTTGTTCTTCTTGATCTGGTAGCGAAGCGTCTTCTGTTTAGCCGCGATCTGGGCCGCTTCCTTGGAAACAGCCGCAGAACCCGGATCACTCGTTCCACTCATACTCTCGTTCTCCTTCCCCTGCATTCCAACCGGCCATTCGCATATAGCCGGTGGAACACGACCGTTTAATCTGCCACCGACAATCCCAGCTCGGTGCGCTTATAGGTAATCTCCGCATTGATGTAGAGTACCTTATCCATCAGTTCCTCTCGCGGTGAAGCCGTATCCAGATTCGTCACTACCGTGTAGAAAGCGTTATATACATTTCGCCACGAATAATAACCGCCCGGTACCTGTGGGATGCCGTCTACCCATTCGAAGGCATCTTTCAGCGCCTCCATATCGTCGATCGGCCATGCCATATTCTCAAATGCCTCCAGGTTCGCGGTCGGCACACGCGCAGCCAACCCCATCAGACTCTCCATCTCGCGTCCGTACTGTGTCTGAACCTCTGTGGATGTCCACCACTTCAGGAATTCCCAGCACTCTTCCGGATAGTCCGTGCTCGCCATAATCATACTCGCCAGTCCGGTACAGGCCACGCTGTGGTCGACCGTCCCGTCCTCCTGCACGGTACCGGGAATCTGTGTGAAACTCCAGAGACCGTCGATATCCGGTGCAGATACGACAAGATTGTTATAAACAGTATAGTCTGCAATCATGATCGGACACTCACCGGTACGGAAACGTTCTTCCACGCTTGTCTCATAGTCCAGGCCATAGTCCGTGTAATATTCGCAGAACTCTTTAAAGACATTGACCGCCGTGTCGGAATCCAGCGCGGAAGTCATGCCATCCTCCGAGTAATAGGAGCCGCCGTTCTGATAAAGCAGGGAAGCAAAGAGCTGTTCCGTCGGCAGCATACCGAATTCCATCTGATTCTGCGCAAGTACTGTCATCACGACCTTCACGTCATCCCAGGTCTCGGGTACCTCCAGCCCCAGCTCCGCCAGAATATCCTTCCGGTAGAACATCACAGGGAAGGTGGTTGTCTCCGGCAGTGCGTAAGTCGCTCCTTCAAACTGCAGAGCCTCCATGGATGCGTCCGAGAAACGCTCCGTCACCTCCTCCAGATCATCAAACTGAGAGAGATCCAGCACCGCATTGCGAATACCATAGTTTACAGGCGTATCATTGCCCGTGTTCAGAACCGCCCCGGCGACACCATTCGTATTCGCCACCTGAATCGCGACGTCAGGGCCTTCTCCGGCAAGCTCCGCCTTCAGCAGCGTGCTCATATCTACCAGCTGGACGTTTACATTGATGTTGTATTCACTGGTAAACGTCTCATCAATCATCGACTTAATCACGTTCGCCTGGTCGCGGCCGGTACCAATCCACAGAGTAATAGTCGCGCCCTCATCAGAATCCTCCGCCACATTACCAATCTGATTGTAATCAATCACGAAGGAATAATACAGGCGGCTGCACTCATACACTACCCGATCAAGAATCGACGTATTCTCATAGGTAATCGTCTGATCCGCCGAATATATATTGATGCGGTCTATCGCCAGCGGCTGTTCGATTACCTGCGTGATCCAGTTGCCGCAGGCGCGGACATTTGTCTTATAGGAGCTGATCGTCCTTACGAAATATTCCGCGTCTTCGATCAGGTCATCCAGCTGATCCCGCATCGTGATCAAAACGGTCTCTTTATCCGACTTTTCTCCAATCAGCGCCTCGAGCGCCTCAATCGCCGCATCCAACTGATCCCGCACAGCTACCAGCTCATCGTGCAGACCCGGCAGGGTACTCTCAATCTGATAATCACGATAAGTATCCGGAGACACACCTGTAATCTTGATGATCTCACGGTAGATGCTGTTCAGCTGCGTTACACAGTCCTGCACCTCACTGATGATATCAGAGAAATCACCCAGCACCACTTCCATGCGGATTGTGTGGTGTCCTTCTTCTAAATAGAAAGAATAGGCATTCCCATCCTCATCAGAGAGCACGTCCTCCCTCCAGCTGGAGCTGTAGGTGAAGCCGTAGGACTCCAACTCAGAAAAAGGCACTTCTCCGTCAATCGTGATACGGCGCGATACATAAATACCCCGCACAGTATTCTGTGCGTCATAGAGTGAAATATTGTAATATCCGCTCTCCGGCACGTCAAATTCCCACTCAATCCACTGTCCGACCAGACGCCACGAATTGCCGCCGATGGTATTATTCAGCAGTTCCTTCGCGCTTGATGGGGAAACGGATGGGGAGGACTGATCCTGCACCGGGTAAAGCATCTGAGAGGAAGACTTTGTCGCGTTCTCACCCTCAATCGTAATGCTGACGCCTGATGTAGCCTGCGCACCAGCCGCATCCTGCTCCGCCTTAACTTCCTCATAAGAAGCCGCCGCTTCCGTCTTACAGAACGTAATCGAATGAACCACCATCGGCTCACGTTCAGATAAAAGAGAAAGCGTATGCTCTCCCTCGGTCAGATAAACCGTCAACGGAGACGTGATATAACCGTCGCTGTCATAGACGTAGCTGCTGATCCATTCCGGTGCTTCCGTCATGCTCGGCTTATTGTCATTGCCCTGATTATCCTTGCCCCATTCGTAGGTAGCGGAACCGCTCTCATCCGGCTCCCCCTCCTCTACATCATAAACCCACACGCGGTTAAAGGAAACCAGCGCCAATTCTTCATACGGCAGCTCACCATCGATGAAAATCGCACGTTCAATCGAAGAGCCCTTTCCCTCGATGGGGTAATACTCCAGGATAATGCTGTAGAAGCCCTCTTCTTCTACTGTAAACGTAAATTCCGCCAGAGAATCCTCACTGGTGTATACGCTGTCT
>JAJPWX010000102.1 GCA_021205755.1 Lachnospiraceae bacterium | reverse complement strand
CTCAGAAAGATTATCCTTTCTTTTGTTCTATCTGTGTTATAACACCGATTGTTAGCCAAGTCAAGGGTTGAGTGCTAATTTCTTTCAACTTTTTTCCAGAGTTTCAAAAAAGGTTTTGTACATCAATCCGGAAAACCCTTTCCGGACCGAAATCTCGTAATAATCTTCATTGTTCATAGAAAACAGAAGTACCCCTTTGTTGCGGGTATCCATGCGTGAGATTTTTTTTAAAGGAAATGCATACTCCCCTACTGACAGTTTTGCCCTGTTTAGGATCAGAGTTCCCGACTCACACAAGTGCCGTTTATGATCATCGGCAATACGAAACAATCTGGCATTCAGGTTCGATATTTTAAAATTTACATTGTCCTCAACAATTTTTTTCACAAATTCCACTTGCCAGCGGTTCCACTGCCAGATTGTACGGAATCGACCGCCTTCAATTTTTCCAAAACCATTATATCCCCATGTCTTCCCACATCCCTGACAGCAGATTTTACTTCCTTTTCCCCTTATTTTCCCCAACGCACCGCACTCCGGGCAGGCATAAAGCACATAATGGATGCCCTTAGCGCTGCGGTGACAGATCTTTTCGGTAATGGAATCCGGTTGTTCCACATACAGATCCTCATTAATGCGCGTCACAATCTCCTCCGGGGTCATATTATGCAGCATTTCTTTCGTATAAACACCTTTTAACTTTGTTGAGACATTGCCTCTGCATAATCTGCTGCTCCAACGTGGAACAATCTCATAAGCACCGGTCACGGAAACAGTCACAACCGTACACTGCAATGCCCGGAAAAGTTTTCCATTTACAGGAGCCAGTGGTGCCGTCGTTCCATCATAGGTAATGTTCCCTTCCGCAAACATACAGACATAATGCCCCGTCTTCAGGCTTCGGGATATTTCGAGGATGGTTCCCGCATTCATTTTCCCTTTGGAACAGGGAATACTGCGAAAAACATCGACTGCCAGAAAGTTCGCAAGCCTGTGGCGAAGCAGGTTTTCCCCTGTCACATAGCAAAGAGGCTGATCCACGGACATTGCGACAATCAGAGGATCAAAATAACAGGTATGATTGACCACCACAAGGCATGGCTCTTTCGGCAGACTGATCTCATCTTCCTTTTTCATTCCAAAAAGATAGTGGCAAACGGGTCCTACCGCCGCTTTCAATGCATGGTATAATTCAAAATATCTCTGTTCCTTTTTATCATTCGTCTTCATTTTCATTTACCAGAATTCCCGGCAGTGACGACCGCAGGGAAAGCTACTGCTTTTCTATGTCATAGATGTGTTATAACTATTGTACCTATATGTGTCAAGAGACATCATCTCATTTTATAATTTTTTCAGTTGTGTTTACTTGTATATGCGTTATAATACAGATATAACATACTGTAACTGGATCCTGTAATACAGTTTTATTAATCAAGAAGTCTGCGAAGCATCAATACAAAAAAATATACTAAAAAAGAATGGAGGCAGCTTATGAAACGAATTATCACTATCAGCAGAGAATTAGGCAGCGGAGGACGTACAATCGGGAAAATGGTGGCAAGTCGAAAAAATATCCCTTACTATGACAGAGAGTTAATTGACGAGGCCGCTAAGGTATCAGGTGTTCCTAAAGAGTACATTGAGAAGTCTGATCAGAAAATCACCAGCAGTTTCCTGTACAACCTTGCCATGGGAACCAGCTATGGCTATGGTATGCTGGAAGAAGCGAGCAATCAGCCGCTTCCTTTAACTACGCAGGTTTTCTGCGCACAACAGAAAATCATCCGAAACTATGCAGATTCCGGAAGCTGTGTTATTGTTGGCAGATGCGCGGACTATATCCTCAGAGACCGTAAAGATGTGCTTCGCGTCTTTATCTATGCAGATATGGAAAAACGCATGGAACACAGTGTGAAAGAATACGGGATGCCAGAGGCAAACGCCCGCGAAGAAATTACCCGTTCTGACCGTGAACGTGCCCGCCACTACAATATGTTTACCGAGCAGAAATGGGGGGATCGCAAGAATTACGATATACTATTGGACAGCGGGACTCTAGGCTATGAAAATTGTGCTCAAATCATCTGTTCCATAATCGGAATGAACTAACAGTTGTACAGTTTAAGTCTGGCAGCTTCACACGCTGCCAGACATTCCCTCATCTTTCATGAAAATTCACTCTGTTTTCAGTTTTTGTTCTCTCCATTCTGTCGCTTCGCGCAGCAGTGAATACAATGCAGAAGCAGACGGAACCCCCAGCAGCATCCCGATTGCCCCGCCAAGCTTTCCTCCAATGGTAACAGCTGCCAATACCCACATGGCAGGCAGATTAATTTTAGATCCTACTACCCTCGGATAAATCAGATTGTTCTCTGTCTGCTGCAGGATTACGAAATAAATAAGGAATATCAGAGCCTTGACCGGTTTTACCGTCAGTATCATAATGGAAGCGATGACGGCGCTGACATATGCCCCCACAATGGGAATCATCGCTGTCACTCCCACCAGGGCTCCCACCATCGTTGCATATGGAATACGCAAAATCAGCATACCAATCATGCACAAGGTTCCAAGAATGACTGCTTCGGTAGCCTGTCCTCCTATAAAATGCTGAAAAGTATCGCTGCAAACATAACAGATGTGAATCAGCGGTTCTCCAATCTTTGCCGGAAGCCAGGCCCTTATCATTCTGCCGCCCTGACGTTTTAATCTTTCTTTTCCTGCCAGAATATAAATTGCAAACACAAAGGCAACTACAAAGTTCACGATTCCGCCTACAAACGAGCCGATTGCATTGACAGCGCGGCCTATAAGGTCGGTGCTGTTTGTCCTGATCAGATTCTCCAGCTGTGTCCTCAAAGAAATCCAGTCAATATCCGCCAGGAGCTTTCCAACCGCATTATTCTGAAAGAAAGGATTCTCATCCAGGGTCTCCAGACTCTCAAGCCCTTCGCCAAGAATCTGGATGAGCAGGGCTACGGCGCTGGCAAGTCTTGGAATAACCAGTAATGCGACAGCAACGATAATCGCCGCAATCAGAACAAGAGACAGTATAATGGAAAGTCCCCGGATTCCCTTATTCAGTGATGTCTTTTTCCGAATCAGTCTTTCAAACATTCTCATCGGGACATTCAGGATCAGTGCAAGAATCATGCCAATCAGGATTGGCCGGACTAAATCAATCAAAGTCGAAACTGCACGGACTACTACGCTAAAATACCGCATGCCAAGATAGATCAGACAACAGCATGCAGCTATCCCTATCAGCCATTTTCCAGTCTGCCGGCGTCCTTCCGGTGTATCCATAAAAAACGACCTCCCCTTCCGCTTAATCAATTTTAATTTTTTTGAACAGGCAATTCCCTTCCGTGGTAATATATATTTTTTGTCAATTGCTGTGTATGTTATCCCAGAGCAAAATACATTTGATCGGTAAAATAACAGCTAAGCCCATGTGTTATTTGTTATACGGAAGATAGCACAATGATTTTCACTCGTCAACATCAATACATTTTTTTAATATTTTTTACATTCATTTTATATTTTTCTCCGTTAATTATCATTATTTTATCAAAATAGCCATTCAATTTAGGATTTTGACATATTTTTGTCAAATTTTCGAAGTAGAAAAAGCTATAGATATTGGATACATTCCAATGTCATTTCATAATTTTTCGTCTGGCAGTATAGCAAGGCTGCCAGACACTCCTCTTTTTTTTATATCCGAAAGCGGAATTCGAATCTCTGGAGATTCATTCTGACAGGCCATGAAAAATCAGCCATTTCACGATGTAAAAAAAAGCAGCAGATATTATACGAGGTGAAGAGTATGAGCATAAAAGATTTCAAGAAAAAAACACCGTACCTTTATTGCAGCAGGCACAATTCTCCTGATTGCCACGGCTGTTGCTATGGTATGGAAGAATTTAAAAAAGATCTGTGAAGCGCTGAAAGAAGAAGCCTGAAAGCTATTGCTGTAAAATCCATTTTATTCCGGCTGCTGTTCTTCCTGTGGAATTCTGATAATGATTTCCCTTATTCAGGTGAAACGTTGTCCGGATTCCTTTTTCTGAAAAATAGTGAAAAAGCAATCTGGTATTCTCTTCCACAGGAGCCAGATATGGATTTTTCGTATGGCTTTCTTTATCCCCAAGGGAAAAATAGATTGCCTCAACTCGCTCGGAAATCTGATTCTGGCGGACAAACGGTACAAAATCCGGATACCACAGAGAACCGGATGCGGAGACAATACGGGAAAAACAGTCTGTTTTATACGCCGCATAGACCGCGAACAGTCCTGCAAGAGAATAGCCTGCAAGCACACAGTACTCCGGAGGGAACAAAAGGGAAGCCTCAATCTGCGGCAGCAATTCACCCGTCAGCTGTTTCAGATATACGTCAGCGCCGCCGGAGCATGGCGTATCTCCTTTTGAAATCGGCGGAATTGGCCAGGGTGTCATATCGTCATCCCAATTGACACCATTTATAACCGCAAGGGAGAATTCAGGGCAGTCAATGTCCCGGCAGGCCTGCCAAAGCCTTTTCCCTTCGCCCATCACAGCGTGATAAATGATCAACGGTGCTTTCTGTTTTGAGCAAACTATCTGTATCTTCTTATTCCCTGCTTCCAGTGTAACTGCATCTCCTGCTTTCATTTTCTCCCTCTTTTCCGTTTTCCCTTTGCGACCTGTCCTAACCCGTACAAGCCGGTACCAAAATTTTGTCATTCTGCACAAGATTTTGTTTTTAAGTTTCTAATCCCAGGCGGATTACTTCCTGTATTTATAGTAGCCTTCCATATCATAAAATCCAAGCTCTTTATAGAGTGGCTTCGCTTTCTCGGACGCTTCCAGATAAATTTTGCCTGCGCCCCGGCGCTTTGCCTCCTGCACCAGCCATTCGACGACTGCTTTTCCTACACCGTGCTGACGCACGGCTGGTACAGTATAGATATTCATCAGATACGCACATTTGCCGGTGAGGTTATCCGGCGAGGGCATTTCCTGATAAAGGCAGACCCCGCCGCATCCCACAGGTTCTGTATCTGAACATTCGTCCGCATATGCAAAGCAGGCAATATGTTCTTCTCTTTTCAGTGCAGTATGATAATACTCCCTGTTTGCTGCGAGAAGATCATCTATGCTTTTTTCTACCGGAATCGAAAATACTTCTCTTAAAACGACCTCTCTCCAGCGCATCAGCTCGTCCAGATCCGTGACATCGGCTCTTTTTATCCTGATTACCATTTTCAGCAGACTCCTTCATAACTTCACAGCATGTGCGAAGTGCTGTTCAAAGTAATTATGCTCCTTCTTTTAATACGACCGGCAGACTGTTCAGATCCGGTTTCCCATTTGGAGTGAGCGGAATGTGATCCATGATCACAAAGAATTCCGGTATCATAAAGGAAGTCAGATAGCGCGACAGCTTCTTTTTTATCTCTGACAGGACAAATTTTGTACTCTCCGGAACTACGTAGGCCGTCAGATAAGAAAGACCGTGTTCATCCGTAAACGGCCGGACGACAGCCGTCTGCACTTCGTCACAGTCGCAGAGTACATTCTCCACTTCCTCCGGCTCCACCCGTTTGCCCAGGATCATCACCTGTGAATCCTTACGATGCAGGAAAGCCAGATTGCCGTCCGGCAGCAAATACCCCAGGTCGCCGCTCCGGTAAAGAGGTCTTCCATCCGCACTGGTCACAAACATTTTATTTTTACTTTTGTCAAGATATCCGTTGGAAACGCCATCGCCCAGGATACAGATCTCTCCTGTGCTTCCGTCAGGCACTGAATTCAGATTATCGTCCAGGATCTCAATCCGGGAACCGTGCACCGCTTTCCCGATCGGATAAGTCCCATCCTCCAGGGCTTTCTGTCCGTTACAGTGGAAATAACTGCAGCAAACCGTTGTTTCGGACGGTCCGTATGTGTTATAAACCGCAACCTGCAGCAAAAGATGAGTTACATAACATTCCCGAAGCACATCACCGCCGCTGATCAAAAGCCGCAGACTTGGCGGAATCGCTTCCAATTCATTCATTTCCATCAGAAGATATGGAAATCCGCTGATGATGGTCACCTTCTTTTCCCGGACAAAGTTCATCAGGGACTGGATATCTGCCCGTGCAGCACCTCTGGGAATGGCAAGCGCCGCACCGGAAAGCAGTGTCGTAAAGACTTCTTCCACGAATATATCAAAAGAACAGACGGAATACTGGAGCATGACATCTCCGGCCGCGGGATGGAATTCATGCTGAAATGCCCGGACATAATGACATACATTTGCGTTTGTCACGCATACGCCTTTCGGAACTCCGGTAGAACCGGATGTGTACAGAATATAGGCGAGGGATTCCGGACGTGTCGCTCTGCCAGTGCCAGCATCCTCTCCCTGCGCGGGCATAATTTCCGCAGCAGCATCTGCAGCCTTCTTTTCCGCTGATCGGCAGTTGGGAGCTTCTTCTGTTGTTTCCTCCAAAAACAGCAGCGGAAATCCCTGCAACTTATCCTGATACCTTCTCTGCGTAATGATAAAGCTTACACTGCTTTCTTTCATCATAAAGCGGATCCGTTCTTCCGGAAAGTCCGGTTCCGCCGGAACATATGCCGCCCCTGTTTTCAGCACAGCAAAGATAGAGGCAATCTGATCCATTCCATGGTCTGTCACGATACCGATACAAACGCCCTTAGCCCCGTCTGCGCGAGGCGTCTCCACGTCTGAAAACTTTTCCGCAATCCTCTGAATGCGCTGATCAAGCTCCTTGTAAGTCAATGATCTTTTATCTTCCACAATCGCAGTCTGCGCGGGGGATTTTTCCACCACTTTTTTGAATTGTTCATAAATTACAGATCCGCTTTTGTCATCAGAAACCATTCCGTTCCTTCCTCCTTATGATCTCGCTTTCATGGTAACCGTTCTTTCTCACATGACCATGCGGAACACCTCATCCGCGCCGGCACGGATATTGATTGACGCATAAGAATCAAAGTTTGTCTTTCCCGGGTTGATCTGGATGATTTTTGCACTGCGCTTTCTGTAATTAAAGTAGGCATTCCCATAGGAACCGTTTGCGCCTATGATCAGTATCAGATCTGCCCTAGAAATCCAGTCCTGCGCTTTCTTCAGATTCTCCTCATGCAGCCCGACTCCGCTGTAAAACGGAAAAGTCCAGATCACATCGCCGCATTCATCGCATCTGGGGACTGTTCCCTGATTCCAGATATGGTAGTCGTCAAAATGTTTCCCACATTTCGTGCAGCGGTTAATCTGCAGGCTGCCCTGGATTTCCGCTACATTTTCCGAACCGGCTATGGTGTGCATACAATCCACATTGGTTGTGATGATTCCCTGCAGAAAGCCGTCAATTTCCAGGCTTCTCAGTGCTTTATGCGCATAGGACGGCTCATGGGCAAACATGGAATGAAGAAAAGCATGATCCAGCAGCTTATAATACCTGTCCGATTCGTTCCGAAGTATGTCTTCTGATGCCAGAGGCATAAGCTCATCGACATTTTCATGGTCAAAATTCATGCCGCCGGCAGAAAAGGAAATACCGGCTCCGGTGATGGCAACCGTATATCGGCTCTCATTCAGCGCTTTTTTTAACTGAAACGCCTGTTTTGAAATATCCATTCAGAATTTCTCCTTTCACCCGCTCATCGTTCTCTTTTGTTTCTGCCACACAACGCTGCGAAGCAGTCCTTCCAAATGCAATTGTACGCATCCATTCCGGTGAGCCGCAATTTTCCATCTGTCATTCACTTCACTATAGCTGCATGGGCGAGAAATACCTGCAGAATTCCCGGTAATTATAGTCTTTCTCCGGGCGGCAGAGAATAGCAAAATCAATCGACTCAAACAGCTGATCGCTTCCTTTCCCTGCATAAGAAAACTTCGTGATGGCACGATAAAACGAATCCGACACAACTGCCGCATCATTCCCGAATACGCCGCATCCAAAAGCCCCCAGAATCAGATGGCGGTATCCCTGTGATGCCGCGACAAGAAGCATTCCCTGGATACGATTGTAAAGCATTGTTTCGTATTCCTGCTGTGTCATTCCTTCCAGACCAAGGCGGATCATCGGTGCCGCACAGCTCATGACGGAAATCGGAAATGGTTCCGGAAGCATTTCCGCAGAGGCATCCTTAAGCACTTCCACACAAGAAGAAATCATCACGCCGTCCGAACCCATACGCGTCTTTCGTGCGTTATTGTAATCGAAATATTTCCTTGCCGCCTCACTTTCCAGCGAGAGTAAAAGGGACGTCCTGCGGCAAAGGTCTTCCTCCTGCGCGCTGGCTCCTTTCCGTGTCTGACCGCCCGGGTGGGTAGAGCTTGCCAGATTCAGGACAAGAACCCGGTGCGCTGCTTCTCCCTTCTCTTTCAGTTCCAGATATTTTCTCTGTGCAAGGACAAGGGCGTCTATATTTTCGCAGCCAAACGTGCAGGATGTTTTTTTCACCTGCTGACCTATATCTTGTCCAGCATTTCCGATGCGGCTCTCCCGTAAAGAACCGGATACACCTGTTCTGCTCCGCATCTCGTCAATTTCATCCGGCAGAAATACCTGTATCCTGCGCATCTGATCCGGGGTAAACTGCAGCTTTCTCTCCTGCCCGTTCTTTTCATAACTGCCCTTTTCCAAAATGGACAGCGTATCCTCCAGAATCTCAACATTCTTTTTCCTGCGCATTTCCTTCTGCCGCTCTCTTTCCTGGATTTCTTCTTCAGAGAGTCCCTTATACTCCGCAGCCCGCATCTGTGCTGCCATCTGTTTTAACCGTTCCTCTTCAGATTGTTCCTTCGCCGCTTTCTGCTCCGCCATTTCCGCTCCACCTTTCTATCAGTTTGTGAAATACATCATCGCACGCTTCCCGGATATTCAGAACCGCGACACTGTCAAAGCCGGTATGCCCCGGATTGATCTGGACAATCACCGCATCTCTTCTCCGGTAATCCCAATAGGCACTTCCATAATATCCATTCGTTCCGATTACAAGGATCAGGTCTGCCCCGGAAATCCATTCCCGCGCTTTCTGCACGCCTTCCTCCCAAAGGCCGATGTGGCTGTAAAGCTCCCAGGGAAGAATGCTTCCCCCGCAGGATTCGCACTTTGGAAGCTCCTCCTGATTCCAGATTTCATAGCCGTCATAGTGACGCCCGCATTTGGAACAGCGGTTGATCTGAAACCCTCCCTGGATTTCCGCCACGTTCTTTGAACCGGCCATCGTATGCATGCAATCTTCATTTGTCGTGATAATCCCGGTCAGCTTACCGGCTGCTTCCAGATCACGCAGCGCGTAGTGGCTGAAGCTGGGTTTATAGTTGTGCATCGCCTTCACATAAGAGCGAAGGAATTCATCACTTCCAAATCCGCCCGATCCCGAGCGGACCGTTCTGGAGAGCTGGCTGTATGTGATTCCACCGCCGGCAAGTGAGATGCCTGCCCCGGTAATGGCAACCATACTGTGGCTCTGGTCAATATAATCCGCCAATTGCTGTATTTTATCCACGTTCCGGCCTCCTCTTAAAAAACCTGCCCTGCTTCTCTTCATACCTCTTTATCCCGCATTTCCATTAGCTTGTGAAAGACCTCATCAGAGCCTTGCCGGATGTTCAGATCCGCGATACTGTCAAAGTAGGTATGCCCGGGATTGATCTGGACGATCACCGCATCCCTTTTTCGGTAATCCCAGTAAACATCCCCATAGTTTCCATGGGTTCCGATGACAAGGATCAGATCCGCTTTTGCAATCCATTCCTTCGCTTTTCTGACATCCGGATTCCACACGCTGATATGGCTGTAAAGCGGCCAGGGAAGAATCTCACTGCCGCAGGATTCGCACATTGGCAGATTATCGTGTTTCCAGATCTCATAACCGTCATAGTGGCGGCCGCAGTTGGAACAGCAGTTGACCTGCAGGCTTCCCTGAATCTCAGCGACATTCTTTGACCCGGCAATCGTGTGCATACAGTCCACATTCGTTGTGATGATCCCGGTCATCTTTCCCTCCGCTTCCAGCTCTGCCAGGGCATAATGCGCATAGCTTGGCTGATAGGAAAACATTGTCTCCAGATAGGTGGGCAAAAATGAATTGTGCCCATCCTGGGAGCTGCGCCTTCTTGCGCTTCCCCTGTTGGCAAAACGCATCTGTCCATATGTCACTCCCCCGCCGGCGACAGAAATCCCCGCTCCTGTCGTCGCGACAATACTGCTGCTCTGATCGATATAGTCTGCCAACCGCCTTATATTGTCCGTATCTTTGTTTTCTTTGAAAAATCCCATAGTCACACCCCCAACCGGCTGATTTCCCTGTCCGGTATCTTAACCCATAATAGCATTTTCATATCCGTATTCGCAAAACAATTTTTAATTGCGCGGCCCTCATTGTATTGCATACGTATCCCACAGAAAGTGAGCGGTACTTTCGCGAATCATAACACCGCACTAAGAGCTTCCGCAGCGTCCGCCCGAATGTTCAGATCCGCAATCCGGTCGAACTGTGTTTCGGATGGGTTGATCTGTACAAGCTTCGTCCCGGTCTTCATACGGCTTAGATATTCGTTGCTGCGAAATCCGGTAGTCCCAATGACAATCACAAGATCTGCTTCCGCAATCATGTTGACAGCCTTCTTCATACTGTCACGCGAAACCTCTTCGCTCACTTTGAATTCTCTGCAGAAGCCTGTAGGCATCAGCGGTGCGCCGCATTTTTCACAGCGCGGCATCTGTCCCTGATTCCATACCTGATAATCAAACGAACGGATCCCGCACTCTGTGCAAATGTTGTCGCGAAAGCTGCCCTGAAATTCCACCACATTCTGTGAGCCTGCAATGGTATGCAGGCAATCCAGATTCTGCGTGACAATACCGTAGAGCCTGCCCTGTTTTTCCAGCTCCGCTAGCTGCTTATGGACTGTACTCGGCCCTTTCACGAAAGTAGCGTCCAGGAAGGCATTCTTCATGACTTTATAGAATTCCTCCGGTTTTTTTCGGACATAGGAAGCAGAAAAAATCCTTCCGGCGTTCATCCGGCCCACGCTCTGCTTCAGCCTGCTCACACCATAGAGATAAGAAATCCCCGCACCAGTGACCGCAACGGTTTTGCTGCTCTGATCCATGTATTCCTTTAACTGACTGTATTCGTTCTTCATTTTTACCTCCATCATCATCAAATTGGGCAGAGGAGTTTCCTCACTCTGTCCGCCACGCTGGACGCGTTCGTGTGAATAAAGCAGAAAAAACAGGAACCACCCATCAAAGGCAAAAGTTTATCTTTGATGGGTGGTAAGAGGAAAACAGCTTATGACGTTTCCTTCCGATATGTTATTTTCAAATATAATTCGTCTCAAGTGAAACGGACAGCTCCCTCGGCTGCGCACTGTCGCTCTTACTATAGCCGATTGCCGCGGCTGAGACAGGCTTAAAGCCTTCCGGTATTCCCATTTTTGCGCACATATCCGCATTCTTACCAAGAGCCTGCACGCCGCCCCAAAGATAAATGTTATCCAGACCGGCATCCGTCGCCGCAAGCAGCATATTTTCTATCACGCAGGCGGCGTTTGCGCATTCAATGCCCGGTGCCATCTGCTTCTCCGAAGCGGAAACAATGATCACGACAGGCGCTCCATAAAAGAAATCCCGCGGCTCCATTTTCATGGCCGCAGCCGTTGACTGATTGATCTCATTCAGAATCTCCTGATTGCGGCACACGGTAAGATGAAGCGACTTCCGGTCATTCCCGCCAACCGGAGCCTGGCAGCCTGCCTTTACCACCGTCTCAATCAATTCGTCCG
>JAJPWX010000038.1:16858-55550 GCA_021205755.1 Lachnospiraceae bacterium | reverse complement strand
CATTGCCCTTTCTGACGCAGAACCGTTTGCAGGCGGCAGCGTATCCGGAAAGATTGTAGTTGGCGGTTCTTCTTCTGTGACTCCGGTGATGGAGAAGCTCGCTGAGGCATATGCAGAGATCAATGCGGATCTGGAGATTGAGGTCATGCAGAGCGATTCTACAACAGGCGTAACATCCACAATTGATGGCAACTATGACATCGGAATGGCTTCCCGTGAACTGAAGGAAGAGGAAGAAGAGGAAGGCATCTCTGCAACCATGATCGCACAGGATGGCATTGCAGTAATTGTGAACAACGAGAGCGGTATCACTGAGCTTACTACAGAGCAGGTAATGCAGATCTATACTGGCGAGATCACAACCTGGGAAGAGGTTACAGAAGCAGCTGAGTAAAAAACAATACATTGTGATGACAGAAGAAGGTACCAGCCAGGCTGATCGAACTGGCTGGTACCTTTGTTGGACATTATAGGTTTGTTACGAAGGAGAGAATATGACACAGAAGTTTTCTGAGCGAATCATGCGGATTATATTTTTAATTGCGGCCTGCGTGTCGATACTGGCGGTTGCCCTGATCTGCGTTTTCCTTTTCGCAAACGGGATTCCGACTATGATAAAAATTGGCATTCCGGAATTCCTGCTCGGGACGACCTGGAAACCATCGAATGATATCTATGGAATTTTGCCGTTTATTCTGGGCAGCATTTATGTTACTGCAGGTTCTATTGTGATCGGTGTGCCGATTGCGATGCTGACCGCAATTTTTCTGGCATTTTACTGCCCCAAACGGATTTACACACCGCTGAAGTCAATGATTAATCTGCTGGCGGGAATTCCTTCCGTTGTATACGGCTTTTTCGGTATGGTCTGGATTGTTCCGACCATGAAGTCGATTATCGGCAGCTCCGGAAGCACAATGCTGACCGCATGTATTCTACTTGGCATTATGATTCTTCCGACAGTCATTGGCGTGATGGAGCCTGCGCTTCGGAGCGTCCCGGAGAGCTACTATGAGGGTTCCCTTGCGCTTGGAGCGACACATGAGAGAAGTGTATTCTGTATTATACTTCCGGCAGCAAAGTCTGGTGTGGTAGCAGGAATTGTACTTGGAATCGGCCGTTCCATTGGGGAGACGATGGCAGTTATTATGGTTGCGGGTAACCAGACCTGGATGCCAAAAGGGCTGTTAAAGGGCGTGCGTACAATGACAGCAAACATTGTAATAGAAATGGGCTACGCGTCAGGCTTGCACAGGCAGGCGCTGATTGCCACGGGCGTGGTGCTCTTCGTGTTCATATTGATTATCAATCTGAGCGTTTCACTCTTGAAGAGGAGGTCTGAGCATGAATAAAAAGATTGTCTATTTTAAACATCATCCATTCTCTGCCCTGGTGAAATGCCTGGTATGGCTGGCGGCAATCATTACAGCAGTGGTATTGGTATTTATCGTTGGTTTTATTCTGGTTAAGGGTGTGCCAAACCTGAAACCGAGCCTTTTTGCATTAAAGTACACTTCCGATAATGTTTCACTGATGCCGGCTCTGATCAATACTCTGATAATAACGGCTCTGGCTCTGGTGATTGCGGTTCCGGTCGGTATTTTTGCGGCGATCTTTCTGGTGGAATACGCGAAAAAAGGAAGTAAGCTGGTTAGCCTGGTGCGCATCACAGCAGAAACGCTTTCCGGCATTCCGTCTATCGTGTTCGGTCTGTTTGGCCTTTTGTTTTTTACAACAACATTAGGCTGGGGCTTTTCTCTGATGTCTGGCGCATTCACACTTGTAATCATGATTCTGCCGCTGATTATGCGCACGACAGAGGAAGCACTGCTTGCTGTTCCGGATGCTTATCGGGAGGCTTCCTTTGGCCTGGGCGCCGGTAAGCTGCGCACAATTTTCCGGGTCGTACTTCCATCTGCTATCCCTGGAATTCTTTCGGGTGTTGTATTAGCTACCGGACGAATCGTCGGTGAGACAGCTGCATTGCTCTATACAGCAAGTACGGTTGCGCAGGTGCCAAGCACTCTCTTCGGCAGTGGGCGTACCCTTGCGGTTCATATGTATGTACTGTCGAATGAGGGACTGCATATGGGTGAGGCTTACGCGACAGCCGTTGTCCTGATTGTGCTGGTTTTGATTCTCAATGGATTGTCATCCCTGTTTGCGGGTAAGCTGATGAAAGGGCAAAAGTAAAAGAAACAGGTTCGCCAGACCGCAAAGCCGGCAGTGAATTTCCAGATTAGCGGGAACAAATAGCCGGATACCAAGTGACAGAATAAAACAGAAACATCGCACAGGAGTGAGAGGAAAAAGATATAATGGGAAAGATAGACATTAAAAACACGGATTTATATTATGGGGATTTTCATGCACTCAAGAATATCAATCTTGAAATCCCGGCAAATAAGATTACCGCTTTTATCGGGCCGAGCGGCTGTGGAAAATCGACGCTTTTAAAATCCTTAAACCGCATGAATGATCTCGTGGAGGGCTGCAAAATTACGGGTGAAATCACGCTGGACGGGGAAGATATTTACGGAGATATGGATGTCAATCAGCTGAGAAAGCGCGTCGGAATGGTATTTCAGAAAGCAAATCCGTTTCCGATGAGCATATATGATAATGTGGCGTATGGGCCGAGAACACACGGGATACGCAACAAGGCGAAGCTGGATGAGATTGTGGAGAAAGCGCTGCGGAACGCGGCCATATGGGATGAGGTCAAGGATCGTCTGAAAAAGAGCGCGCTGGGCTTGTCCGGCGGGCAGCAGCAGCGGCTTTGCATTGCGAGGGCACTGGCGGTAGAACCGGAGGTACTGCTGATGGACGAGTCAACCTCTGCTCTGGATCCGATTTCAACATCCAGAATTGAGGATCTGGTGATTGAACTGAAGGAGAAATATACCATTGCGATGGTAACGCATAATATGCAGCAGGCAGCACGTATTTCAGACAAAACAGCGTTTTTCCTTCTCGGTGAGATGATTGAGTTTGACGATACTACGACGCTGTTCTCCGTTCCGAAGAACAAAAAAACAGAAGAGTATATTACGGGGAGGTTTGGCTGATTATGAGAGATCGATTTGTGGAAAAACTGGACCAGCTGCAGAAAGAGCTGCTTGAGATGGGAATGCTTTGTGAAGAGGCGATTATGAAGACTTATCGTTTGCTTGTTTCGACAGAGAACCGTGAGGAGACGGCGGAGGAAATCGACCATCTGGAAAATGAGATTGACGGGAAAGAGCAGGGGATAGAGAGTATTTGTCTGCAGCTTCTTCTGCGGCAGCAGCCGGTGGCGTCTGACCTGCGCCGAATCTCAGCAGCGATGAAGATGATTACAGATCTGGAGCGTATTGGCGACCAGGCGACAGATATTGCGGAGATTATGAAGACCGGCAGTATTGATGTGCCGGTAAAGGGTGTGGCAATCACGCAGATGGCGGAGTTTACGGTTAGTATGGTAAATAAGAGTGTGGAGGCATACGTAAACCGTGACCTGGAGCTTTCACGGGAAGTGATTGACAGTGATGATAAGCTTGACGCCATGTTCCTGGATGTGAGAAAAACGCTGACAGATCCGAATATTAATGAAACATTTAATAATGACCAGATTCTGGATCTTCTGATGATAGCGAAATATTATGAACGAATCGGCGACCATGCGACAAACATTGGTGAATGGGTAGAATTTTCACTGACCGGGGTACACAGGCAGGGGAAAAAGGTGTATAATGTGTTTGGTGCGTATGCGAAGTAAAAGAAAGTGGGGAGGTAGTACGTGGCGCTGATTTATATTGTGGAAGATGATGAGAATATTAAAGAGATTGAGATGTTTGCTCTTAAGAATACGGGGTATGAGGTGCAGGGGTTTGACTGTGCCTCTGCTTTTTATGCCAGGCTGAAGGAGCGGCTGCCATCGCTGGTGCTGCTGGATGTTATGCTGCCGGATGAGGATGGGCTGGAGATTGTGAAGAAGCTGCGGTATTCGGCGCGCACACGCCGGATTCCGATTATTCTGGTGACGGCGAAGACGACGGAGCTGGATAAGGTGAAGGGGCTGGATATTGGGGCGGATGATTATATTACGAAGCCGTTTGGCGTGATGGAACTGATTTCCCGCGTTAAGGCTCTGATGCGCCGTACGCAGGATATGCAGGAGGAACGGCTGATCCGTCTGGCTTCGATTTTTATGGATGATGAGAAGCGGGCGGTATTTGTGGATGATGTGCCGGTGGAGCTGACGTTTAAGGAGTATGAGCTGCTGAAGCTGCTTCTTATGAATGCGGGGATTGTGGTTTCGCGGGACATGATTCTGGATCGTGTATGGGGGACGGATTTTGAAGGGGAGTCGAGGACACTGGATATGCATATAAAGACGCTGCGGCAGAAGCTGGGTACGGCCGGGACGATGATACGGACGGTGCGCAATGTCGGTTATATGCTGAATGATGAAAAATGATCGTTACTGTTCACAACCCTCGCCAGATGGACGGCGAACAGGTGGAATGCGTAAAAATCCGGTGTAAGCTGCCGCAAAGTGCAGCCGGAAAGAGCCGGGAGCGGGGTGAAATGGCATGAAAAAGAAGATCAATATCTGTCTGATTTCAACGGTCTTTGTGACGCTTGTGGCAACGCTTTTGATAGCGGTTGCCATTTTTCGTAATATGTATAAGGAACAGGTACTTTCAGAAATGCGGACATATGCTGCTCTGATTGGTAGCCTGTCGACTTCGGCGGAGGAATTGGAGACGCAGTATACGGAGGATGTGGCCGGTCTTCGCGTTACGCTCATCAATGAGGACGGAGACGTCGTGTATGACAGTGATGTGAGCGGGACGCTGGAAAACCATGCGGATCGGGAGGAGGTGCAGGAAGCGGAAGCCGAAGGGGAAGGCTGGACAATCCGTTATTCTGATTCCTTGGACAGTGAAATGTATTATTATGCGGTGAAGCTTTCCGACGGCTCTATTTTGCGCATCAGCCGGGAAGAAGCGAGTATCTGGGGGATTTTCACGAGCACGCTGAAAGGTATTTTCGGCGTAGGGGTGATTATGCTGTTGGTGTGCATGGTTCTGTCGCGCCGCATCACAGAGGGGATTGTAAATCCGATCGAGAAGATGGCTTCCAACATAGACAGCGCCAGTACAGAAGAAATTTATGAGGAACTGGTTCCTTTTGTCACGACCATACGCAAACAGCATGAGGATATTATGAAAAGTGCGAAAATGCGTCAGGAATTTACGGCGAATGTTTCGCATGAGCTGAAAACCCCGCTGACATCCATCTCCGGATACGCTGAGCTGATTGAAACCGGAATTGCGGGGGAAAAAGAGATCCGGCATTTTGCTCACGAAATCCACCGCAGCGCACAGCGGCTGCTGACGTTGATTAATGATATTATCAAATTATCAGAGCTCGACGCGGATAGGATGGATATTGCTGTAGCAGACGTCGATCTTTACGCTGCGGCTGAGGCTTGTGTGGAGTCTGTCAGCCTGAATGCAAAAAAACAGGGAATCCATATTTGCTGCGTGGGTCAGCCGACCATAATTCGCGGGGATAAGAATATGCTGGATGAATTGATTTATAATCTTTGTGACAATGCAATCCGTTATAATCGGCCAAACGGAACCGTGACAGTGACGGTTGGGGAACGGGTCGGCCGGGTGATGCTTTCGGTAAAGGACACTGGTATTGGAATTCCCGAAGAAAGCCAGGAGCGTGTTTTTGAGCGTTTTTATTGTGTGGACAAAAGCCGCTCGAAAAATACCGGAGGAACCGGATTGGGTCTTGCAATCGTAAAACATATTGTCGCACAGCATCATGCCGAGATCGAGTTAGAGAGCAAGGTTGGAGTGGGGACGGAAATTACCGTGTGGTTTGACAAGGCTGCATAAGAAAGTGATGTGGCAAATAACCGGGAAACGTGCGAAAATGCGCGTTAATCCCGGTTTTTATAATTTTCTTAAGATTCCCAGGCTTGACTATTTTTGCTAAATGGTGCAAGATAGGAGAATGACAAGAAGGGTAAGGGGATTTTCATGAAAAAAAAGCATAAGGGATTACGGATTGCGATTGTACTCATTGTAATTGTGTTGCTGGCGGGGCTTGGAGGAGCAGGCTACTATCTTTACCAGCAGGTGAACAGTGGTCTGTTTTTCGAGGAGACGACGCTGAATGGGTATGACGTATCCGGAATGAGTGTTTCAGAGGTTTTTGACATGCTGGAGGCAGACTACAGCGCGCCGACGGTTACGATTCTTGAGGGAGATGAGACGGCGCTGACGTTAAAGCTTTCACAGATGGGTTACACGATTGATGAGACAAAGCTGTTGGGCGATATCCAGACCTGCCTGCGTGAGCAGAATCAGGGACTGCTTGCCAGCCTGTATCAGGGGAATACGTTTGAGGTGGAGGTGACGTTTGATTTTGACGAGAATGTCTTTTTGTCAGCCGTGACTTCCGATAATTTTGCATCTGCGCGTACAGAAAGCGAGGACGCAACGCTGGAATATGACGGAACGAATTACTACATCAAAGAGGAAGTTTACGGTACACAGTTTGATGACGCGGATCTCCAGGTTATGGTGAAGGATTGTGTGGATAAGCTTGTGGCCGAGAGCCGTCCGCAGGAGGATGTGGTGATTACGCTTCCGGAATCCTTTTATTATCTGCCGGCGGTAACGCAGGATGATCTGGATATGAATACCCTCATGGATATTTATAATTCTTATTGCAATGCTGTCATTACGCTGACTTTCGGTGATGAGACGGTGACTCTTGACTGGACCACGATTCAGGACTGGATCATCATCGATGGTGAGCTCGCTTCGATTGACGAAGAGCAGGTGGAGGATTTTGTCTATAATCTGGCGGCTACCTACAATACCCTGTATCTGCCGCGCACGTTTACGACCAGCAATGGAGATACGATCACATATGAGAGCAGCGATTATGGTTATCAGATTGACCAGAGTGCGGAAGCGGAACAACTGATAGCGGATATCACGTCGAATACGGAGGTGACCCGCGAGCCGGTGTATTCTACGAAAGGGCTGGCGCGCAACGGCACGGATGATATCTGCGGTACGTATGTTGAGGTAGATCTGACGAGCCAGCATATCTGGTATTATAAGGATGGAGAATTGATTGTAGAGAGCGATTGTGTCACAGGTAAGCCGACGGAAGAACGGGAAACAGCGACGGGTGTCTTTATGATTCCCTACAAACAGATGAATGTGACATTAAGCGGCGGTTCCGGCTCAAGCGCGTGGGAGACGGATGTGACATACTGGATGCCGTTCCACGATGGGCAGGGGCTGCACGACGCAACCTGGCGTTCTTCTTTCGGGGGAACCATCTACCAGACCAATGGATCGCACGGCTGTGTAAACCTGCCGTACGATGTGGCAGAGACCATTTATAATGAGCTGGAAGAGCGCACGCCGATCTTTTTATATAAAACGGAGTAGGAATTGCTTGACACATTTGTAAAAACAGTATAGAATTAAGGCGTTGTCTGGTCGTCTGTCTATAGCAGGGCGGATGAGACTGTGAACAATGAAAAATGAATAAGGAGGTGCTCCTGTGCCTACAGTAATTACAATTGCTGTTGTAATTGTGCTGGTTCTGGTGGCGGCCGCGATATCTGCGTTTGTTTCTGTTAACTACTATAAAAAGACGACAGAAGCAAAACTTGGCAGTGCTGAGGAGAAAGCAAGGCAGATTATCGATGACGCTCTGAAGGCTGCAGAGTCAAAGAAACGCGAAGCACTTCTGGAAGCGAAGGAAGAATCTTTGAAGACAAAGAATGAGTTGGAAAAAGAGTCGAGAGAGCGCAGAACAGAATTGCAGCGTTACGAGAAGCGCGTCCTGTCAAAGGAAGAAAGTGTAGACAGGAAAGCGGACGCTCTGGAACGCCGGGAATCAGGAATTACAGCCAGGGAAGAAGAGTTAAAGAAGAAGACCGCAGAAGTGGACAAGCTTCGTGACCAGCGTCTGACCGAACTCGAGAGAATCTCAGGACTTACCTCTGAACAAGCAAAAGAATATCTTTTAAAAACTGTTGAAGATGAAGTAAAAATTGATACTGCGAAGCTCTACAGGGAACTGGAGAGCCAGGCAAAAGAAGAAGCTGGAAAGAAGGCAAAAGAATATGTGGTTACGGCGATTCAGAAATGTGCCGCTGACCATGTCGCAGAGACGACGATCTCTGTGGTTCAGTTGCCGGGCGACGAGATGAAGGGCAGGATTATCGGACGCGAGGGAAGAAATATCCGTACACTGGAAACACTGACGGGTGTGGATCTCATCATTGACGATACGCCGGAAGCTGTCATCCTGTCTGCGTTTGATCCGATCAGAAGAGAAGTAGCAAGAATTGCACTGGAGAAGCTGATCGTAGATGGTCGTATCCACCCGGCCAGAATTGAAGAAATGGTGGAAAAGGCGCAACGTGAGGTGGAGACGATTATTCGCGAGGAAGGAGAAGCTGCCGCGCTGGAGGTTGGCGTACATGGCATTCATCCTGAGCTGATTCGTCTGCTGGGCAGAATGAAATACAGGACCAGCTATGGTCAGAACGCATTGAAGCATTCGATTGAAGTGGCACAGCTCTCCGGGCTGTTGGCTGGTGAGGTCGGTGTCGATGTGAGAATGGCTAAGCGTGCGGGTTTATTGCATGATATTGGCAAATCCATCGACCATGATATGGAAGGCTCTCATGTACAGATCGGAGCAGAACTTTGCAGAAAATACAAAGAGTCCCCGATTGTCATTAATGCCGTGGAGTCTCATCATGGAGATGTAGAACCAGAATCACTGATCGCCTGCATTGTACAGGCTGCGGATACCATTTCGGCAGCCCGTCCGGGAGCACGTCGTGAGACTCTGGAAACATATACAAACAGATTAAAACAGTTAGAAGATATTACGAACACCTTCAAGGGTGTGGAGAAATCCTTTGCTATTCAGGCAGGTAGGGAAATACGGGTTATGGTCGTGCCGGATCAGGTGAATGACGCAGGCATGGCGCTTCTCGCGCGGGAGATTGCCAAACGGATCGAAGCGGAGCTGGAGTATCCGGGGCAGATCAAAGTAAGCGTGATTCGCGAGAGCAGAGCGGTCGATTACGCGAAGTAAAAGACAGAATAAGTTGCCGCAGGGAAGTAGATGTTTCCCTGCGGCTTTTCTTTTTCAATTTCTAAAATTTTATTAAGCTTTTGTGAGAAAATCCACATTTGCTTGCACACTTTTGCGGGTTGTAGTACAATATTGTAACAGTCCAGAACAGCATCGAAATGAAAAGACAGACTGTGCAGGCTTGCCTGCTAAAGGCTGTATTTTCATTTCGGGATGGGCGGGACGCCCATCAAGCCTCAGACATATGACGCGTCAGCGGCATATAGCCTTCGAAGAAGGCGGTCTGTGGCCTGCTGTTCTGAAGAAAGCAAAGAACAGCATCGAAATGAAAAACAAAAACTATCCGGGAGGATTTTTATTTATGAAGGGAATTATTCTGGCGGGCGGCTCAGGAACGCGCCTTTATCCATTAACTAAAGTGACGAGTAAGCAGCTGCTGCCGATTTATGATAAACCGATGATTTATTATCCCATGTCGGTATTGATGAATGCTGGCATCCGCGACATTCTGATCATATCGACGCCGATGGATACGCCTCGCTTTGAGGCGCTTTTGGGCGACGGACATCAGTTTGGCGTGCATCTGTCCTACGCAGTACAGCCAAGTCCGGACGGGCTGGCACAGGCGTTTATTATTGGCGCGGATTTTATCGGAAATGATACAGTGGCTATGGTTCTGGGCGATAATATTTTTGCCGGTCATGGACTGAAAAAGCGTCTGAAAGCCGCTGTGGAGAATGCCGAGAGCGGCAGGGGGGCGACCGTATTCGGCTACTATGTCGATGACCCGGAGCGCTTTGGTATTGTGGAGTTTAATCAGGAAGGGCATGCGGTTTCGATTGAAGAGAAGCCGGAGCATCCGAAGAGCAATTACTGTGTGACCGGGCTGTACTTTTACGACAATAAGGTCGTGGATTACGCCAGAAATCTGCAGCCATCCGCGCGAGGCGAGCTGGAGATCACAGATCTGAACCGCATCTATCTGGAAGCGGGCGATCTTAATGTCGAACTGCTTGGACAGGGCTTTACCTGGCTGGATACCGGTACGCACGAGAGCCTGGTTGAAGCGACCAATTTTGTGAAAACCATGGAAGATCATCAGCACAGGAAGATTGCCTGCCTGGAGGAGATTGCGTATCTTAATGGCTGGATTACCCGCGAGGAAGTGCTGGAAATCTACCAGGAACTGAAGAAGAACCAGTATGGACAGTATCTGATGGATGTCCTGGAAGGGAAGTATCTGGACGCGCTGCATTAAAAAATGCGGCTGCTTAGAGTGAGTGGAATGAATGAGCATACATTTGTAATCTGTGCATACAAAGAAAGTCCATATCTTGAGGACTGTATCTGCTCTTTGCTGGCGCAGACGGTGAAAAGCCGTATCATTCTGGTGACCTCTACGCCAAATCACTATATCAAAAGTATGGCGGAGAAATACCAGATTCCATATTATATAAATGAAGGGGAAGGCGGCATCACGCAGGACTGGAACTTTGGCTACGCAAAAGCGGGCGGGGGTTATATTACAATCGCGCATCAGGATGATATTTATGAGAAGACATATCTTGCCTGTGCGCTTGAGGCGATGGCGTCGGCGAAAAAACCGCTGATTTATTTCTGCAATTATTATGAGATCCGCAACGGGGAGAAAGTAATGAAAAACCGTTTGCTTGGCGTCAAACGGCTGATGCTTCTTCCGCTTCGGCTCCCCTGTTTTCGAAATTCCGTATGGATACGCAGAAGAATTTTGTCATTTGGGATGCCGATTTGCTGTCCGTCTGTGTGCTATGCGTCCGGGAATCTCCCAGAGGTTATCTTTCAGAACCATTACAGAGCCTGCGAAGACTGGGAAGCCTGGGAAACCATCTCAAAAAGAAAAGGAGCGTTTCTCTATGATTCCAGGCCACTGATGGGACATCGGATTCATGCGGAATCGGAGACTTCCCAGGCCATCGGAGATCATCAGCGAACCGATGAGGAATATGAGATGTTCCGGAAATTCTGGCCGGCCTGGGCGGCAAGACTGATTGGAAAACTATATGCGACAGGGCAGAATTCCAATCAGGTGTAGAAAGCTGTGAAAAAGACAGAAAGTCTCTGCCGGAAAGCAGAGTTTTATAGAGGTAACTGTACGCTGCAAAGCAGTTACGAGAATAGATGTGGAGCACAGACAGATGAAAAAACTGATAATCATACCGGCCTATAATGAACAGGAAAGCATTCTTGACACGGTTCGAGATGTGGAAAAAAATGCGCCGGGGTTTGACTATGTGGTGGTCAATGACTGTTCCAAAGATAACACATTACAAATATGCAGAGAGAACCACATTCATGTGCTGGACTTGCCGATCAATCTGGGGATTGGCGGTGCGGTCCAGACAGGATATTTGTATGCGTACCGCAATGGTTATGATATCGCGGCGCAGATTGACGGGGATGGTCAGCATGACGCCTCCTATCTGGGTATGATGGCGGATGAATTGATTTCGGAAAACCTGGATATGGTGATTGGCTCCCGTTTTATTGATAATGAGGGCTTTCAGTCTTCCTGGATTCGGCGCTCAGGTATTCGTTTTTTTACTTTCCTGATGCGCGTTTTGTTTGGAAAGACAATTACGGACGCTACCTCTGGTATGCGCCTGTGCAATCGCAGGACGATGGAGCTGTTTATCCGGGATTATCCGAGAGACTACCCGGAGCCGGAGACCGTGGCACGTCTTTTACGGCACAAATACAACGTAAAAGAAGTGCCTGTGAGAATGCGGGAGCGCTCAGGTGGGGTATCCTCTATCTCTGCCCGCAAATCGGTTTATTACATGATTAAGGTCACTCTGGCGATCCTCATGGAACGGCTTCGCTGACTGGAAAGGTCACGCATCCAGGCGGATGCATGATAGGAAAGGAGAGCTCCGTATGATGTCATTCAGGCTTCAGATTATTCTTGTGGTCATATTGCTCGCGGCTCTGGCTGTGATTATTGCCATGCTGAAGAAGCGGACACTGGATCTGAAATACGTGTTGGTCTGGCTTTTTTGCCTGATCGTGCTTTTGATTTTTTCGATTTTCCCGGGGACCATGACGAAGCTGGCCAGGTTTATCGGCATTTATTCGCCGGTCAATATGATTTTTTTCCTTGGTTTTTTGCTTGCTGTCACGATTATTTTTACTCTGACGGTCAGTCTGTCCAGAACAACGGGAAAGGTGAGAAAGCTGGCGCAGATGATGGCGCTCGAAAACGATACCTGGGAGAAGGATAAAAAAGAGGCCGGAACCGGGGCGGGGGTTAACGCGGATCATGAACAGGCTCACGAAGAATTACATTTACAATAGCGCGTATCAGCTCCTGGCTGTGCTGATTCCCCTTCTGACGACCCCGTACCTGACCAGAACGCTGGGGGCAACATCACTGGGAATTGACAGCTATGTGCTTTCTGTCGTACAGCTGGCGGAGATCCTGGGTACGTTAGGGACAAATACCTACGCAAACCGGGAGATCGCGTATGTGAGAGACGACCGGGAAAAGCTGACGAAGACCTTTCTGGAGATTTTTTTGCTGCGGACGGTTCTCTGCGTTCTCGTAGTGCTTGTATATGTGGGCATCGCGCTGCGATCGGAATACCGGACGGTATTTCTGATTCAGACGGTTACACTGGTCTGCTATTTTTTTGATATTTCCTGGCTTTTCATCGGCATGGAAGAAATGAAGCCGGTGGTCATTCGGAATATCTGTGTCAAGCTGCTTGTGACTGCCTGTATTTTCCTTTTGATCCGAAAGCCGGATGACCTGCTTCTTTATGTCACGATTACCGCGTCCGGTCAGCTGCTCGGCGATCTGCTGATGGCCTGGCAGGGGAGACGCTATCTGGACATTCGGGGGATTGGCGCGCTGAATCTTCGGCGGCATATCCGGCCGGTGCTGCTTCTGTTCCTTCCGCAGGCTGCTTCCTCTCTGTATGTACTGTTTGATAAAACGATGCTGGGGCTGCTCTCAGATCAGATCGGCTGTGTTTCCCTCTATGACAAGGCAGAGTCGCTGGTAAAGACGCCTCTGGTATTTGCAACGGCGATGACGGCGGTCTTGATGCCGAGGATTGCGAATGAGTTTGCGGCGGGGCACAGAGAAAAAATAAAGGAGCTGGTGCAGGGCTCGGTGAATTTTATGCTCCTGTTTTTTCTCCCGATCGCGTTTGGAATGGCTGTGATTGCTGAAACGTTTGTACCCTGGTATCTCGGGGAAGCTTACCAGGCAAGTATTGCGGTGGTGCATATCCTCTCTCCGGTGATCCTGGCGATTGCGCTGAGCAATGTCAGCGGGACACAGTTTCTGGTGGCGACGAAGGAGACCAGGCCTTTGACGGTTTCCTATGTGGCGGGTGCTTTGTTTAATCTGGTGGGGAATTTTATCCTGATCCCGATTTTCAATGAGAGAGGAGCCGCGATTACAACAGTATGTGCAGAGTGGCTTGTGACGCTGCTTCAGTTTTACGCTGTGCAAAAGAGAATCGGGCCGCTGCATTTATGGAAAAACAACTGGAAGAAGCTGGTGGCAGCGCTGGGAATGCTTCTTCTGATCGTGCCGCTGGGCCGGATCGCGGATTCCATCTGGGTGGTTCTTTTGCAGATGATATGTGGGGCAATTGTCTATTTCGCCCTTTTGCTTCTTCTGAGGGAGAAAATGCTGCTGGAGGTCCTGCAAAAGCTCTGCGCACGCGCAAAGAAAACGCGCGGATGACAAGGTTTAGAGAGGAGCTGGAAGATGAATATTGCTTTGCTGATTGCCGGGGGAAGCGGTGCGCGGATGCATCAGAGCATCCCGAAGCAGTTTTTGAATGTAAATGACAAACCGGTCATGCTTTATACGATGGAAGCATTCCAGAAGCATCCGGACATTCAAGCGATTGAGGTGGTATGCCTGGACGGATGGCATGAGATTCTGCGGGCGTACGCGGAGCAATATCATATTTCGAAGCTGGTGAATATTGTATCCGGCGGGGAGAATGGGCAGAGTTCTATCCGCAATGGCGTATATGACCTGATGGAGCATTACCAGGAAGAGGATCTGGTACTGATTCATGACGCGATCCGGCCGATGGTCTCACAGGATATTATTTCGGATAATATTGCCAAGTGCAGAAAATATGGTTCGGCGGTGACGGTCATTCCCTGTATGGAGGCGATGCTGTTCAGCGAGAACCGGGTCAGCTCCAGCCAGACGATTCCGCGGGATACCCTGCTGCGCACACAGACGCCGCAGACATTTCCTCTGGGTGTGCTGTACCGTCTGCATCGGGAGGCGCTCGAGAAGGGGATTACGAATTCAATTGCGACCTGTACGCTGATGGCGGAGCTGGGGTATGAGGTCTATTTCGCGGCCGGCTCAGAGAAAAATATTAAGATTACGACGGTAGAAGATCTGGATATTTTTAAAGCTCTGCTGCAGGTCGCTCCGTAGGGAGGCAATGGCAGAGATGTCTTTGGATAGAATTTGTCAGATGTATGAAGAAGAGTGCGAAGCATATATGACAGGACCGATTCCCTGGGAACGGCTGGAAGGGAAAACCGTTCTCGTTGCGGGTGCAAACGGCGTGATCGGCGCAGCCGCCGTTCGGCTGTTATTGCATCGCAACCATTTCCATGGGGGAAACATACGTCTTCTGGCTGTTTCCAGAAGCCGGGAGCACTTTTTGCAGTGCTTCGCCGGACAGTATGAGGAGGCGGAGCTGTCCTATTACGCGATGGACATCAGTGAAAATGTGCAGATTCCGGAGCGCGCGGATTATGTCATCTGTGCGGCAGGCGACGGGGATCCGGCTTCCTTTGCGGCGCATCCCGTAGAGGTAATGAAGAGTAATCTGGCTGGACTGGATCATTTGCTTGGCTATTCCCAGCAATGCGGATGCAAACGGGTTCTGTATTTATCCTCAGGGGAGGTATATGGTCTGTCTGTGGAAGGACAGAGTTTCGATGAGACATTCAGCGGGTATGTGGATCACTCCAAAGCGAGATCCTGTTATCCGGCGGCCAAGCGGGCTGCAGAGGTGCTTTGCCAGTCGTGGATACAGGAATATGGAGCAGATATTGTGATCGCACGGCCTTGCCATATCTTTGGCCCGGATACGAAAGCTTCGGACAGCCGGGCCGCAGCGCAGTTCCTTTTCCGCGCTGCCCATGGGGAAGAGCTGGTGATGAAGAGCGACGGCCGGCAGCAGCGCTCGATGTGCTACTCCTTTGACTGTGCGGAGGCCCTGCTTTTGCTGTTGCTTTCAGGCGTGTGTGGGGAAGCGTACAACATTGCCGGCAAGGAGCAGGTGGTGTCGATTCGGCAGCTGACCCGGATGATTGCCGAGGCGGGAGACGTGGGCTTTCGGATAGAGACGCCGACGCAGACGGAGAAAAACAGCTACAATCCCGTAGAAAAGTCGATTCTGGACTGGCATAAAATTTACGCCCTGGGATGGCGCCCCAGAAAAAGTGTGGAAGAGGGGATTTATTCGACACTGGAGATTATGAAAGAGAAAGTTGGGTAACCGATGGACAATTATTACGATCCGGAAATTCTGAAAAGAATACAGTCTGTGGAATTGGATATGCTGAAGGATTTCGATGCGCTCTGTGAGAAATACCAGATTGAGTATTTCGGCGTTGGCGGGACGACAATCGGTCTGCTGCGCCATCAGGGGTATATTCCGTGGGACGATGACATTGATATCGGAATGCTGCGCGAGGATTACGACCGTTTCCTTGCGGTCGCGGAACGGGAATATGGAGAGAAATACAGCCTTTTGAATTTTGAGAAAAACCCGGATTATCCGCTGATGACGACGCGGTGGGTGAAAAATGGCACCACGTTTTTGGAGCACAATTTCAGAAACATTGACGCGAACTGGGGGATTTTCCTGGATCTGTTCTGTTTCGATAATATTCCGGATGACGACCGGGCCTTTAAAAAACAGGGATTCTGGGCCTGGGTCTGGAGCAAGCTGCTGATTCTGCGGAGCGTTCCGTTTCCGGTGCTGGAACAGACAGGATTTGTGAAATACTGCATCTGGGCGGGGTGCGCCGTGCTGCATTTTCTCATCCGGCTGTTTCATATCCCGGCGGAGTTCTTTTACAAAAAAGCCCATGCGCAGGCAACGAAATATCAGAACGCCGAGACCAGCCGGGTTTCCTATATGTTTGACCCGGCTCTCTATACCAGTGTAATGGAGAAGAAGGATGTGCTGCCCACGAAGCGGCGGGCCTTTGAGGGAATGCAGGTGAAGTTTGCCTGCAATGTGGAGAAGTATTGCAGGGAGCGGTACGGGGATTATATGAAAATGCCTCCCGTAGAAAAAAGACACAATCATGTGCCGTATCGGCTGGATTTTGGAGACAATGAAGCGCAGAAGATATCCTGGTGATGAAGGTGGGCTTTTTGAAAAAGAGAGGAAGAAAGGCGGGCAGATATGCCGACAGTGAGTGTGATTATACCGGTCTATAAATCTCTGGAAGTTCTGGAAACGGCAGTGCAGAGCGTTCTGAGCCAGTCGTTTGAAGATTTTGAACTTCTGCTGATTGAGGACGGTTCACCGGATGACAGCCTTGCTCTGTGCAGGCAGCTGGCCGCGAAGGATGCGCGCATCCGGGTGTATCATAAGGAAAATGGCGGAATCTGCAGCGCCAGAAATTACGGAATGCGTCTTGCCAGAGGAAAATACATTGCCTTTCTGGATCATGATGACGAATATCTGCCCGGCTATCTGAGCGAGAATCTTATATTGCTGGAGAAGTACCAGGCGGATGTCGTGAAATTTGAGCGTGTGAAGGAAAAGCACGCGCTGGACGGGACAGTCACTCTTTTGCACGGCAGCCGGATTGGCCAGATGCCGGGAATCGGGGACGGGGTTGTCTGTTACCGGGGGGCAGAGATCGCGGAGCACTTTCCTGCCATTCGGGAGGCTGCCAAGACAATGTATATCTGGGATGGCATTTATCGCGGAGATTTCCTGCGGCAGAATCAGCTGCTGTTTGATGAATCGTTCCGGTTTGGTCATGAGGATATGATGCTGAATCTGGAGGTTTTAGCCGCGGCGCAGTCGATGGTCTTTCATGCGGGAGAGTATTATAAGCACAAATACCGGGAATCGACCAGCACCTCCGCGACGTTTGACGGCGTCCGTATCGCGGATTCCGTTCGGGTCGCGAAGCGGGAGAGCAGGCTGCTTGCCGACTGGGGATATCCGGCGGAGCAGGTTTTATACAGTTATATGAACGCGCTGTTTGTAACAATGAATATTCTTTGCCTGCCCGGCGCGAACTGCTCTCAAAAAAAGAAAAAGGAGCTTCTGGAATACTTCCGGAAGGAGACAGTTGGCCAGATGACCGATCTTTCCGCGGCGGTAAAGAAGCTGTTTCGGATAAAGAAGCTTCACGGAATGCTCGCGTGGCTGTTTATGAAGAGGCAGTATACGGTTTGTCTGGCGGCGTTCCGGGTCTATTTCCGGCTTACGAACTCCGGAACGGAGGTTTCTTCCTGAGATGAGTAAAGCAAAGAACAGGAACACAGATAAAATTCGATTCTCCGTGGCAATGTGCACATACAATGGAGAAGCTTATATTCGCGAACAATTGCAGAGCATTTTGGAGCAGGATGTTCCGGTCGATGAGATCGTGCTCGCAGACGATGGCTCCACAGATGGCACGGTGAGGATTGCAAGAGAGGTACTTTCCCAAAGCAGCGTATCGTACGAGATCCTTGTAAATAAAAAAAACCTGGGTTTTCGCAAAAATTTTGAACAGGCAATCGCACGGACACATGGAGAAATCATTTTTCTCTCTGACCAGGACGATGTCTGGAAACGGGAAAAGGTAAGGGTGATCTGGGCGCATTTTCAGAAGAATCCGTCCTGTCTGCTGGTTTTTTCAAACGCGGTGGTCGTTGACGCGAATCGGAATCCGCAGGCGATGGATCTGTGGGATTCTCTGATGCTGAATAAGGAGACGCTGGCCGATACGGACTGGAAACGTCTGTTTCTGAAAGGCTGGTATGTGACCGGCGCCGCGACCGCAATCCGCCGGGAGCTTTTCGAGGAAGCCATTCCTTTCCCTGAAATCTGCTATCATGATGCCTGGCTGGCTATGCGGGCTGCCCTGCGCGGCGGACTGGAAGCAGAGCCAGAAAAACTGATTTGCTACCGGCAGCATGCGGATAACCAGATCGGAACAGTTGCCTCAGGAGCGGCCCGCTGGAAAAAACGGTTGCTGGTTCTTCGGACAGCCGGTCAGACGCAGATTGAAATTCACAGGCAATATGCCGTGATGTATCGGGAAATCGATCAGGGCTTTTCGGATCTTTTATCAGCAGATCCTGATTTTTACAGAGAACTGAAGGCCTGTGCGCAATATCATCAGGAGCTGGGCAATCTGGGAAATCTGCGGTTCCGAGAGCGGCTGCAGGTGATCTGGCACCACTATCGTCAGGGTGATTTTAGCCGTTTCGCGAAAAACCAGGCCGCGCTGCGGGGAGACCTGTTCTATGCAATGGGCCGGAGAGCGAAAGAAGCCTCACGTCGGAAATAACTGCCCGGCGACGACAGGGCGGAAGATTTGTGTGCCGAACAGGCGCGTAAATAACAGAAAGGTATTGTGAATGAAACGAAATCAACAGCATACACCAGGTAAACCAAATTTTCTGGCTTCTTTGCGCCGACATGTCTGCACGAAAAAACGGCTGTTCCTTCTATACGGCGTTTTTCTGCTGCTCTGTGTGGTGCTCGCTGCTGTGACAACCGATTTTGACTATGATAGTACGCTTTCGGAGACCTATGGCCTTGCAACGGATTCTACCGTTGTCCTTGAAGAAGGCAGTGAGATGCAGGTGGACTTTACACTTAACTGTGACTGCTTTGAAGGGCTGAATGTGAAATTCCAGGCGGACGACGGGTTTGGAGAAGAAGAACTGCTGGCTCAATTGTATGACCGGGAAAGCGGGGAGCTGCTGGCCGAAGATACGATTGCCCTGAAATATGAGCTGGTGCGGAACAGTGATTCTGGTTCTTATATTTACCTGACTCTTCCGGTGGAGGATGCGGAGGGAAGAGAGGTATCCCTGATACTGACGCTGCAGGGGAGCGAGATTTATACGACGCCGGAATTTGTAGTCAGTGATTCTCACAACCTGGCTTCCACCCTTTCTGTGGATGGAGAGACAGTGGAAGAACAGCTGGTGTTTACCTCTTATTACACAGCAGAGGTCAGTGCGGTCTCAGAGGTGACGGACGCCATTCTAAAGGCAATTCTGTGGATTTTCGTCGGCAGTCTTCTGTTTCTGTGGGCAGCGGTTTCTGCTTTTCCGTCGGAGAAGGAGACGGGAATGCTTGTGCGCCTGTCCCGTATTTTTTCACGGTGCAAGGCCTGCTTCGGTAAACTGGCGTCCGCTTTCCTGCGGGTATTCAGAAAGCGAAAAACGCTGGCGGCATATCTTTTTGTCCTGCTTCTTCTTATCGGCACCCTGCTCTATGTTTATGAATATCACATTGAGCGCGTGATGGATCAGCGGGAGGAGACCGCCATCCTGGAAGAGAGTGCTTCCGGGGAGACCTTTTGCCTGGATGAGGACGTGCAGTCGGTAGAGCAGCATTTCCTGGTTCGGAAAAACAGGAATGTGACTGCGGTGATGATAAAGCTGACGTCGGCTTCTATCGGGGAGAATGCGAAGCTGTACGCCACCGTTATGGATGATACAACGGGGGATGTGCTTGCCAGCGACGAACTCCTTTTATCGGAGAAGCTGACAGTGGGAGAGACCTTTGTCTGGAAGCTGACTCTGGATGAGACACTGGTGACATCCAGAAAGCATGATCTGAGCGTGACATTGCGTGCGGAAGAGTTTGACGGGACGGCCGTGGAGATTCCGTACAGCTATGTATGGGAAGACACGGAAGCAGCAGACGAAGCTCTGACGGAGGAAAGCCAGGCGGAAGATGCGCAGACAGAACAGACAGAAGAAACCGCGGACGATCAGCTGTATATCAATGGGGAGCCTGATAACAGCACACTGGCGGTTACCCTGGAGTATGGAAATACCTTTTTCCTGCTGCCGATGTATCTGATTTTCTGCGCAGGGGTTCTGCTCATCGTTTCTCTTTTGTATTTCCTGATTTTTGTGCGGCGAATCAGCCTGACCAGACTTTGTCCGGTGCTGATTCTGTCCCTGGGGCTGATGATGGGATGCGTGATTACGATGTACGGTGTGCCAGACGAGCCATCGCACATTGATACTGCCTATCAGCTGTCCAATGAGCTGATGGGGATTCCGGACAGTGAAAAAGACGGCTATATATACAAACGTGCGGATGACGCGGATATGACCGCAGAGAATAAGGAGGACATCAGCGTCGCTTCCTATGAGCGCCTGTACCGGCAGCTGTTTACACGGGTTCAGGACGATACACTGGTCGAATGCCGGGCGCTGAGTGCACTGAACAACGCCGGCAGGATCTATTATCTGCCGCAGGCGCTGGGAATTACTCTAGGCAGACTGCTGGGGCTGGGTACGATGCCCATGCTGATGCTGGGGCGCCTGTTTGCGCTGATTGCCTACGCGATTCTGACTACCCTTGCGGTGAAAAAACTTCCCGTAGGAAAGGTTTCCCTGATGCTGATCGCGGTGCTGCCGATCTCGTTACAGCAGGCAGCATCGTTTTCCTACGATAGTGTCATCAATGGAGTTGCCTTTCTGTTTGTAAGCTATAGTATTTTTCTGTGTACGGAAAATGTCTCCGTCCGTTTCTGCGACATTGCCGTGACAGTCGTTACGGGCTGCCTGATGGCTACGGTGAAGGGGAGCGTCTATATTCCTCTGTGCCTGCTGCCGCTGGGAATTTTTCTGGTAAAAAGCGGCTGCGGCCGGAAACAAAAGGCTCTGATTGGCGCGGTGACGGTTGTGTGCCTGTACGCATTTCTGCGGGGAAATCTGTCGAGTATCATTTCCCGCCTTTCCAGAACAGCCGCGGAGGCCGTGGGCGGCTCAGACAGCACACAGATCTATACGTTTGGCTATTTTATCCAGTATCCGCGGCGCCTGGTTGGAATGCTGGCGAACACCATTTATAAACAGGGAGACGCCTACCTGCGAAACCTGCTCGGCGGTTACTTAGGCTGGCTGCAGATCACGATTCCCTGGTTTGTGATTATTGGTTTTCTGTTCTTGCTGCTGCTTTCCTGTATTGCGCATCCGGGTGAAAGGCGGATTTCGGGCAGAAAGCGCGCGTTCTGGGCCATATTGGCAGCGGGTTCCCTGTTTCTGGTAGAGATTTCGATGCTGTTTTCGTGGACCTCCACCGATTCTTACTATATTGAAGGGGTGCAGGGGCGGTATTTTATTCCATTCCTTCTGCTGGTACTGCTGGTTTTGCGCAACTCTTTTTTTCAGACGAAGAAAATCCTGGATCGGCGGCTGTTGTTTATGAGCGGTTTTTTGAACGCGATTGTATGGATTCAGATTATTCAGAAAGTTATATATATATCTGAAAACGGATAAAAGACCTATTGCGCAGCAATTGGTTTTCGGAAAGGGGAGAGACACATGAAGCTTATCATTCAGATTCCGTGCTATAATGAAGCCGAGACGCTGGAAATTGCGCTGAATGACCTGCCCAAAAGGATTGACGGGATTGATCAGATTGAATACCTGATTATTAATGACGGGAGCCAGGACGCCACAGTGGAGGTTGCACGGCGCTGGGGCGTGAATTACGTTGTGAATTTTAAACGGAACAAGGGCCTGGCTTATGGGTTTATGGCCGGAATAGACGCCTGCCTGCGCAACGGGGCGGATATTATTGTGAATACAGACGCGGACAACCAGTACGCCGGGGCGGACATTGAAAAGCTGGTACGCCCGATTCTCGAGGGAAAGACAGATATTGTGATCGGCGAGCGGCCGATTGATGAGACGGAGCACTTTTCGCCTGTCAAGAAAAAGCTGCAGCATCTGGGAAGCTGGGTTGTGCGCAAGGCGTCGAATTCGGATATTCCCGACGCGCCGAGCGGTTTCCGCGCATTCAGCCGGGAGGCAGCGCTGCGGCTGAATGTGACGAATGAATACACGTATACACTGGAGACAATCATTCAGGCCGGGCGGGTTAAAATTGCGCAGACCTCAGTCCCAATCCGGACGAACGAAGAGCTGCGGCCTTCCAGACTGTTTCACAGCATCCCCAGCTATATCAAAAAATCGGTCGTCACGATTTTGCGGGCTTATATCATGTACTCGCCGCTGAAAACGTTTTCGATTCTCTCTGTCATTCCCTTTGCGGCTGGACTGGCGATCGGAATCCGCTTCCTGGTTCTTTTCTTCACAGGGAATGGCAACGGCCATACCCAATCGCTGATTTTATGTGCGATTCTGCTGATGATGGGATTTATGACGTTCGTGATCGGCCTGCAGGCGGATCTGATCGCCAAAAACAGGAAGCTTTTGGAAGACATCCAGTATCATGTGCGGCACATCGATTATGATAAGCTGCCGGATGGGGATGCGGACGTTCCATCTGACGAGAAAACAGGTGCGGGAGAATCATAAGAAACTATGCGGAATTTTTTGACATCAGATAAAAATCAGGAGCGGTCAGCGGTCCTCTGGAACGCGTTTTCCGCTATGATGAATTCATTTCAGACAACGATTTTGCTGATCGTGCTCACAAGAGCGGGTACGGATACGGACTCCGGTATCTTTGTCATGGCTTACGCAGTGGGAAATCTGATGCTGCAGGTCGGAAAATACGGCGTCCGGCAGTTCCAGGTCACAGATACGGCGGAGGTTTACACGTTTCGGGATTATGTGGCTGCCCGCGGCCTGACGGTTGGCCTGATGCTTCTGGCAAGCTTTGGCTATGCGGGGTATACGCTTCTTTCCGGACAGTATACGGCGCAGAAAGCAGCGGTTGTGCTGCTGATCTGCCTGGTCAAAGCAGTGGAAGCGTTTGAGGATGTCCTGCATGGCAGGCTGCAGCAGACCGGCAGGCTGGATATCGCCGGGCGAATCCTGGGAATCCGGCTTTTCCTGTTTATTGTGCTGTATGCGCTGCTGTTTCTGGAAACCAGAGACTTGCTGCTGACAAGCCTGATTTCGCTTCTCATTACGCTGGCACTTTCTGTTTTCATGAATTGGAATGTGCGCGGGTATCTGAATGACCAGGAAAATCCCGCGGCTGACGGGAGGGCTTCTGTCGGAGAAAAGACATCCAAAGGAGAAGGTGCCCAGATGGGTAAGCAGCGCGTGCGCAGCCTGCTTCTGGCCTGTGCGCCGCTGTGCGTCAGCGCCTGCCTGAATATGTATGTGGCAAATGCGCCCAAATATATCATAGATTCGGTGGTGAGCGCGCGCGAACAGACGGCGCTGAACATTGTATTTATGCCGGTTTTTGTGATAGCGCTGCTTGGCAACTTTATTTTTCAGCCGATTCTCAAACGGCTGGGTCTTCTGTGGCATGAGAAACGCACCCGGGAATTTGGCGGCATCGTTGGCAGACTTGCCGGGATTGTGGCATTGCTGACTGTGGTGATTGCCATTGCCGGGTATTGGCTGGGTCTTCCTTTGCTGGAGCTTGTCTACGGGGTAGACCTGTCCGCTTATCGAATGGTACTCCTTGTATTCATTCTGGACGGCGGAATCATTGCAATGCACAATCTGCTGCTATTGGTCATCACTATTCTGCGGCGGCAGAGCCGCATGATTTACGGATACATAGCGGCAGCCCTCGCTCTGTTTCTCTTTGGCACGTCGGTTTTGAAACGCTGGGGAATCATGGCGCTTTGCCTGTATTTTACCTTTGTTTTGGCGATGCTGATGCTTTATTTTCTGTTGGTGATTTGCTGGAAACACCGGGAGGCGGAAGGATGAAAGAACTGGAAAACCAGAGAGTTCTTTTTATTACGACAAAAAATACCGACTATATACGAAATACGCAGGAGATGGCGCTTCTGTCAGAAAAAGCGGCGCAGCTGACCGTCTTTGGAAGCAAAAGCGGCAGCTATGTAAAACGGCTGGCCTATGTGTATAGTCACCTGCTTTTCTGCTCCATGAAACGCTGCGACGTGGTATTTGCCGGCTTTTCCCCGCAGCTGATTCTTCCGTTTTTCGGCTGGAAATTTCGGGGAAAGACGGTGGTGATTGACTTTTTTATCTCTGTTTACGATACGATGGTGTGCGACCGGAAAAAATTTCGAAAAGGCGGCATACTGGCGCGTCTTTGCCACTGGCTGGACAAAAGAACGCTGCGGGGCGCAGACGCCTGTATCTGTGATACGAACGCGCATGGCGATTATTTTTCTTCCGAGTTTGCTGTGCCGCGGGAGAACTTCCATACCTTGTACCTGGAGGCGGATACGTCCGTTTATTATCCGCGCAAAAGGACAAAACCCGCGGAAGCACAGGGGCGCTTTGTAGTTCTGTATTTCGGCAGCGTTCTTCCCCTGCAGGGGGTGGAGGTGATTACCGAGGCTATGCGTATTCTGGCGGAGGATGAACGGTTCTTCTTTTATTTTATCGGACCAGCGTCCGAACGGGTGGAAGCTTCGAACATTCGGTATTTTGACTGGCTTGCGCAGGAGCAGCTGGCCGAATACATTGCGTGTGCCGACTTGTGCCTGGCCGGGCATTTTAATGCCGGAATTGAAAAAGCAAAGCGCACAATACCGGGAAAGGCCTATATTTACCAGGCAATGGAAAAACCAATGATCCTGGGCGACAATCCAGCTAACCGGGAATTGTTTGACGAAAGCATGGAGGGAATCTTTTTTGTCCCGATGGGAGATGCGCAGGCGCTTGCGGATCGAATCGTGGACATATCTGTGCATAGGGAGTTGTAGTGTGCTTCTTTTTTCGCAAGAGCGCATGACGAGCTCCAAGTGTGTGTGAATGAGGAAAAAAATAGTGGAAAAAAAGGAAATCAGTACCGTAATACCGAAATATAAATGGTTCATGGCCGCTGCTGTGATTGCCGCCGCAGCACTGTTTCTCTGGCGAATCAGCGGTACAGAGCTTGAGCTTTCGGCAGGCGATGTGCACCCGATTCGGCTGGCAATACTTTTGAGCATCCTGTTTCTGCTGCCGGTGTGTGCCTGCATTCTGGTACCGGAAACCACGCCCATGCAAAATTGCCGGGCGGCGAAACCACTGTGCCTGTTTGTGTACGCGTTTCTCTTTCTGTATTCTCTGTTTCAGATGTCTTATTATGAGAATTACGTCGGCAGGACTCCGGATGAGATGCAGCACATATCCTACATTGCTTACCTGGAGGAAAACAATGTGCTGCTTGCGGATTTCACGGAGATGACCAGCGGTACGCTTCTGGAAGAGGTCAGCGCTATGGACGATGTGTGGAGGATTGACTGGACAAATGATGAGGTGAATTATCTGGGGCACCCGCCTCTGTATTATCAGATCATGCGGCTGGCGAATGCCATTCAGTTTGAGGACGGCGGGAGCGTCTGCGTGGTCAACATCGCCCGTCTGCGCCGATTCAGCATGGGAATTGCCCTGCTTGCTCTTTTGCTGATTTTTTATATTGGTTTTACCAGACTGGATCAGCAGAAGCCCTGTCTGCACCTTCTGTACGCGATGATTACCACCAGCGTGCCTATGATGCTCTATGGAGCCGGAGGAATTTCAAACGACACGCTTGCACTGCTGACGGTGACCGTCTATTTTCTGGGAATTCTGCGGTTTACCGAGCAAAAGAGAGACTGGAAAACCTATCTTCTGATCGCGGTGGGCGTGACGTCGTCTTTGCTGACGAAAACGACGGCCGGTCTGATGACGGCGCTCGCGAGCGTGGCAGTCATTGTGGTCTGTCTGTTTCGCGAGAAAAGCTGGAAGCGCCTGTTTCACAGAAGCTTTTTTGCCACCCTCCCGGTTTATCTGCCGGCTGTGCTGTATTTTCTTTATATCTATCATATATACGGGACGTTCCAGCCCTCACTGGCTAATTTCGTATCAGAGGAATATTTTCAGAACTCCTCCTTTTATGTACAGGAAGAAGAGCGGGCGGTTATGACGCTTTATCAGTATTTCCTCTATTATAAAAGGGAGTTCTTCGGTTCCTGGACCGGGATTGCCAGCCACATTGCTTTGTATAAATCGACACGGCTTTATGCTCCGGACAGAATCGCTCTGCTGTCTATCTGGATTCTTCCGGCAGCTTCCGCCCTTGTTTCCTGGCGGAAACGGGACAGCCGGGGAATCGCCCCTCTGGGGCTGTATGCAGCCGCGCTTTTTGCAGCCGCCCTGCAGTTTGTGAATGCGGCGGGCGGGTTTTATTCCCGCGGTTATATGGGGGGATTCCAGAGCCGGTATTATATCTGTGTGATTGCAGCATTCGGCCTTTCGGTTGTGCGGCTGATAGAAAATGGTCTATCCGATCGAGAGGTGCTGGCAAAAGGAACACTACGGAAGAACGGCCAAAAACTGCTGTTTGTGCTTGTGCTTGTGTTTGCCCTGTTGTTATTCTATGAAAACTTTATCTATTTTTTGTTGAATTTTACAGAGTATTTATAACAGTTCAGAACAGCATCGCAGGCGTCGCTGAACGTCCAGTGGACGTTCGCTTAGCGACGACCGAAGCGAAGCGTAGACCTGCGGCCTGCTGTTCTGAACAGTTACGAGTATCTGACGTAAGGATGTTCCAAATCTGTGCTCCCGGCGGATGCGATGGCCAGGGAATGAGAGGAAAGGAAAAGAGACTTTGGACAGAAAGAGGATTGGAGAGAAAAAGACGGTCACGGCGGCGACTTTATTTTCCACAGCTTTTCTGTGTGTGCTTGCGGGGCAGCTTTCGGTACCTGTGATCAGTGATGAGACAGTGACGATGGCGAATGCGGCCTGGGTCACCGGCAGAGACTGGAGCCTGATGATCGCGCATCTGGGGGGACCGTATTACCGTTTCATTCAGGCGCTGATGACTGTGCCGCTGTTTGCTTTTCTGGAGGATCCGGACGCGATCTACCGTATTTCGATGATCCTGCAGGCTTTGATACATGCGACGACGGTGCCGGTGGTTTATCGAATCTGCCGCAGGCATCTGCACATGCAATCTGCCGGGCTGGCCGCCCTGCTGGGCATGGCAGTGTGCTTTGTGCCATCGATTGCGCTGTACGTTCTTTACTACCGCGGGGATTATCTGCTCTGTGTGCTGCCATGGTATGTGCTTCTGTTTCTGCTTGAGACCGTTCGGGCTGCCAGAGAGGGACGCAGTGGGAGAAGAACGCTTTATTCCATACTGGCCATCCTTTGCTGCGCGCTTGCCTATATGGCGCATACCCGGGGAATCGTGCTGATTCTGGCGCTGGCGCTCTGTGCGGGATGCATCTGGATACTGACACGGCAGAAGTCTCTTTGCTGGCCGGTCAGCATCGCTGCGATGGCGGTATTTGTTCTGGCGGATCAGAAGATTTCCGGAATTCTCAAGCAGGCGCTTTATTCGATCAGCGGAGTAAATTCCAACTCTTTTGAATCCACAGACATGGGCGGATATCTGAATATTTTTTCCGTACAGGCGCTGAAAGACCTTCTTATGATCTGCCTGTCCTGGCTGAACACACTGGTGGTCACGACACAGGGCCTGGTACTGATTGGCGGTGCGGCTCTGGCAGTTTTTGGCTGGAAGGTAATAAAAGAGCAGCGGGCAAAGCCCCGGACCATGCATACGGATATCGGAACCTGCGAAGAATCCGGTAATTTGCCGGGGAAAACGCCATCCATTCGGCTGGAGGAAAAAATCACAGCCCTGTTTACATTCCTGGTTTTCGCCGGATATTATGCGGTGGGAGCGCTGTATTTTAAGGGGACTTATCTTTCGCTGGCGACCGGCGAGCTGACCCGTCGCTCCGACCGCCTGCTGTATGACCGGTACTCCGTGTGCGGGGCCGGGATGCTTGTGTTTTTTGCCCTGTATGTGCTGTGCTGCCACCGCGAATGGCTGACGGGAAAGCTTCGGTTTGTCTGTATGGCGGCGGCCGCGGCACTTTTTGCTCTTTTCCTGTGGAAATTTCTCCCGATTGTGGTAAAATATCCTGGGTATGTGTATAATACCATCACGCTGAATACATTCCAGAAGGTCAGTAATCCCGCGAAAATCCTTTCCGGGATGAAATATGGAAGGACGGCTCTGATCGCGGCCTGTCTGCTGGGGCTTTTGCTGATGGCGGCGGTGCTTCTGGTGTCGCTGCTTAAAAAAAAGCGGATGCCTTATGCGCTCCTGGCGCTGGTGCTGGCTGGCGATCTGCTGCTGATTCTGGTGAATTACGGAAAAATCCGTAAGGCTTCCGATGCCTATGTGCAGGAAGCGACACAGGAGGTAACAGAATTTTTACAGGAAATAGAGGAGGCGGTCACGGAGGAGTATCCCTACGTATTAAAAGGCGGTCTTTCCGGTATCAAGATTCAGTTTTACCAGTCACAGCTGATGGACTATCAGCTGTTTGGAAAAAAGCAGGAAGAAGAACTGGGGCTGACGGATTATTTTATCATCAGTAAGCATGGGGATATCGATCTGACCTGGTATGAGGAGGATTATTATCTTTTTGAGGCGTTTGATTATGAGAACGCAGAATATGACATCGTATATGTAAAAGGCGACGCGCTCGCCGAACGGCTGGAGGAGCTGGGGTATGTGATGGTACTGTATGTTCCGGAGAGCCAGGAGTGATTGCCAGGAAGCAGTTACAGAAGCAGGGCGTTGAGGTTGAAACAGGAGGAGGACGAGGATATGAGCAACGTAAAAATAGCAGTAGCGGGTACCGGATATGTAGGTTTGAGCCTTGCGGTGCTGCTCGCGCAGAAAAACCAGGTGACGGCAGTCGATGTCGTTGCGGAGAAAGTCGATTTGATTAATCAGCGCAAATCTCCGATTCAGGATGAGTATATTGAAAAATATTTAGCGGAGAAGGAGCTGAACCTGACAGCGACACTGGACGCAGAGCGCGCATACCGGGACGCGCAGTTTGTGGTGATCTGCGCGCCGACGAATTACGACTCCCGCACGCAGAAATTTGATACTTCAGCGGTAGAGAATGTGATTTCGCTGGTGATGCAGTACAATCCGGACGCGATTATGATTATCAAGTCGACCATCCCGGTCGGCTATACGGAGTCTATCCGGCAGAAGACGGGCAGCCGGAACATTCTTTTTTCTCCGGAATTTCTGCGGGAATCCAAAGCTCTCTATGACAATCTTTATCCGTCGCGCATCATTGTAGGTACGGATATGGAGGATGAGCGCCTGGTAAACGCGGCGCACACCTTTGCCGGACTGCTCCAGGAGGGCGCGATCAAAGAAGACATTGACACGCTGTATATGGGACTGACGGAAGCGGAGGCCGTGAAGCTGTTCGCCAACACGTATCTGGCGCTGCGGGTTGCCTATTTTAATGAACTGGACACCTACGCAGAGATGAAAGGCCTGAATACACAGCAGATCATCAACGGCGTCTGCCTGGATCCGCGTATTGGCACGCATTACAACAATCCGAGCTTTGGCTACGGCGGTTATTGCCTGCCCAAAGACACCAAGCAGCTGCTGGCGAACTACGCGGATGTGCCGGAGAACCTGATCGAGGCGATTGTAGAGAGCAACCGTACGCGAAAGGACTTCATCGCGGACCGGGTACTCAAGCTTGCGGGGTATTATGATTATTACAACCGCGGAGACTACAGTGCGGCGAATGAGAAGTCCTGTGTGGTGGGCGTTTACCGGCTGACCATGAAGAGCAATTCAGACAACTTCCGTCAGAGCAGTATCCAGGGCGTCATGAAGCGCATCAAGGCAAAGGGCGCGACCGTCATCATCTATGAGCCGACCCTGGAGGATGGAAGTACCTTTTTTGGCAGTGTCGTAGTGAACGATCTGGCTGCGTTCAAGTCACAATGTGATGCAGTGATCGCGAACCGCTATGATTCCTGCCTGGATGATGTAAGAGAAAAAGTGTACACACGCGATATTTTCTTCCGGGACTAGTACCTCGTCTCCAAATTATCTCGACTTTATACTTGCCTGAATTTCCATCTGCTTCGTTGTCATCAGTCGACGTAGCCACCGCTACGCCTCCTTCTTCCGCCTTGCATATGAAAATTCATCCTGCGTCTAAAGTCGAGCTATTTGGAAGACGATGTACTAGCTGTCTCAAAACAGATGGCTATGTCCGCAGGGACGGGGATGATCCCATCCGGGCAGAACTGGGGGAGTTCTGTAACTCAGGGGGCCACTGCGGCTCCTCTGCGGATACCTTTTTGCGGTATTCCAGAGGAGACATCCCTGTGATTTTCCGGAATTGCCGGTTGAAATGCTCCACTGTATGATAGCCGCAGTCCAAGGCGATCTCAGCGGAACTTTTTCTTGTATGCGCCAGCTGGTGTCTGGCCCGCTTGATGCGGTTGTTGATGACATCTTCCATACAGGAAATGCCGAATTGCTGTTTATAGAGTGCCTGCAGATAGCTGGAGCTGATATTCAGCCGCTCGGCCATGCCTTTTACGCTCCATTCCCGCCACGGCTCCATCTGGATGGATTTGCGCAGGGCATAGAGGGCATGGGAAAATGACGTGACCTCGCGGACGTTGGAGTCGTCATAGAGGCGGCTGAAGAGAATCTGCACCAGGTCAGAGAGAATCTCTTCATTGCCTTCTTTATCGGAATAGTATTCCCAGGTGATGAGCTGCTGCAGGTTGTAGCAATACTCCGGCTCAGAGATGGGAAAGGGACGGTTCCGGCAGGGAAAATCAAGAATCATTTTTTCTGTGGTAGAAAAATAGAGCCAGTCGTCGCTGTAGCTTTCCCCGTCCGCGCGGTAGTATAAATTCTCCCCGGGTTCATACAGAATCGCGGTGTCTTCCGGAAACTGCACCAGAGCCTCCCCGCAGCGAAATACGGCGGGAGAGTGCGTCATGACCAAAAGAAACCTCCCAGGGGGGGTGTCATATACGAAATCTGCCGGATGGGTTGAGGAATAACCGGCTGCATAGACCTTATTCATTGAAATTTCCTTTCTGTACATTTCCAGTTTCATTTTAGAGGATAAGTCAATCCTTTACGAGTATAAATCATTGTATAAAAAAATGCAATATTGTAAAATGTAAAAAGATTTGTTTGTGAAAAATGCTAAAAAGCAAAAACCAGACAGAACGAAACTACGAAAAAACGACAGTGATTGTCTTTCGCAGACGTCGGGCATTTTGTTTTGCGTAAATCCTTTGCATTGTATGAAATATCTGCTTTTTATATGATATGGAAGAAAGAGTGCATGGTTCACAAATGCCGGGGCTGCGGGAACAGTGTATCCGCGGCGGCGTATGAAAGGAGAGGAAACTATGGAGAAAGCGGTTGATGCGAGAGTTTCAGGCGCCCAGAGGACAAAAGTAGACTGGATGTATTACCTGATCAGGGCGGGAGTGATTTTTTCGATTGCCTGCCTGTTTCTGCCAGGGCTGAATCCGGCAAGGATCAGCGGTATGATCAGTTCAAAGCTTTCCCTTTTCACGGTAGGCGTCTCCTACTCGTCACTGGTGAGCCAGTTCGGACGTGCGTTCCGCAAAGAATGGCTGACCTATCAGGATGTCCAGATTCTTTACGCATCCGCGCTTGTCATTATCGTTGGAGTTGTCGCGAACGGGGCGAATGGATGCATGTCTTTAGGCAATACCCGCATGAGAAAGCTTGGCACAAAGATCGGCATGGCCGGTTCGATTGTGGAGCTGGTCGGCATGGCCGGTATTTATGCTGCTTATCTGCGCGTCTGTGAGACAAGCAATCCGGATAAGATTGAGCCGATGTTCCCGACCGCTTACTGGATTCTTCTGGTCGTATTCGTGCTTGTTCTTGTTCTGAATGTAGCTCAGACCGGAATTCTTTCCAGATATCCATCGGAAGACAAATACCATATGGAGACGAAATTTTCTTTGTTTCTGATGCTGCTGCCGTTTATCGTACTCTGTATACTGTTCAGCTACCTGCCTCTGTGGGGCTGGCGTTACGCATTCTTTGATTATAAAGCAGGCCAGTCGCTTTCCTGGGACAAATTTGTCGGCTTCAAATGGTTTACACAGCTGTTTAAAAACGCCGCAACCGTGCGAGACGTCATTAATGTAATGAAGAATACCCTGGCTATGAGCGGTCTTGGAATTATTACAAGCTGGCTGCCGATGGCGTTCGCGATTTTCTTAAGTGAGATGAAGAGCAGTAAATTCCGCCGCTTTGTGCAGACCTGTACGACGATCCCGAACTTCATCAGCTGGGTTCTGGTGTATGCGATCGCGGTGTGTATTTTCTCTACGGACGGATTTATCAGCAGCATTATGGTAAATCTGGGTATCTGGGATTCCGGCAAAAACCTGCTGATGAATAACTCCCATACCTGGCTTCAGATGTGGGGCTGGGGTACCTGGAAAGGAATCGGCTGGAGTGCGATCATTTACATAGCCGCGATTTCCGGTATTGACCAGCAGCTCTATGAGTCTGCGAGAGTGGACGGCGCCGGACGTTTCCAGCGGATGTGGCACATCACTGTCCCCGGCCTGATGCCGACGTTCTTTGTTCTGCTGCTGATGTCCATCGCGAACATCCTGACGAACGGCATGGATCAGTACCTCGTCTTTGAAAATGCTGTAAACTCGAACTCTGTGATGGTTCTGGACCTGTATGTGTATAAGCTGGGTATTCAGGACGGCTCGATTCCATTGAGTACAGTGATTGGTATGTTAAAGTCCATCATCAGTGTCATTCTTTTGTTCGGCGCAAATGGCTTCTCGAAGCTGGTGCGCGGCGAGAGTATCATATAGGAGGTGCGATATGGCGAAGACTGCACAGGAAAAAATCGACGCAAAAGCCGAAAAGAAATACGCAAAAAAGCACAAAAGCATTTACCGTACAACGCCGGGTGATATCGTATTTAATGTCATTAATTACGCGGTTTTCGGTGTGTTTACGTTTTTATGTATTTTCCCGTTTTACTATCTGTTTATCAATACGATCAGTGACAATGACCTGGTGTCAAAGGGTCTGATTAACTTTTATCCGAGAGGGATTCAGTTCAGCAACTATATTTCGCTGCTCTCGATCAATGACCTGGGGCAGGCGTTTATGGTGACGATCGCCCGTACAGTTCTGGGCACAGCGCTCATGGTAATGGCATCCGCACTGGTGGGCTATCTGGTGACGAAGCAGGAGCTCTGGCACAGGCGTTTGTGGTATCGGCTGATTGTGGTAACCATGTATTTTAACGCGGGTATTATCCCTACGTTCCTGAATATGCAGATGCTGGGTCTGACGAATACGTTTTGGGTGTATATTATCCCGGGTATTGTCGCCCCATACAATATTATCCTGGTAAAGACCTATATCGAATCCATTCCGCGGGAGCTGGAGGAGAGCGCGGAGATTGACGGCGCTGGTCCGTTCAAGGTGTTCCGGCAGATCATCTGGCCTTTGTGTACGCCGATTCTGGCGACGATTACCATTTTCGGCGCTGTCGGCCACTGGAATTCTTTCATGGATTCCATCCTTTACATGCAGTCCTCCCCGCAGCTGTACACGCTGCAGCACAGGCTGTATGTATATCTGAACAGCACCTCGAACCTGAGCGCGCTGATGCAGTCCGGCGGCAGCTCCGCAGAGAATGCGCTGCAGTCGCTTCTTTCCGGCAAGGTGGTTAAGTACACCATATCCATGGTGACGGTGCTGCCGATTCTTCTGGTATATCCGTTCCTGCAGCGGTATTTTGAAGGCGGCATTATGCTGGGAGCGGTAAAGGGCTGAGCATCATTTTTGGCATATGCTGCCGCAGTCAGGCAGTTTGTGTATAAAAAAGCAGCTGTTTCTAAAGGAAATACGGCTGTGAAACCATTATTTTCTGTAACAGTTCAGAACAGCATCGAAGCGAGAAGACAGACTGGGATCTGCTGTTCAGAATCGTTACCATTATTCTTTAAACGGAGGATAGAAACATGACAAAAACAATATCGAGAAGAGAGTTCCTGAAGGGCTCTGCGGCAGGCGTGGTTGGCGTAGCTCTGTCGAGCTTTATCGGAGGCGGCGCTACCGCATTTGCGACTGAGGACATTCCGGCGGACGTGATTCCGGATTCCACAGTTACCCTGAATGTATATGATCAGCTGGCAAACTACTCAGGAGAGCAGATTGGCTGGTTTGGCCAGATCATGCTGGAGAAGTTTAATGTAAAACTGAATATTATTGATGACCAGGATGGTGTATATGAGAGCCGTATGGAGTCCGGCGACCTTGGCGATATCGTCATCTGGGGTTCCGATGGTGATGAATATCTTGAGGCAGTCAATCAGGGACTTCTCTTTGACTGGGAAGATGAGGATCTTTTAAGTGAGTATGGTCCGTATATCCTGGAGCATATGGAGCCGGCTCTTGAGAAGAACCGCAACCTCTCCGGCGGCACAATCTATGGTTACGGCTTTGACGTAGCGGTAGACGCGGATGATACACAGGATGCGATGTATACCTGGGATCTCCGCTGGGATCTGTATGCACAGCTGGGCTATCCGGAAATCAACAATTTGGATGACCTTCTGGAAGTTCTGATTCAGATGAAAGAGCTTTGCCCGACCGATGACAATGGCAACGCGACCTATGCGATGTCCATCTTCCCGGACTGGGATGGCGACATGGTGATGTATGTGAAGTCTCTGGCGACCGCTTATTATGGATATGATGAGTTCGGTATCGGTCTGTATGATCCGGAGAACGGTGTATACCACAACGCACTGGAAGAGGATGGCCCGTATCTGACCACCCTGCGTTTCTACAATAAGCTGTATCAGAATGGCCTGCTGAATCCGGATTCCATGACACAGACCTATGACAATGCCTGCGAAGATTATCAGAACGGCGGAGCATTCTTCAACATCTTCAATTTCCTTGGCGAGAGCATGTACAACACAGACGCGCATCTGGCGGACAAGGAAGACGGTTCTATGGGCGGCGCTCTGTATCCGCGCGTACCGAACGAGGCGAGACCGATCATCTATGGCCAGACCATTTACGGCGGCAACCGTATCTGGTCCATCGGTGAGAACACGGAATATCCGGAGCTTTGCATGGCAATTCTCAACTGGCTGTCCACACCGGAAGGCCGTCTGACCTTCGAATATGGCCCGCAGGACGTTTGCTGGTATTACGATGAGGAAGGCTATCTTTATCTTACCGAGCTTGGCGCTTCCTGCAAGGCAGATGTCAATACAGAGATGAGCGATGGCTATTCAGGCACATTTGATGATGGTTCCTTCAAGATGAACAATACGACCTGGGCTCTGGATACCATTAATCTGGATTCTCCGGTAGGCGAGACCTACAACTATCAGAAGTGGGCAAGCCAGCAGACCGAAGCTTCTACTCTGGTAGAGGCAGACTGGAGAGAGTGGAGCGGCTGCACGACGTTCGATGCGTATGTGAAGACGAGCGATTATATGCTTTCCCCAGGTACCGATTATTCGACCAGTGCTAAGTCAGATGAGCTGCAGACAACCTGGAGCCAGGTGACGAACTGCATCAAGAATGGTTCCTGGAATGCAATTTACGCGGATTCCGACGAAGCGTTCGATGAGATCGTTGCGCAGATGACGACGGATGCGTATGACTACGGCTTTGACGAGTGCATCGAGTTCCAGGAGAACGAGGCTACACTTCGTCATGAGGCAGAAGAGAGAGCTCTGGCTGGAGAATAATTTACGGCTCTGATATGTAGTGAGATAACGACAGATAGATAGGATATCACAGCGAAGGTGGGGGCTGTCATGAGCAGTCTCCGCCTTTTCGTATCTGTGTGCTGCTGGCTACATAGAAGATTCAAAAACACTCTTATAACACAATGATTTTTCAGAAAGGAACAATGAAATGAGATTTTTCAGCACAGAAAGCGCGCTGTACCGCTTTGTCTGCAAATTTGCCAGTATCATCAAGCTGAATTTCCTGTGGATTCTTTTCAGCCTGCCGATCGTGACGATTGGCGCCTCGACCGCTGCGGCTTTTTCCGTTGCGCTGAAACTGGCGGAGGATGAAGAAGGCTATATATTTAAGGGATTTGTGAAAGGCTTTAAGGAAAACTGGAAGCAGGGCACGATACTGGCGGTGATTACATTTGTGGCTTTGTATGCGATCTATATGGACTTCCAGCTCTTTGATGTGCTGGAGGACAATCCGATTGTATTTCTGATCTGCGGAATGCTGCTGGTTGCGTTCGCCTACACCGCAATCATCTATGCCTGGCCGCTGATCGCGCGCTATGAGAATACGCTGATGAAATCCATGAAAAACTCTCTCGACATTTTCCGCCAGTATTTTGGAAGATCCATGCTGATGACGTTGGTTCTTCTGCTGGAAATATTCTTTTTCCTGTTTAACACGACCACGTATTTTTTCGCGATTGTCATCGGACCGGGAATGATCATTTATACGATTTCTGCTTTTTCCAGACAGGTATTTACCGCGATTGAGAAAAAGAATCAGTCCGGCGGCTGAGACTGGAAACGGGAAATAGAGAACGCCAAAAGGACGAATCTGTGTGAAACGGAAAAAAGTCTTGCCGCCGAGGGAATTCTCTGATAAACTGAACGCAGACACGAGCATTACCGGGTAAATAGCGGGAGAGAAAACCGCCCGGTAGATTCGATGGCAGGAAAGTAAAAAAGATGTCACTGTGAAGGGATGAAACAGTGACGAAAAGAAAGAGAATGGATCGGAGGAAGAAGATGAAGATTTTAGTGACAGGCGTGGGCGGACAGCTGGGGCATGATGTGATGAATGAGCTGGCGGCGCGCGGACTGGAAGGGATCGGTTCGGATGTCGCGCCGGAATACAGCGGGATTGCGGATGGCACTGCAGTTACAGGGATGCCTTATGTACAGATGGATATCACAGACGGAGAAGCTGTAAGCCGAATCCTCACGGAAGTGAAACCGGACGCGGTGATTCATTGCGCCGCCTGGACTGCGGTGGATCTCGCAGAGGATGACGATAAAGTAGCAAAAGTACGTGCGGTGAATGGGGGCGGCACACAGAATATCGCCAGTGCCTGCAAAGCGCTGGACGCAAAGATGCTGTATATCTCTACGGATTATGTATTTGACGGGATGGGAGAGACGCCATGGGATCCGGATTGTAAGGACTACAAGCCTCTGAATGTGTACGGCCAGACAAAGCTGGAGGGTGAGCTGGCGGTATCTGGTACATTGGATAAATTCTTTATTGTCCGTATCGCATGGGTGTTTGGTGTGAATGGCAAGAATTTTATCCGCACGATGCTGAATATCGGCAAGAACCACGATACGCTCCGCGTGGTGGACGATCAGATCGGCACACCGACTTATACGGAAGACCTGGCTCGTCTGCTCGCAGATATGATAGGGACGGAAAAATACGGCTATTACCATGCGACAAACGAGGGCGGATACATCAGCTGGTATGAGTTTGCTGTAGAAATATTCCGTCAGGCTGCCGCACTTGGACGGGAAGTATATGATGAGTCGCATTTGCGTGTGCTGCCGGTGACGACAGCGGAATACGGAGAGTCGAAAGCAAAGCGGCCGTTCAATTCCCGTCTGGATAAGAGTAAGCTGCGTGCGAATGGCTTTGAACCGCTGCCAGAATGGCAGGATGCGCTCGCGCGGTACCTGAAAGCGATTGAGAAAGATTTTTAATACGAAAAGAACCCGGCAGACGGTAATAGCTTCGTCTGCCGGGTTTTTCTTCATATCCTCACGAAATCAGGGGAAACACTCCCTTTGAATCTCAAAAAAAGTAGTTCGGCTATCGGTTCGGTATCTGCCGATACCTCATTTAATAGCAGCGCACGGCGCATACCGGTGTGCTGTAATAAGCACTGTCCGTACAGATCCCGCGTGTGGAATTCGCCGCGTGGACGATGCAGCCATTGCCGATGTAGATCGCGACATGGTCAATCGAACCGTCTCCGGTGGAACTGTAGAACAGCAGATCACCTGCCTGCAGCTCACTTAAGCTGATCGTTGTGCCATTCGTTGCCTGGGCAGCTGCTGTGCGCGACAGATAGATGCCGAAATGCGCGAACACGGACTGTACAAATCCAGAACAGTCAGCACCGTCGGTCAGGCTTGTTCCGCCATATACGTATGGATTTCCGACAAACTGCAGCGCATAATCAGCAATCGATTCACCTGTGCTCGAAGAAGAACTGGAGCTGCTGGCAGCTTCTGTTTCCGCTTCGGTTTGTGCGGCAGTTTCGGTCTGCGGAGCTTCAGTCTCTACAGAAGTTTCCGTCTGCGGAGTCTCGGTCTGCGCGGCAGTTTCCGTTTGCGGAGCCTCGGTCTCTACGGAAGTTTCGGCCTGAACTGCTTCCGTCTGCGCAGCAGTTTCGGTCTGCGGAGCTTCGGTCTGTACAGCAGTTTCGGTCTGCGGAGCCTCGGTCTGTGTTGCGGCTTCGGTTTGAGCTGCTTCGGTCTGTGTTACGGCTTCGGTCTGAGCGGCAGTTTCGGTCTGCGGAGCCTCGGTCTGCGTTACAGCCTCGGTTTGTGCTA
>JAJPWX010000038.1:9077-16758 GCA_021205755.1 Lachnospiraceae bacterium | reverse complement strand
GCGGCAGTTTCGGTCTGCGGAGCCTCGGTCTGCGTTACAGCCTCGGTTTGTGCTACAGTTTCCGTTTGCGGAGCCTCAGTCTGAACGATTGTCTCAGCCTGTGCTGTGCCTGCATCCTCATAGGAAGTCTGTGCCGGAAGGTCAGATGGCTCTGCTTCCGTCTCAACAGAAGTCTCAGAGACTGTCTGAGCCGTCTCTGCATCCGTCTGTTCCGTTGCTTCGGTAGAAGCAGCTTCTTTCTGTTCGGATTCCGCATTCTCGTCCGCTTCAGCCGCCTCGGTTTCAGCCAGGAGCCCTTCGGCGATCAGACGCGCTTCTTCTTCCTCCAGTGTCTCGGCGACTGGATAGTATGTAGCGTAATCGACATATTCTGCCTTGATATAACCATAGACGTCATTGCCGAGTGCGACCTTCATCCAGTCCTCTCCATAAAGGACAACCTCGATTTCGTCGTTTTCCTTTGCAACATCAACAAGCTCGCTGTCAGTAGAAGCCTCTGCACGGATGTTCAGGTATTCGACCTTGACCGTAGCTACGTTGTAGGCGATTTCCTCAGCGATAGCTGCTGCTTCCTCGCCAGTAGCGAAGTATTCGGCTTTTACGTATCCGTGCGCGTTGCCGGAAGTGATTTCATACCATTCTCCATCCACAGAAAGGACTGTGGCAGATCCATTGTTGTAGATCTTGGCAGTGATTTCTCCATCTGTACTGGCCTCGTCACGGATGTTGATGTATTCTTCACATTGAGCGAAGATCAGCTCGCCTACCACGGAGTCTTCTTCTTCAGATTCGGATTCAGTCTCCGTCCCCACTTCGTCGGCTGCTTCTGATTCTGTTTCTGCTTCCGTTTCCTCTTCGCCGGCGGTCTCGATTTCCGTTTCCACCTCGGTCTCAGAATCTTCGGATAGTTCTTCGTCTGCGACAGCTTCGGAATCTATTTCCCCTTCCAGTTCCGCAACTGTCTCTTTTTCTGCCGCAAAAGCGGGGAACCCCTGTGCACCCTGGAAAACGAGACCAGCCATTAAGCACAGAGAAACCGCCAGCGACACCCTTCTTTTCATTTCGAACAAACGCCTCCTTATTATAGAGTGCCACATAAATTTGTAGTAGCACGCATTTTGCATCTGTTACGAACTATTACAAACTTATTAAAATAGAGTTACGCCACGATCATAGCAAAAATAGATGGACACGTCAATGGAACGTATGTTTATTAACTTATTCTTAATATTTCCAGCTTCTTAAATAAAAATGAAATTTTGAATCGATTATTGCAGTTATGACCTGTTTATGGTAAAATCGAATAGAAAAATATGTAAATTCTAAAAACAATTGTGCAAAACAACCATCGCAGCCTTTTGCCATCCGCCGATTGAACGTAACACAGCCTGACTGGATGGAGAGGGCAATTGATTTAGGAGAAATCAGAATGAATATCTTATTTTATCTGCTGCCAAAGAGTGATGTGGTTTACGTGTACGAGGATTATACGCTTCGACAGGCGATGAACCAGATGGAAGGGAATCGCTACAGTGCGGTTCCGATCATTACCCGCGAGGGCGATTATGTGGGAACTCTGACCGAGGGCGACATCCTGTGGGAGATCAAAAATCATGGAACTGTGGCGCTGCACGGTACGGACGGATTAAGAGTCGGAAACATGAAGCGCAGGTGGGATAACCAGCCGGTGAATGTCAATTGTGAGATTGAAGATCTGATTTTGACCTCCATGAACCAGAATTTTGTCCCTGTGGTTGACGATAACCATACTTTTATCGGCATTGTCACACGAAAAAGTATTATTGAATATTTTTATAATCGCTACAAAACGCTTGTGTGATTGAAAAGATTGTGCTAGAATAAAAAAAGTATTCAAAGCCGCTCCCTTGAGAACGTGCGGGGAGCGGCAAGCTTTGACCAATGAATAGTCTGAAAAGGGACAGGAGAATGGGGAGAGGATTCATGAAGAACTTAAGAAAACTGGTGTTGCTTGCAGCTATGATGATGCTGGGAGCTTTTATTTGTGTGCAGGGCGTTTCCGCTAAGACGCTGACTGGCTGGCAGACGATCGACGGGTATACGTATTACTATAACTCTGACGGTACGGTTACCACCGGGTGGCAGAAGCTGAACAATAAGCGTTATTATTTTCGGAAGAAAGCAGAGGGAGATGCGCCGAAGGGCAGTATGGTGACCGGGTTCTATACGATCAGCAGCCGTACGTATTATTTCGACGAGAATGGCGTCCGCCAGAAGGGCTGGCAGACGATTGACGGGGATATCTATTATTTTGGCACCACCAGTCCGCTGGGCGCGATGTACATCGGGCGGCAGCAGATCGGCGATTACTACTACTATTTTGGTACGGATGGAAAGCTGCAGACCGGCTGGGTGACAGAAAATGGAAAGAAGTATTATTATAAAAAAGCAGGCAAGATCGGTACCGTTGGCCGGGGAGTGACCGGCTGGGTGAAGATTGGCAACTATTATTATTACTTTAATAAAAAAGGCGTCATGCAGCATGATAAATGGATCAATTCGAAGTATTACGTTGACAGCAATGGACGCAGGCTTGTCAGCACGATTACGCCGGATGGGTATCTTGTAGATTCCAAGGGATTGAAAGGCGAGCTGGCGAGCGGCTGGATAGAGATTGACGGTGATTATTACTATTACAAGTCCGGCGAGAAGGTCACGGGATGGCTGAAGCTCAGCGGCAAGTATTATTACCTGGATGAGAATGGCGTTCGTCAGACCGGCTGGCTGACGATTGGCAGCAAGACTTACTATCTGAATGCCAGCGGTGTTCGTCAGACCGGCTGGGTGACGATTGACTCCAAGCGGTACTATTTCAACTCCAATGGCGTACTTCAGAAGAATACGACTGTAGACGGAGTGACGCTTGACGAAAATGGCGTGGCGTCGACAGCCCGTGTTCTGCTGGTAGCGGGACATGGCCAGGGAGATAATGGAGCATCAGCTAAGATTAACGGGACTACTTATTATGAGGCAGATCTGACCCGGGAACTTGCGACCCTTGTATACAATGCGCTGACTTCTTCCGGCGAGGACATTTCCGTGACAATGTACGACCAGAATTACAACCTGTATACGACGAATTATAATCTGACCTACAAAGGGTCAACGACATCGCCTACTGTTACGTGGACAGATTATGACTACGTACTGGAAATCCATTTTAATGCTCTGGTGACTGCGGATCTTTCCGGAAATGGAAGCTATACCGGCACAGCGATGTTGGTGCATTCGACGAAAACGGATACGACGGTCGATAAGGCAATTATATCAAGTATTACGGGTCTTGGATTTAAAACTTGGAATTCAGGGCTTGTTAGGTATAGCAATCTTTTAAATATGAATCTCTGCAATGCGGCAGGTGTATCCTACGGACTGTTGGAGACTGCCTTTATCAATGATAAGGATGATATGACATTCTATCTGAATAACAAATCCTCGATTGCGAAGGCGATTGCGGATGGACTGCTTACCGGCCTTGGATATTAAAAAGAACGGTGACGGCGCATGCGGGTCTTCGCAGACGCTGTGACGATACAGAGCAGTTACGATATACTGAAATAAACATACAGGAGCAGATGACATGAAGAAACGGGTTTTATCATTACTGGTGGACAACACTTCCGGTGTGCTCAGCCGCGTTGCAGGGCTGTTCAGCCGGCGTGGTTATAATATTGACAGTCTGACTGTGGGTGAGACGATGGATCCCCGCTATTCGCGCATGACAATCGTGGCGAGCGGCGATGAACAGACGCTGGATCAGATCACGAAACAGCTGGCGAAGCTGATTGATGTGGTAGATATCAAGATATTGGATGACGAGGCGAGCGTCTGCCGGGAACTGATTCTGGTAAAGGTCCGCGTGGATGTACACGAGCGCCAGGATATCATTACGATGGCGAACGTCTTCCGCGGCAGAGTAGTAGATGTCGGGGCAGATTCGCTGATCATCGAGCTGACCGGGCAGCAGTCAAAGCTGGATGCGTTTTTGCGCCTGCTTGAAGGACACGAGATTCTGGAGCTTGCACGCACCGGTATTACCGGGCTTTCACGAGGTTCGGACGACGTGCGGTATCTTTGATTACATTTGATTGATAGAGGGAAACCTTTATTCATATATAAAAATGTGATTGTTCAGAACAGCAGGCTGCAGACTGCCTGTGATGCTGTTCTGAACTGTTACGCAAAAATATTTTACAGAAATGCGAGGAGTAAAAAATGGCAGCAAGAATTTTTTATCAGAAGGACTGTAACCTTTCTATGCTTGACGGAAAGACCATTGCGATTATCGGCTATGGCAGCCAGGGGCATGCACATGCGCTGAACGCAAAGGAGTCTGGATGCAATGTCATCATCGGCCTGTATGAGGGAAGCCGTTCCTGGCAGAAGGCAGTTGATCAGGGCTTTGAGGTTTACACAGCAGCGGAAGCCGCGAAGAAAGCCGATATCATTATGATTCTGATCAATGATGAGAAGCAGGCTGCAATGTACAAGAAAGACATCGAGCCGAACCTGGAAGAAGGCAATATGCTGATGTTCGCACATGGCTTCAATATCCATTACGGCTGCATCGTTCCGCCGGCAAATGTCGATGTGACGATGATCGCGCCGAAGGGACCGGGACATACGGTTCGCAGCGAGTATCAGGCTGGCAAGGGTGTTCCGTGCCTGGTAGCGGTGGAGCAGGATGCGACAGGCAAGGCTCTGGATATCGCACTTGCGTACGCGCTGGCAATCGGCGGCGCAAGAGCTGGTGTGCTTGAGACCACGTTCCGTACCGAGACCGAGACTGACCTCTTCGGTGAGCAGGCTGTGCTTTGCGGCGGTGTATGCGCCCTGATGCAGGCAGGCTTCGAGACTCTGGTTGAGGCCGGATATGACCCGAGAAACGCTTATTTTGAGTGCATCCATGAGATGAAGCTGATTGTTGACCTGATTTACCAGTCTGGCTTTGCAGGAATGCGCTATTCGATCTCCAATACAGCTGAGTACGGCGACTATATCACCGGACCGAAGCTGATCACCGAGGAGACCAAGAAGACGATGAAGAAGATTCTTGCGGACATCCAGGATGGTACTTTTGCAAAAGATTTCCTGCTGGATATGTCTTCCGCAGGCGGCCAGGTTCACTTTAAGGCTATGCGTAAGAAAGCGGCAGAGCATCCGTCAGAGATCGTCGGCGCGGAGGTTCGCAAGCTGTACAGCTGGAGTGATGAGGACAAGCTGATCAATAACTAATGCTGCACTGACAGTGAGAGATTGAGGGGGCTGTGACCGGATTACAGCCCCTTTTTCCGTTTTTTATTCTGAAAGGAGAAAAGGCTATGGGTATGACAATGACGCAAAAAATTCTTGCGGCGGCGGCAGGCCTGGATTCCGTCGAGGCGGGACAGCTGATTGAGGCAAAGCTGGATCTGGTGCTTGGCAATGACATTACCTCTCCGGTGGCAATCCATGAGATGGACCGATTCAAGGATGACAGTGTGTTTGACAAGGATAAAATTGCCCTTGTCATGGATCACTTTATTCCTAATAAGGATATTAAGTCGGCGGAACACTGCAAATGTGTGCGGGAATTCGCCTGTAAGCACGATATCACCAATTATTTTGACGTAGGACAGATGGGCATTGAGCATGCGCTTCTGCCAGAGCAGGGGCTCACGGTGGCAGGAGACGTCATTATCGGTGCGGACTCTCATACTTGTACCTACGGCGCACTCGGTGCATTTTCTACTGGGGTAGGAAGCACGGATATGGCGGCCGGGATGGCGACCGGAAAGGCGTGGTTTAAGGTACCATCCGCGATCAAATTCAATCTGACCGGAAAACCGGCAAAGTGGATCAGCGGTAAGGATATTATCCTGCATATCATTGGTATGATCGGTGTAGACGGCGCTCTCTATAAGTCGATGGAATTTGTCGGCGACGGCATACAATACCTGTCGATGGACGACCGTTTTACCATCGCGAATATGGCGATTGAGGCGGGCGGCAAGAACGGCATTTTCCTCGTGGACGACGCCGCGATTGCGTACATGAAAGAGCACTCGAAGAGAGAATACCGCATTTTTGAAGCAGACGAGGATGCTGTGTACGATGAGGAGTATACGATTGACCTTGGAACCCTTCGGCCAACCGTTTCCTTCCCGCACCTTCCGGAGAATACGAAAACGATTGATGAGATCACAGAGGACATCACGATTGATCAGGTGGTGATCGGCTCCTGCACCAACGGACGCATCAGTGACCTTCGCATCGCGGCGGATATTCTGAAAGGGCGCAAAGTAAAGAAGAATCTGCGCTGCATCGTAATTCCGGCAACGCAGGCAATCTATCTGCAGGCGATGGAAGAAGGCCTTCTGAAGACCTTTATTGAAGCTGGAGCGGCCATCAGTACCCCGACCTGCGGCCCTTGCCTGGGCGGCTATATGGGAGTCCTGGCGGACAAGGAGCGCTGCGTTTCCACGACCAACCGGAACTTTGTCGGCCGGATGGGGCATACCGGCTCGGAAGTGTATCTGGCCAGCCCGGCGGTAGCGGCGGCAAGCGCAATCACCGGAAAGATTTCGTCACCAGAAGAGCTCTAAAAAGGAGGATTCGATATGAAAGCAGAAGGCAGAGTATTTAAATATGGCGATAACGTGGACACGGACGTCATCATCCCGGCGCGTTACCTGAATTCCTCCGATCCGGCAGAGCTGGCGACACACTGCATGGAGGATATTGACAAGGATTTTATTCATCAGGTACAAAAGGGCGATATCATAGTGGCTAATAAAAACTTTGGCTGCGGTTCGTCCAGAGAACACGCGCCGATCGCAATCAAAGCGGCTGGCGTCAGCTGTGTGATCGCGGAAACCTTTGCCCGCATTTTTTACCGGAATGCGATCAACATCGGTCTGCCGATCATTGAGTGCGCAGCGGCTGCACAGGCGATTGAAGCCGGGGATCAGGTGGAGATCGACTTCGACAGCGGCATGATCTACGACCGCACGAAAGGCACTGAATACAAGGGACAGGCTTTCCCAGAATTTATGCAGAAAATCATCCGCGCCGAAGGATTGATCAATTATATCAATGGTGAAACAAAAGCGTAAAATTGTCACGTGTGTCAGGGCTTTTTTTACGTAATTTCATCACATATTTGTATCTTTGCGGTTGGAATTTCAAATTTGATGTGTTATAATGAGCACATCGTTTGGGCACGGGGCATGGCTATTTACGGATCGTTCCTGTGCACCGCGAAATTCTGTGTAACTATGTAACCATACCACCTGTTTCATGACCGATTCATACATGAGATCGGAGAGAAGCACTCCGCCCATCGCTCGGGCAGCGAGAACGGCACGGAGACTTCAGATGTAACTGAGAGGAGAATGAGCGCAATGAAAAAAGCAACAGTATTTGTGCTGGCTGCTGCGCTGACGCTTTCTCTGTCTGGCTGCAGTTCCAACACATCGGAAACTGAGGCGCAGACACAGGCAGCGACAGAAGCGGCCACAGAGGCAACGGTAACCGAGGCTGAGACTACAGCTGAAGAGACCGAGGAAGTAACTGAGGCAGAAACGGAGACCGAGGAAGTAGCCGAGGCGGAGACGGAGACCGAGGAAGTAACCGAGGCGGAGACGGAGACCGAGGAAGTAAC
>JAJPWX010000038.1:0-8977 GCA_021205755.1 Lachnospiraceae bacterium | reverse complement strand
GAAGTAACCGAGGCAGAGACGGAAACCGAAACTGAGGAAGTAACAGAAGCAGAATCTGAGACCGAAGAAGGTACCGAAGCAGAATCTGAGACGGAAGCAGAGTCGGAGGAAGTTGCTGTGATGTCTTATGAAGAGTACATGGCAGCAGATATGGATACGCTTGTTGTAGTGGAGACCTACGTACAGGCGAAGCAGTCCTGGTGGGAAGACCAGGCAACCGTTTATACGCAGGATGAGGATGGCGCATACTTCCTGTACAATATGGCGTGCTCAGAAGAAGACTATGAGCTCCTTGAGGTTGGTACAAAGATCAAAGTGACCGGATATAAGTCCGAGTGGTCTGGCGAGGTAGAAATTATTGACGCGACGTTCGAGATCGTAGAAGATGGAGATACTTTCATCGCAGAGGCGCTTGACGTGACCGAGCTTCTTGGCACGGACGAGCTGGAAGACTATCAGAACCAGTATGTATCCTTTACCGGTATGACGGTGGAAGCTTCTGAAGATGCAGATGGAAACGAAGCTGCGTTCCTGTATGCATGGGATGGCTCCGGAGAAGACGGAGATGACCTGTACTTCAACGTTTCCTACAACGGAGAGACTTATACATTCACAGTAGAGTCTTATCTGTGCGACAATACCACGGATGTATACCAGGCAGTGACCGAGCTTGAGGTTGGCGATGTCATTGATATGGAAGGCTTCCTGTACTGGTATGAGGGCGTGAACCCGCACATTACATCTGTGACAGCTTCTGAAGCTGAGGCAGAGACAGAAACAGAGACCGAGGCTGAGTAAAGCAAGAGCACGGCGGATCTGCAGATTCGTAAAGAAGCAAAACGGAATCAAAAAATGAAGGGGGCACAGCGCGGGCTGTGCCCTTTTTTCTGTTGAGAAAATATGTGAATCGGGGTATAATCAGTGCAGCATAAACTGTGAAAGAAACGTGAGGTAGAAAGAGAAATGCTGAAAGGAAAAACAATCATTCTCGGCGTGACCGGCAGCATTGCCGCTTACAAGGCGGCGAACCTGGCAAGCCTTTTGAAAAAACAGCATGCGGATGTGCATGTGATACTGACGAAAAACGGAGGGCAGTTTATCACACCGGTCACCTTTGAAACTCTGACCGGCAACAAATGCCTGACGGATACCTTTGATCGAAACTTCCAGTTCAATGTAGAGCATGTGGAACTGGCCAAACGCGCTGACCTGGTACTTGTGGCGCCAGCGAGCGCGAATACGGTGGCAAAGCTGGCATACGGTCTTGCGGATGATATGCTGACTACGACCGTTCTGGCATGCACCTGCCCGAAGCTGATCGCTCCGGCGATGAATACGCGGATGTACCAGAACCCTGTGACGCAAAGGAACCTGCGCATGCTGGAGGAGTACGGCTGGACGGTGATCGAGCCCGCGAGCGGCCATCTGGCCTGCGGCGACGAGGGAAAAGGAAAATTTCCGGACGAGCACGAGATTGTTGAATACGTTCTGAATGCAATCGCCCGTGAAAAAGACATGAAAGGCCAACGCGTTCTGGTGACGGCCGGTCCTACGATGGAAGCTCTGGATCCGGTGCGCTTTTTGTCGAATCATTCTTCGGGGAAAATGGGCTACGCTCTCGCAAAGGTTTGCTGTCAGAGAGGCGCAGAGGTTACGCTCGTCTCAGGAAAAACGAATCTTCCGGCTCCAGTAGGGGTAAACCTGGTGCCAGTCATTTCCTCACAGGATATGTACGAGGCCGTGACACAGCGCTCCGGACAGCAGGACGTTATCATCATGGCAGCCGCAGTCGCGGATTATCGTCCGGCAGTCGTATCCGACCAGAAGATCAAAAAGAGCGACGATGATATGAGCCTGCCTCTTGCGCGGACACAGGACATCCTTGCAGACATCGGCTCCAGAAAACCCACAGGACAGATTCTCTGTGGCTTTGCCATGGAAACCGAAGACATGGTAGAGCATGCGCGGGAAAAGCTTCAGCGCAAGCACCTGGATCTGATCGCAGCCAATAATGTGAAGGTAAAAGGCGCAGGCTTTGGCACCGATACGAATGTAATCACACTCTTAAGTGAAACTGGAGAGACAGAGTTGGAACTGATGAGCAAAGAAGAGGCCGCGAGCCGGATCGTAGACGCGATTCTGGAACTGCAAAAGAAGCGTGGTTACAGGCAGGGTGAATGACACAGGTAAAGATGGAGGAGATGGCATGAAGTGCTACGAAACCGTGTGGGAAATTTTTAATCCATGTCCCAATAATCAGATGCGGGATGTATTTATTGATGAGGTGGAAATAGAAGACACAGAAGCATTTTTGAAAAACAAATTTAAAGATAAGGAAGTTTCATGGGAAAAGACGGTACAGCCAGACGGAACAATTATCTATGACATTGTGGCATCCGGGATACGGCAGCGGTATTCCTTTACTGAAATATGAATTCCCTTCTGCGCATCATAAAAACGCCAATCACTCGCTGGAGACTGGCGATGCCAAACTGCCCCTGACTATATGCGGTTCCTAATGGTCAGGGCAGAAACATATATCAGCACTTAGGGTACGCAAGTGCTCCTTTAGTACGGCATTAAGGGAGTAGTTTTTTCATCAGAAAAATACGAAATAATCCCTTAACACGGATGAATTCTACATCACAATGTTCTGTCTGTCAAGATATGCAGGGAAAATTACTTTTTTTTAACAAATTTTTGCCAGATATTTCTATGCATATGTATATAATAATTGAAAGAACTATTTACGCCAGTGGTCAAATTCGTGGTCTGAATTTGACCGCTTTTTTTACGCATAGAGGATAAGAAGTTAGCTGGCAGAAATTACACAGAGAGCTACAACCATACAAATAAAGAAAAGCGAGGTATTTACATGGGAAGACGTGGCGAAAATATTCGTAAAAGAAGCGATGGGCGCTGGGAGGCGAGGGTAATCTGTGGCCCGCCTGTGGAAGGCAGGACAAATTATAAATACCTATACAGCCATACCTATCAGGGCGCCAGAACCTTAAAAAGAGAGTATCTTTTAAACAAGGTCTTTTCCTCCGAATCTGCACAGGAATTCCACTTTCCTCTCCCTGTACCGCTTCCCCAGCCGCCGGCAGAACCGGAGAAATCAGAAGCAAAAGCAGCTTCCCGCAGCGCAGCGGACGCAGGCGAAACGGCTGTCCTATTCCGCACCGTTGCCGCTCAGTGGCTGGCAGCCAAAAAACTTTCAGTAAAAGAATCCTCTTACGCATCTTACTCATTTATTGCAGAAAAGCATCTCATCCCGGAATTTGGAAATCTCCCGATCAATGCTCTGGATACCGATCGGATCGGGGCTTTTTTGCTTGCCAAGAAAACTCATGGCAGTCTCCGGGATGAAAGACCTCTTTCCGATAAAACAATTTCTGAAATCAAAGGAACGCTGAACCGGATTCTCCGGTATGCAAAATCCCTCAATTTGATCGAAACCGTGCCAGACTCCCCGCCAGTTAGTGTGAAACAGGCACCTATCATCGTTTTAACAAAGCAAGAACAGGAAGACATTGAAGCAGAGGCGCTGAGCGAAGATACGCCTTATAGTCTGGGCGTGCTTCTTTGCCTGTACACTGGGATCCGGGAAGGAGAAATTTGCGGCTTACAGTGGGCGGATTTCAACTGGATTGATGAGACCGTTTCCATCAACCGAACTGTTTCCCGCATTACAAACGTAGATGAAGAAGCGGATGCCAAAACGCACGTTGTGATTGGAACGCCTAAAACATCCTGCTCCATTCGTACAGTGCCGCTTCCATCTGATATAGTTTCGTACGTTAAAGAACGTGCAGGAGAGGATTCTGATTATGTGGTTACCGGAAATAAAAAGTGTATGGAGCCTCGCGTCTGTCGGGAACGGTTTAAACGGTTCCAGAAAAGGGCAGGAGTCAAATACCATAAATTTCATAATCTTCGCCATACATATGCTACGAACTGCGTAGAACAGGGGATTGATATCAAAACGCTCAGCGAGAACCTGGGTCATTCAGATGTGAACATAACCCTCCAGCGGTATGTGCATCCTTCTATGGCTTCCAAAAAAGCACAGATCAATAAACTGTCCACTTTTATCACAAACGATCGCGTTCGTGGTCAGAATCGCAGTCAAACTTAAAAGCGGAAGAACCCCAAATGCCGCGAAATTCGGGGATTTATGGGTATGTACTCCCTTAATGCCGTACTAAAGGAGCACTTGCGTACGGGTGGTTGCTCTGTCAAAACCATCCTGCCAGTGTGTGGCACATACTGTGTCATTTTATCCTGAAATGGCCAAGATGTACAGATTGAACTCATAAATTCCGGATATTCGCGGCATGTCGCTCCGTCGCTGCTGCTGATACTGGATGTTATAGCAAGCCAGAGAACCGCGCTGAAGCAGGGCGGCATGGCGAAGCTATACGCTGGGCAGAATAGAGCACAAAACGCTTCAGAACAGAAGGCTGCAGGCTCTGGATGGTTTTAAACGATTACGAAAAGCTGGCGGATGATGGGGTGTGAGAAGCATGGCGATTCCACTATACGATCATAACAAAGCCGCGTATGACGCTGCGGTAGAGCGAATGAAGCAGACCGGTAAAGCGGCGATCGTACATCCCACGGGAACCGGTAAGTCTTTTATCGGCTTCCGGCTTTGTGCGGATCATCCGGATCAGGCTATTCTCTGGCTTTCTCCGTCCGAATACATCTTTCGAACCCAGTTGGAAAATTTAAAGGCAGCAATTGAGGACGACCAGGAAACACCCCGGAATATCACTTTCTGCACCTACGCGAAGCTCATGCTTTTGGACGCAGAAGAGATTTCGGACATCTGTGCGGGAAATCGTCTTTCTTATATCATCCTGGACGAATTTCACCGCTGCGGCGCCCGGCAGTGGGGGCAGGGAGTACAGCGTCTGCTGTCCGCATTTCCAGATACGCCCATTCTTGGACTGTCTGCGACCAACATCCGTTACCTGGACAATCAGAGGGATATGGCAGACGAACTGTTCGATGGGAATGTTGCTTCTGAAATGACTCTGGGTGAGGCACTTGTCCGCGGTATATTGAATCCTCCGAAATACGTGCTTTCGGTCTATTCCTGGCAGCAGGGCCTGGAAAAATACGAAAAACGAGTCCGGCAAACCAGAAGCAGGCTTGTTCGTGACGAATGCGAGCGTTATCTGCAGGAGCTGCGCCGCGCACTGGGTATGGCGGATGGACTGGATGTCATTTTTGACAAACATATGACAGAACGGACGGGGAAATACATCGTGTTCTGCTCCAACAAAGAACACATGGATGAGATGATGAAGCATATGGAATGGTTTGCGAAGGTAGACCGGCATCCGCATGTTTATTCCGTCTATACCAGCGATCCAGGAGCAAGCCAGGCATTTGACGATTTTCGGAAGGATCAGGATGATAGCCATCTGCGTCTTCTTTATTGCATTGATGCTTTAAATGAGGGAGTACATGTCGAAGATATCAGCGGCGTCATTCTGCTGCGCCCGACAGTTTCTCCGATTATATACAAACAGCAGATCGGTCGTGCGCTGTCTGCCAGCAAGAAGAAAAATGCCATTATCTTTGACATTGTGTCAAACGTGGAATCTATTTGGAGCATAGGCGCTGTAGAAGAGGAAATGCAGCTGGTCACATCTTATTACCGCAGCCTTGGCGAAAGCGAATGCATTGTAAATGAGCACTTTCGGATTATCGATGAAGTGCACGATTGCCGCATTCTGTTCGAAAAGCTGAATGAGACTCTGACCGCTTCTTGGGTTTTGATGTTCGAACAGGCTAAAAACTATTATCAGGAAAACGGCAGCCTGGAAATGCCGGCCAAATATATTACTCCGGACGGGTATGCGCTGGGCAACTGGATTTGCAACCAAAGGGCGATCCGCAAAGGAAGCATGCGCGGCAGCCTGTCTGAAGAACGTATCTGCAAGCTGGATTCGATCGGTATGATCTGGGAGACCTCGACCGACCTGACCTGGGCAAAGAATTACGCGGCGGCAAAAAAATACAGAGAAACCCATGGAGACCTGAATGCACCAAAAAAATATGTCGATGAGGATGGCGTCGCCCTGGGCGCCTGGCTGGCCAACATTCGGGCATGGGAGAACGCAGGGGCGCACCAGAAATACTTAACGCCAGAGCGCATACAGCAGCTGAACGACCTGGGCATGGTTTGGGACGTGCTGGATTATTACTGGGAGCAAAGCTATGCGGCTGCATATGATTACTATCAGGAACACAGAAACCTTAACGTGCCGTCCGGCTACGTAACCGGGGATGGGATCCGGCTTGGCGCCTGGATCACCAGGCTTCGTTCCCTGCGCGCAGGGAACACCAAAGGAACACCGCTCACACCAGAGCAGATCAGCCGCCTGGATGCCATTGGGATGACCTGGAAGAGCCGCGGTGAGAGCAAATGGATGGAAGGCTTTCGAGCAGCAGAAGCGTATTTCAAAAAGCACGGAGACATTCTTGTCCCAGCAAACTATGTCACCGAAAATGGCTACCATCTGGGTACTTGGATACAGCGGCAGCGCAGCCAATACAAAAACGGCAAGCTCTCAGAAGAACGTATCCAGCGCCTGAACGCCATTGGAATGACCTGGCAGGCCGATACCTGGGTGACACGGCTCGAACTGGTAAAGCAGTGGTATCAGGAAAAAGGCAGCCTGGATATCCCGCAGGACACCGTTGTAGACGGCGTCTGGATCGGCAAATGGATCGTCATGCAAAAGAAATACCTGGAATCAGGAAAACTCAGCCGGGAGCAGGAAGCCATGCTCTCCGAGCTTCCACTGGAGCAGGTATCGCGCAAAGATAAAAGCCAGGGCGCGTGGCTGCAGATGTATCAGGACGCGGTTGACTATGCGAAAAAACATGGAAGCCTGAAAAAAATACCGCCGGAATACTGCGGCAAAAGCGGCAAGCAGCTCAATGCCTGGGTACGCCGCCAGCGGGCAGCGCGGGAAAAAGGCAGGCTGAGTAAAGAGCAATGTCAGATGCTGGATGTGATTGGATCTAACAGGAAATTGGGATGCGAGATAGAATCAAGCCCCACCAAGGGGCTTTCTTTTTTGGAAAGAACTTAAGATAATCCAGGAGATTTTTAACATATGTACCAGAAGAACCCAAGCAGCATTATCAAGCATATCGACTTTATGATACTTGATCTTGTTTGCTTTTTGCTTTCCCTGTGGCTGGCTTATGGCCTGCGGCTGAATGAGTTAGAAATATGGGAATCACAGATATACAGAAGCCTGATGATTATAATAGCACTCGTACATATCTGTGCATCAGCCTTTGACAGTGCTTACAAAAACATCCTGCGCCGAGGATACCTGAAAGAACTGATTGCAGTGATCCGGCATATCGTTATCGTAATGGCAGTCATGCTGGTTCTGATGTTCTTTCTAAAAACATTGGATGCCCTGTCCAGGGGTGTGATCGCTTATACAGCGGTCATATCTATCATAGTGATTTGGCTGGAGCGGACAATATGGAAGAAATTTATCCACCATCGCCTCGCCAAAAATCCACGATACCTTTTGATTGTAACAGATAAGGCAGGAGCCGAACGCATCCTGAATCAGTTCCAGGGACAGATGCTGGACTTTCAGGTAAAAGGAATCGTCCTGGTTGGCAAAGATTACAAAGCAGTTGATTCCATCCAGGGCATTCCGGTAGTAGCTAGTGTAGAAACATTAACACAATATTTATTAAAAACCGTGGTGGATGAAATTCTGTTCAGCGTGCCCCGAAAAGAAGACCTACCGCAGGATCTGATTCGAGAATGCAGTCTGATGGGCATCACAATCCATCTGGAAATCATGTCGTCAGACGAACTGGCCGGGGCAAGATACGAGGAAAATATTGCCGGACTGAGCGTCATGACCAGCTACCTGAAACTAATTACGGCCGGACAGGCATTCGTCAAGAGAGCCATTGACATTGTAGGAAGTATCATTGGTCTGATCATTACAGGAATTTTGTTTCTGTTTGTGGCTACAGCAATCTATCTTTCCGATCCAGGTCCGATCTTCTTCAGTCAGGAACGTGTTGGAAAAAACGGTAGAACCTTCAAACTCTATAAATTCCGGAGCATGTATCAGGATGCGGAAGAACGAAAAGCAGAGCTGATGGAAAAGAACCAGATGAAAGGCCAGATGTTCAAGATGGAAAACGACCCCAGAATCATCGGGAGCGGACCGGATGGAACAAAACATGGAATCGGGCACTTTATTCGCTCCACCAGTATCGACGAGTTCCCACAGTTTTGGAATGTGTTGAAAGGTGAAATGTCTATGGTGGGAGGGAAGGATATAATAGGGACAACCAGCGAAACCACTGATTTTACAAGGGTTTTGGCGGTTTGATGCAGATCCTGAATTTGAAAAATTCCGTGTGACCTCGTTGAAACAGCCAAAGAGCAATGAAATCAGTATGGTTTCTGAAACTTTGGTTTGACCCATCAAGGTGACTGGAAAATTTCATAAGGAGGACAGCACAAACCGAGCCTGTGTTTAACCGTTTGACAACGTTGAACACGGGCTATTTGTCGTGGGAAAATATAAACAGAAATTGGTAAACGGAAATAATGGAAATGCCGAAGCTTTTAATTTTGAAATTAATATAATTCAGGAGAATTTTTAGCATATGTACCAGAAGAATCCAAGCAGCATAATCAAGCATATCGATTTTATGATACTTGATCTTGTGTGCTTTTTGCTTTCCCTATGGCTGGCTTATGGCCTGCGGCTGAATGATTTAGAAATATGGGAATCACAGACATACAGAAGTCTTTTAATCATAATTGCGCTCGTACATATTTGCGTGTCGATTTTTAACAGTTCTTATAAAAATATCCTGCGTAGGGGATACATGAAAGAACTGATTGCTGTAATCCGGCATATTGCCATCGTGATAGCTGTGATGCTGGTTCTGATGTTTTTCTTAA
>JAJPWX010000061.1 GCA_021205755.1 Lachnospiraceae bacterium | reverse complement strand
AATGAATTAAAAGTAAAATTTGAAACCTCCATGATCCTGATCACGCACGATCTGGGCGTAATTGCGCAGACCTGTGACACTGTAGCAGTGATTTATGCGGGGAGAATCGTAGAAAGCGGCAGCAAGGAGGATCTGTTTGATCATCCGACCCATCCGTATACGAACGGACTGTTTGCTTCTCTTCCGAGTATGACAGACGATAATGAGAAGCTGAAGCCGATCGCGGGGATGCCGCCTGATCCGACGAATCTGCCAAAGGGCTGCGCGTTCTCACCGAGATGTCCGTATGCAACGGACGCGTGCAGATCCGGAGAAATCCCCATGCGTGAGGTGGCGCCAGGCCATTTCTGCGCATGCGTAAGGAAGGGAGGAGAAGCAGATGGCTGAAGAATTAATTCGTGTGGAGCATCTGAAAAAATATTTTAAGGTTCCTGCCGGAACCAATCACGCGGTGGATGATGTCAGCTTTACCATCCAGAAAGGCGAGACGCTCGGCGTGGTAGGTGAGTCCGGCTGCGGAAAAAGTACGCTTGGCCGTACCCTGATCCATCTGCTTGAGTCTACCGAGGGAAAGATTTATCTGAACGGGCAGGATATCACGGATGTGAAGGGGCATGAGCTGAAAAAAGTCCGTGAGAAGATGCAGATTGTTTTCCAGGACCCGTATTCGAGCCTGAACCCTCGTTTGCGCATTGAAAATACGGTTATCGAGCCGCTGAAAATGTCCGGACGCTTCCACTCCAAAAAGGAACTGAAAGAGGAAGCCAACCGTCTGATGGAGCTGGTCGGCATCGATGAACGTCTGCGGGAAGCTTATCCGCATGAACTCGACGGCGGCCGCCGCCAGAGAGTCTGCATTGCCCGCGCACTGGCGCTGCAGCCGGAATTCATTGTCTGCGATGAGCCGGTATCGGCATTGGACGTGTCGATTCAGGCAGCGGTGCTGAACCTGCTCCAGGAACTGCAGGAGCAGCTGGGCATGGCGTATATGTTTGTCACTCATGACCTTTCAGTTGTCCGGCACATTTCCGATAACATCTGTGTCATGTACCTCGGACAGCTGGTAGAGAAGAGTCCGACAAAAGAACTTTTCCATAATACGCTGCATCCGTACACGAAGGCATTGCTTTCCGCGATTCCGTCCACGGATATTCATAAGCCGATGCAGCGCATTCAGCTTAAGGGTGAAATCACGAGCCCAATTAACCCGAAACCGGGCTGCCGCTTCGCATCCAGATGTCCTTACGCGACAGAGGCCTGCCAGCAGCCGCAGAAGCTGGTAGAGGTTGAGAAAGATCACTTCGTATCCTGCTGCCGCATCAAGGAGATCGGGTAGGAGTACTGGCAGAGACTGCAATCTGAAATTATCAGGAGTGTGATAGGATGTTCACCGGAAAACAAAAGACGATAAATATAATCCTTGTTTTTCTGATCCTTGCGGGCGCAACGGTATATTACTTCTTTTACTCCCAGCCGTCTGCATCCATCCAATTTTCCGAAGAGGAGGGAACGGTTTGCTTTTCCGGGCAAAACGATACCTCAGATGTATTTTACTTTTCGGAAATTGAGTCGATTGAACTGGAAGATGAGCCAGATTACGGTTCTGCAGTGGACGGCGGTGTTGTAAATAAGAGAAACGGGTACGGAACCTGGGAGAGTGAATCCTTTGGAACTTATCATGCGTATTTTACAACGAAAATCACCTCCTGTATCGTGATTTCGGATGCAGAAAAAACGGCTGTGTTTAATATCGATAATGCGGAGACCACGCAATCTCTGTATGAACAGCTGGTGGCGTATTGGGAGGAGCAGCAGAACGATTGACATAAAATGGCTTAGGCCGTTTGCGGTCAAATAACCCAGATGCAGGCGCGTCTATTTGGCGTGTTGCTTCGCGGGAATAAATTATGAAAAATTAATTGGCTAATCTATGGCTGCGGTATTAGACTTACGCAGCGAAGGCAGGAGGAGACGTATGATTGTAAGAATTGGACGGAATGGAGAGATTGAAAAAGAGGTAAATAAGACCATCCAGGAGACCCTGATCGTGATGGATATGGGACATTCTCACGCGATGGAATACGCGCCGATCAATCCGACAGAGACCAGTCAGATCGCGGTCGTTTTGATGCACTGCGACCAGAATTATATGGGGCTTAAGATGGCTCCGGCCCTTGCTGAAAGAGGGTATCATGTACTTGCGTGTGAATCGGTCGAAGGCGGAGAGATCGACCGGAAATTTATGATGCTTGACTCCGCGATCCGCTATCTTCGCCAGAATAAGGAAATTGAAAAGATTATTCTGATGGGGCACAGCGGAGGCGCGACTCTGATGACAGCCTATCAGAGCATCGCGGAAAATGGCCCGGAAATTTATCAGGGCGATGAGATGATTTACAAATGTACGCTGAAAGAAAAACCGGCTGCGGCGGATGGTCTGATGCTGATCGATGCAAACTATGGCAACGGCGTGATGTCGCTTCTGAGCATGGATCCGGCAGTTGAAGAGGAAGGAAACGGCATGAAGCTGAATCCGGAATATGACATCTTCGATCCGGCAAACGGTTATGATCCGGCAGGAGCGCATTACAGCGAAGAATTCATCAAAAAATATCAGTCCGCACAGAAAGCGAGAAACGATAAGCTGATTGCTCTTGCACTGGAGCGCCTGGAGAAGATTCAGAAGGGCGAGGGCAACTACGTGGACGACGAGCCGTTCTTTATCACGGCGGCCGACCAGCCTAAGCCGAACAACCGGCTGCTGCCGGAGGATACGCATTTCCTGAGCCATACAAAGGGAGAGTATGACCTGGTTCATGGCGATGGAACGGTGACTCATGAGCGGATCTATAGCCTGCGTACGGCGGAATGTGATCGTTGCTTCTCGAATACTTATGGAATGGGCGTAAACAAAAACACTGTCAAAGGCTTTTTAAGCGCACAGGCGCTGCGAACGACCGAAGAGTTTGCGGTTCTTGAAGACGGGATCGTTGGAGTGGACTGGAAATCCAGTTACGCTTCCCCGATCGGTAATATTGATGGAATCACGGTTCCGACCCTGCTCATGGGTATGACCGGCGGGTATGAGTATCTGGCTTCCGAGATGATCTATGAGCGCGCGAAAATGGAAGATGTGACGATTGCCTTTGTGCGCGGCGCAACCCATATGTTCTTCCCGAACCGCGACGCAGAGAAAACGCCGGGTGAGTTTGGAGATACCGAGAACGCGCTGTATGACTATATGGCGAAATGGATGAAGAGATTTGCATAAGATATAGGACAGACTGAATGTGTCCGACACTTTCTGTATGAAGGGGCTGGATCATGAGGTTAGAAAATACAGCATAGATGGAGGATTCGAATATGCAGACATTAAATGGACGTACCTGTGTCTTTGCCGGTGCGAGCGGCGGCGACGGCGTGGCAGCGGTAAAAGCACTCTGCCAGGCGGGTATGAATGTGGCCATGATGACCCATCAGCCGGCGCAGGCTCAGGGACTGATGGATGAGATGGAAACCCTCGGTTATCCGGGAAAATGTGTGGCAGTTCAGGACGGAAACGCACAGACGCCGCCGGTTTCGGATGAGGAGGTTTACCGGAAAATCTTTGAGGAGCAGGGCTCTATCGATGTGATCATCTGCAACATGGGCGGAGACGGCTTTGAGGACAGCATCGACACGGTTGACACTCAGATGCTGTTAAAGGATGTCGGGCTTCTGCTTGGCGGAAGCTATACGATGCTCAAATGCGCACTTCCGTATCTGCGAAAAAGCGCCTGCCCGCGCGTCATCTTCATGACGACCGTAGAGGGTGCCAGAGGAGGAAAGCTTGAGGGCTTCACCAACGCTGTGGCAAAGGGGGTGGTTCTTTCCCTGACGAAAAATTGCGCTGCGCGGCTGGCGGATGAGGGCATCACGGTCAACTGCATCCAGAAAGGCGCCATCGAGCGTCTGCCGCACAAAGGCCCAGATCATGGACCGAAGATGAAGGACACGTCGGCGATGCTGCCGTATATCCCGGCCGGCAGGATGGGAACACCAGAGGATCTGGCGGGAGCGATCTGCTTCCTGGCGAGCGAGGAAACGTCTTATATCACCGGTACCGTGCTGGATGTGAGCGGCGGACTGAGCCTGGTGTGAGAAGAAAATGTGTAACTATTCAGAACAGCAGGCCGCAGACCGCCTGCTATGCAGGCTATATGCCGCTAACGCGTCATATATCTGTGGCTTGATGGGCGTTGCGCCCATCCCAAAATGAAAATACAGCCTTTAGCAGATAAATCTGCACAGTCTGTCTTTTCATTTTGATGCTGTTCTGAACTGTTACAAAAATGTTTTGAATGGATTGTTGGTAAAAGAGTATCATCGGATGTCGGTGGTACTCTTTTCTGCTCCTGTTCAAACATTTGTATCACCTGAAAAATGTAGATTTTAATCAAAATTCCACCTGAAAAGTGTGATGCCATATTGTATTTCCACCTGAAAAATGTTATGCTTACACTTAATATGAAGTAATCGCGTAAACAGAACTCATTTATGGGAGGATGCAGGAGGCGCTTATGGAACGTTTACTCATGGCAGAGCTTGTAAAATGGAAAGAGAAAAAAATAAGAAAACCGCTGCTGATCCGCGGAGCCAGACAGGTAGGGAAGACGTGGATTATGAAAGAATTCGGCAGGAGGTATTTTAAGCAATCCGTGTATATCAGCTTCGACAACAATGAACGTATGAAAAATGTCTTTTCTATAGATTTTGATATTTCCAGGATATTGTCGGCGCTGAAAGTGGAAAGCCGAATGCAGATCAATCCGGAGGACACACTTCTTATATTTGATGAGATTCAGGAAGTCCCGAAAGCACTGACTGCGCTGAAGTATTTTCAGGAAAATGCGCCGGAATATGCGATAGTTGCCGCTGGCTCACTTCTGGGTGTGGCCCTTCACGCCGGAACGTCGTTTCCAGTAGGGAAAGTGGATTTTCTGAGCCTGTATCCCCTGACTTTCAGAGAGTTCCTGATGGCTGCGGGGGAAGTGGAATTGGCTGAATTACTGCAGAAGAATGATTTCCAGATGATTACAGCGTTTTCCTCAAAATATGCAGATTTGCTGAGAAAATACTACTATGTCGGTGGGATGCCGGAAGCAGTCAGTACTTATTTTCAAACAGATGATGTCTATGCGGTACAGAATGTACAGCGTCAGCTGTTGGCATATTATGCGAATGATTTTTCAAAACATGCTCCGACTGAAACCGTACCGAGGATTCAGATGGTGTGGAATTCTATTCCGATGCAATTGACGAAAGAAAATAAGAAGTTCATATACTGTATGATTCGAGAGGGCGCGCGCGCGAAAGATTTTGAACTTGCGATTCAGTGGTTGCTGGACTGCGGTTTGATTCATAAAGGATTCCGTGTCAGCAAACCGGGAATGCCGCTTATTTCTTATATGGAAATGAACAGCTTTAAATTGTACTTTCTTGATGTAGGGCTTTTGTCCGCACTATGTGACCTGGATGCCCGCACTTTGCTGGAGGGAAATCGAGTGTTTACGGAATTTAAAGGCGCATTGACTGAACAATTTGTTGCGCAGGAACTGGTTGCGTCTGGGATAAGTCTGTACTATTATTCGACTGAAAATTCGACAGGGGAGATTGATTTTGTTGTGCAGCGGCATGGCCATATCATTCCTGTGGAGGTCAAAGCTGAGGAGAATCTACACGCCAAAAGCCTGCGCAGTTATTGTCAGAAGTATCAGCCGGATATTGCCGTACGATCTTCCATGTCGGACTATCGGGAGCAGGATTGGATGGTGAACGTTCCCTTGTATGCGTTGGCTGGATATCTATATGATGTAGAATGACGAAAATTCCGGTATAGAAATGAAAAAGCACATAGGGGGCAGGAATCTCTAAAATGCTTCGAAAAAAGCGTGCAGATTGGATCGGTAAAAGGATAAGAGTGTGATCGGTGAGAAGGAGCGGCAGCAGGATGGAAGGTTTGATCATAAACGAGAGTGAGAAAATAAGCATTTATTTATCAGGAAGGGAAAATTCCGCGGTCAGACTGGCCGCGGAGAATCTGTGTGCGGATCTGGAACGTGTCTGCGGGGCGCGGGCGAAGCTTGCGACGGAGGAGGGGGACGATGTTGCGAAAAGCGGAGAAGTCGTAAAGTGTGGAACCGCCGTGGATCGTGAGGCAGCCGTGCATGGCAGACATATGGAGAAGATTGTGATAGGAACACTGGGAATCACGGAGCTTCCAAATCACTCTGACGTGACTGATAAAAAAGGAAGCGGAATCTGGGAGGCATTTTCCCTGCTGGTGGCGGATGGAGTGCTGTATATCGCCGGGGCGGACCGGCGGGGAACGATCTATGGGATTTATGAATTTTGTGAAATGATTGGCGTATCTCCCTGGCACTGGTTTGCGGACGTACCGGTGAAGAAAAAGGAATGCATCTGCCTGGAAGAAGGATTTCACAAGAAGGACGCGCCTTCCGTGCAGTATCGGGGTATTTTTATCAATGACGAGGAGGAACTGGAAGCCTGGTCCCAGGCTTATATGAAAGAAACAACCATCGGCCCGAAAACCTATGTGCGTGTTTTTGAACTGCTGCTGCGCCTGAAAGCAAATTATATCTGGCCGGCGATGCACGTAAATGCCTTTAATCTGGATCCGGAAAATGGCCGGCTCGCGAATGAAATGGGAATTGTAGTGGGAACTTCTCACTGCGATATGCTCCTTCGGAGCAATCAGAATGAGTGGACACCCTGGTGTGAAGAAAATGACGCCCTGGACGTCTCCTATGATTATTCGATTGAGGGAAGAAACCGGGAGATGATTCAGCGCTACTGGAGAGGGAGCGTCGAGCAGAATCTGGAATATGAGGTGAGCTATACTGTAGGGATGCGCGGCATCCATGACAGCGGATTTGTCGCGGAAAAGATTGACTGCAGAAATGACCTTTCAGAGGAAGAGAAGCAGAAGCAAAAGGTCGCCCTGCTGGAAAAGGTAATTACGGATCAGCGTGAAATCCTGGAAGATGTGACAGGGAATGCACATACTTTCCAGACTTTCGTACCTTACAAGGAGGTTTTGTCCCTGTATGACGCGGGGTTGAATCTGCCGGAGGATATCACTCTGATCTGGGCAAATGATAATTTCGGCTATATGCGCCGCTATCCGAATGAAAAAGAACAGATGCGCGCGGGAGGACACGGCTTGTACTATCACGCTTCCTATTGGGCGCATCCGGGTATGAGCTACCTGTTTTTTAATTCCACGCCGCTCGCTCATATGAAAAATGAACTGCGAAAATCGTACGAAAACGGGATCCGAAAGCTTTGGGTATTGAATGCCGGAGCCATCAAGCCTCTGGAGCAGGACATTACCTTTTTTCTGCGCTACGCATGGGAAATCGGAAGAGAGGAACCGACAACGGGGGATGTCTGCGCCTTTACAGAAAGCTGGATCAATCAGAATTTTACAGGCAGTCATGGAAAAGAAGCAGCGGCAATCTACCGCGATTTTACGCAGATTACCAATGTGCGGAAGGTCGAACACATGAAAGCGAACGTTTTTTCCCAGACAGCGTATGGGAATGAAGCGGCACGCCGTATGCTCCGATATGAGAACCTTTTCGAGCGTACTGTGAAGATTCACCAGTTGCTCCCGGAAGAAGAAAAAGACGCATTTTTGCAGATGTTTGCTTTAAAAATTTATGCCGGATACCTGATTAATGTTTCCTTTTATTATGCGGATAGAAGCGCTCTGATGTATAGCCAGGGACGTATGATGGACGCGGAAGTCTGCACGGCGTTCTCCAGGGAAGCAGACGACCGGAAGCGGGATCTGCTGTATTACTATAATAAGAAAATGTGCGGCGGAAAATGGGACAGAATCCTGACTCCGGAGGAATTCCGACCGCCCTGTACTGCCCTTTATCCGGCGTGCAAGCCGGCGCTGGTGATTCAGAAAGAGGATGTGCTGCGCCAGGAACATGGTCGGCAGGAGACAGAGTGCCTGGAAGAGGACAATCGGAGAGCAGGCTGTCAGGCAGCAGACAATCCGAAAGTAAAAAGTCAGGGAATGGATTGCCTGAGTACAGATAGCGAGAGAGCCTGTGGCCGGTATTCAGAGAATGGTTATACAGAAGGCGAGGGCTGCATTTCGATTCTTGCGGATCATTTTACAGGAAACGACGGCTGGCACAGGATCGACTATCTGGGAAGATATGAAGGCAGTCTCATGGAAGCAGAGGCGGGCGCTCTGCTGGAATATGAACTGTACTTTGCCTCTGAAGGGGAATTTCTGCTGGAACTCTACCGTTTTCCTTCCCTGAACTCCACAGGAAGGATTCGCCTGGAAGTGCTCCTTGATGGCAAAAGCGCAGGCATTCTGGAATCAATCGCTACGGACGAATGGCGCGGAGGCTGGAAAAACAACGTGATGAATAACGTAGAAAAGCTATGCCTCCGTCTGCCGTATATTGCTGCTGGCAGACATATGCTGCGGATACGGGCGTTAGACCGGTATGTATCCTTTTCAAAGATTGTAATTTATACACAAGGGTATGTGGCTTCGAATCTCGGACCGCAGGAGAGCTATCATGCACAGTACAACAGAGAGCCGGGACATGAACCGTATGAATTTTTCTTTGATGCGTCTGCTGTGTCAGAATTATTTCAGAACCTCTTTGACGGTGCCCGGGCGGAGCTTCCGGACGTCATTTACGCCGGGAAAACATTCTGGGCGAGCAACCGCCTGTATTTGAAAAATGCTGTGCGCCACCAGGATTCGCTGGGCGTAAAAAAATATAGCTGTGAGGAGGATGGCACCAAAAATGTATTTTCCAAAATGAGGCAGGGAATTTTTGCAGAAAGAAACGGTGAGATACGAATTGACTGTGAGTGCGCTCTTCTGGATTCCAAAGATGCATATCGGACAGTGGATTTATCGGGAATCGCCTGGGAACACGTACAGTCAGAGACAGATGGAAGGACAGGGCTGGCGATGCATATTGCCGAAGAAGGGCTTTTCTGGGAAAATATTCCACAGGCCCCCTCTCTTAACTACCGCATACAGGCAGAGGGAGGGAGCTATCAGATCTGGACGCTGTTGAAATATGATGATGAGTTTTCTGCCAGAGTGGCCATTGGTGTAGACGGGAAGGTGATACCGCAGGAAAAGATGTACGGCAGCGGCAGGCTGTTTAATTACGGGACAAAGCAGAACTGGGTGTGGATGCTCCTCGCGGATGCGGAGCTGGCTCCGGGAGAACATACACTTACCGTGTATGCGGTCGCGTCAGGGATACGCGTGGATCGGATCTTTCTTACCAGAGAGGAAAGCATTCCGCCGATTGATGTAGAGTGGAGGGATGAAATCCGAATTTTTGCATATCCTCCGGCAGCGGAGCGGTGAATTCCAGACGTTTCCCCGTCATGGGATGGGGAAACGTTAAACGGTACGCATGGAGCGCCTGCCGGGAAATTCCGGTGATTTCCATAGGCACGGTGACAGAGGGAATCTGCGTGGAAATCAGTGTGGGAACCTCATTCTCCGGTGAGTCCTGAATCAGCAGCTGCGCAGCAGGGTATGTCCGGATGGCGGCTGCACGGCAGGCCGGATGATACAGGTAATCTCCGGCAAGCGGATATCCCAGATATGCCATATGGACACGGATCTGATGGGTACGGCCTGTTTCCAAAAGAAGGGAGAGGAGGCTGTACCCATTTTTTGTTTCAAGGACACGGTAGTGTGTGACGGCTCGCTCCCCATGTTCGAAATCGACACAGCGTTCAATGGTGCGTTCCGGCGCTGCCACGGGATGGAATGCATTTACAGACAGAGCGTTCTCTTTGCGAGCAAGCGGAGCGCAAATGGTACCGTCTGCCGGTGTGACAGTGCCGCAGGCAATCGCAAGGTACTCCCGTTCCATTACCGGCCGCGATCCGCCTCCCTTCGATTTCAACATGGAACCAAGGACGCTTGCGCTGACAGGATGCTTTGCAATCACAGTCAGGCCGGAGGTATCCCGGTCAAGCCGATTGGTGCAGCGAAAGACAAAGCGGCCGCTGTTTCTATAGTAGTACATCACAGCGTTTGCCAGCGAATAATAGAAATTATCCCTGGAGGGATGCATGGGAAGGCCTGCGGGTTTGTTTACAACCAGGATATCCTCATCTTCGTAGACAATGGAGAGGGCTCGGGAGAGCCGCGCATTCGAAATTGCGCAAGGCGCAATGGCGCGGCCTGCGACAGTGTTCTCGATTTGCTTCGCAAATCGGAACATATCCCGCATAGAAACCAATGCGGGACAAGATACGGCCGGAATGTTCTCTGAACAGGAATCTTCGCGGATATGCACTTCCAGGATGCCTCCGCAGGAGAGTTTTTGCATCAGAGGGCAGGTCTGGCCGTTTCGCCAGGTGGCATTCTCTTTTTTCAGCTGTGCCAGGTTTTGCCTGGAATAGAGCCTTCGCCGGAGAAACTGTTCTACGCGGATTCCGGCGTCTTCTTTTTGAATCTGGTAACGAATAGTTCTGTCCATTTTAGCCTCGAAATTGCAACAGGAATTGTTCGGTTAAGAGCAAAAAATGATGGAAAGGCAGTAATCGTCTTTCAGAAAAGAATAACGCAATTTGCAGAAAAATGCTACAGAATTTTTTGCGGAGAATACAGTGAGTAATGAATTGGCGCTGAAGTGAAAAGTTTATTTCCACACCAAAATTTGTGATTTTCCGGTGGATTTCACTCTTTCAGGGATTAAAAGCACAGTCAAGGAGTAAAACTTCATTCCATTTACGCCATCATTTACCCAGTAGAATTGGGTAGGCCATATGGTGTAAGACTGATTTCCACTAGGTTTTTGCTGCGAACGCCGGAAATACAAGTGGAATTTTGAGTAAGACTGAATTCCACTTGTACCCCCGAGTTGTGGAATTTAAATTTTCATTTCACTGTAATGAATTGGCTATGCAGAAAGGATAACAATAACTTGACAAAAACCGCTGTTCGGGCATAGAATAACGGGGAATAAGCGCGCAATGGCGCGGCCTGCGGTAGTGTTCTCGATTTGCTTCGCAAATCGGAACAGATCCCGCATAAAAACCAATGCGGGACAGGAATTAGGAGGAGTGAAAAAATGGCAGCACCTTATAATCACAGAGCCATCGAACAGAAGTGGAGAGCACACTGGGAGGAGCACCCGGTGAATGTGGACGATGGCAAGAAACCGAAATATTATTGTCTGGATATGTTTCCATATCCGTCCGGAAATGGACTTCATGTAGGTCACTGGAGAGGATACGTGATCTCAGATGTCTGGAGCAGATACAAGCTGATGCAGGGGTATTACTTGATTCATCCGATGGGATGGGATGCGTTCGGCCTTCCTGCGGAGAACTATGCGATTAAAAAGCATATCCACCCGGCGATTTCGACCGCTGAGAATGTGAAGAATATCAAAAAGCAGATCAACGATATCTCCGCGATCTATGATTGGGACCGCGAGGTAAATACGACAGATCCGGAGTTTTATAAGTGGACGCAGTGGATCTTTGTCCAGATGTTTAAAAATGGACTGGCCTATGAGAAGGAGTTCCCGATCAACTGGTGTCCGTCCTGCAAGACTGGCCTGGCGAATGAAGAAGTTGTCAATGGCTGCTGTGAGCGCTGCGGCTCTCCGGTGACGAAGAAGAATATGCGTCAGTGGATGCTGCGCATTACGAAATACGCGGATCGTCTTCTGAATGATCTGGATAAGCTGGATTGGCCGGAGAAAGTAAAGAAGATGCAGACCGACTGGATTGGCAAATCCTATGGAGCTGAAGTGGACTTCCCTGTAGACGGAAGGGATGAGAAGATTACTGTCTACACGACCCGCCCGGATACGCTGCACGGCGCGACGTTTATGGTACTTGCCCCGGAGCATGCGCTTGCCGCTTCTCTGGCGACGCCGGAGACGAAAGCGGATGTAGAGAAATATATCTTTGATTCTTCCATGCGTTCGAATGTTGACCGTATGCAGGATAAGGAAAAGACGGGTGTGTTTACCGGCTCCTACGCGATTAACCCGCTGAACGGCAAGAAGATTCCGATCTGGCTTTCTGATTATGTGCTTGCGGATTACGGTACCGGCGCGATTATGTGCGTACCGGCGCATGACGACCGTGACTTTGAGTTTGCGACCAAATTCAACATTCCAATCATTCAGGTTATCGCGAAGGATGGCCAGGAGATTGAAAATATGACCGAGGCTTATACCGCTGCTTCCGGAACGATGATCAATTCCGGCGAGTGGAATGGTATGGAGTCGGCAGTGCTGAAAAAAGAAGCGCCGCACATCATTGAAGAGATGGGCATCGGCCGTGCGACGGTGAATTATAAACTGCGCGACTGGGTATTCTCTCGTCAGCGCTATTGGGGTGAGCCGATTCCGATCATCCATTGTCCGCATTGCGGAAATGTTCCGGTTCCGGAGGAAGAACTGCCGCTGCGTCTGCCGGAGGTAGAGTCTTATGAGCCGACCGGCACAGGAGAATCTCCGCTGGCCGCGATTGACGAGTGGGTAAATTGCAAATGTCCGGTCTGCGGCGCAGATGCGAAGCGTGAAACGAACACCATGCCTCAGTGGGCGGGTTCTTCGTGGTATTTCCTGCGCTATGTGGACAACAAAAATGATAAAGAACTGGTTTCCAGAGAGAAAGCAGACAAGTATCTGCCGGTTGATATGTATATCGGCGGTGTGGAGCACGCAGTACTGCATCTTCTGTACTCCCGTTTTTATACGAAGTTCCTGTGTGATATCGGCGTGATCGACTTTGACGAGCCGTTCCAGAAGCTGTTCAACCAGGGAATGATCACCGGTAAGAACGGCATTAAGATGAGTAAGTCCAAGGGGAATGTGGTATCCCCGGACGATCTGGTGCGCGACTATGGCTGTGACTCGCTGCGTATGTATGAGCTTTTTGTTGGACCGCCGGAACTCGATGCAGAGTGGGATGACCGCGGCATCGACGGTGTTTACCGTTTCCTGAACCGTTTCTGGAAGCTCGCCTGCGACAGCCTGGAAGCGAACGTGGCAGAGACCAAAGAAATGGTCAAGATTCGGCATAAGCTGGTGTATGACATCACTCAGCGTCTGGAAAGCTTCAGTTTGAATACGGTTATTTCCGGTTTCATGGAGTACAACAATAAGCTGATCGAGGTATCAAGAAAATCCGGCGGCGTTGACCGTGAGACCATTGAGACCTTCATCCAGCTGCTTGCGCCGTTCGCACCGCACATTACGGAGGAACTCTGGGAGATGTACGGGCATACGGATTCTGTTTTCCATACCACATGGCCGGAAGCAGATGCGGACGCGATGAAGGACGATGAAATCGAGATTCCGGTACAGATCAATGGCAAGACCAAAGCAGTCATCTCCATCCCGGTCGACATCTCAAAGGAAGATGCGATCGCACAGGGGCGTGAGGCACTTGGAGCGAAGCTGTCCGGCACGGTAGTGAAGGAAATCTATGTGCCGAAGAAGATTGTAAACATTGTCGTAAAACCGTAAACGTGTATTTGCAGTGCATGAATGGGAAAATGATTTTTTGCATAGCTGTAAAAAGAGCAGAGGCATCTCCTGTGTGGGGGTGCCTTTTTTATGCGCAAGGCTGCGTAAGGAGTTTTCCGGCTTAAGCCGGATGCAGCCCGCGCGGCGAGTAGGGGACATGTCTCCCTACTCGGTTCGATGGGAAGGTTTTCCGAACTTCCCTATCGGACAAAATTATCAAACATACTTCGTTCGTTTTTTTTTCACATCGGAAACATAATTTGGAATTATAGTCCTACTCGTGCCAGAGCAATCGATTTGGCAGAGAATAACAGGAAGAAAAAAGCCCGCGTACAGAAATGAGAACGTGGATCATGCAGCAGAAAATGAAAATTAAACAGATTCGAGCGGAGGTAGAAAAATTATGAAGAAAAGACAAATCGCAGTGCTGATGGGGCTGGTCATTACGGCAGTACCGACCGCAGCGTATGCGGAAGAGAGTCAGACAGAGATTGTCGCGGATGCAGTGGATGGAGAAGGAACACCGGCAGATTTACCAGATGATGCGCAGGAAGTTTCCCAGATGGTAATGGGAACCGTGACAGAGATTGGCGAAGATTATATTACCGTTTCCATTACGACTGGCATGGGCGGCCAGGCCATGGAAAAACCAGAGGATGCTGGTGAAGAGGCAGATGGCGGCGAAGCTTCTGCAGACGGAGAAATGGGCGAAGAAGGCAGTGACGCAGCTCCGGATGATGTTGAGACGGTGGACGCAGAGACAGAAACCCAGACCGTTACGCTGACTGAAGATACGCAGTACCTGAAAGCAAGCGGCGGTATGGGTGGCGGAAACAATGGCTCAGATTTTGCGGACGGGGAAGCGATGGAAAAGCCGGATGGAGACGGTGAAGCACCGACGGATGAAGGCAGTGAAGCACCGACGGATGAAAGAGGCGAGGCACCGTCCGATGAGGGAGGCGAGGCGCCGTCCGATGAAGGAGGTGAGGCACCGTCCGATGAGGGAGGTGAAGCACCATTCGATATGGGCGATGGCGGAGACGGCTCCATGGGGGAAGGCGGATCTGGAATGGGCGGTTCCACTGAGATAGAGGAAATCACACTCTCAGACATTGAAGTTGGTGATTCGGTCATTATCACCTTAAATGAAGATGGGACAGCAGCCACTGTTACCGTCCAGTCCGGTGATTTTGGAATGGGCGGCTCCGGAATGGGCGGCGATATGGGTGGAGACATGGGGGGAGGCAGTTCCTCCGGTGTAGACAGCTATGATGCCGCGAACACGATTACAGAAGATACTACGATTGACTCAGAGGAACTCACTTCCACCGGGACAGATGAAAACGCGCTTCTGGTATCGGAGGATGTAACGGCGATTCTTACCAATGACACGATTATCCGAGAATCCGATGATAGCACAGGCGGCGATAATTCCAGCTTTTATGGGGTAGGAGCTGCATTACTGGCTACAGACGGCACGCTGATTATCAGTGACAGCACAATCTCGACGGATTCGGAGGGAGGCGCTGGTGTGTTTGCTTACGGTGACGGCGTCGTATATGTCATGGATACAGTGATTGACACGCAGCTGAATACCTCTGGCGGCATTCATGTGGCGGGCGGCGGAACGCTTTATGCATGGGATGTAACCGCGACAACGAACGGAACTTCCTCCGCAGCGGTCCGCAGTGATCGCGGCAGCGGCACAATGGTGGTTGATGGAGGCACGTACACCTCCAATGGCTCTGATTCTCCGGCAGTATATTGCACAGCGGAAATCGCCATCAGTGAAGCAACGCTGACGTCGACTGCAGCAGAAGCAGTCTGCATCGAGGGTTTAAATACGCTTCGTCTTTATGACTGCGACCTGACCGGTATGGCTCCGGACGATGAGCGCAATGATGTGACCTGGACTGTGATTGTATATCAGAGTATGTCCGGTGATTCCGAGGTAGGCAACGGCACTTTCCAGATGGTAGGCGGTACGCTTACTTCCACGAACGGCGGTCTGTTTTATACAACGAACACAGAATGCACAATCACGCTGGAGAATGTAGAAATCACGGCAGCGGATGACTGTGAGTTCTTCCTGCAGTGTACCGGCAACACAAATTCCAGAGGCTGGGGCACCACCGGCAGCAATGGCTCTGACTGCCTGTTTACCGCGATCAGCCAGGTTATGGATGGCGATGTGATCTGGGACAGCATCAGTACACTTGATTTCTATATGACGGACGGCAGCACACTGACCGGCGCCTTTGTAAATGATGAAACCTGGGCCGGAAACGGCGGCAGCGGTTACTGCAACGTGATTATTAGTGAAGATTCTACCTGGGTTGTGACCGGCGACAGCACCGTGACAAGTCTTTCTTGCAGCGGCACAATTGTCGATGCTGATGGCAACAGTGTCTCAGTGGTAGGGACAGACGGAACGGTTTACGCAGAAGGAAGCAGCGCTTATACCGTTACCGTAGAATCATACAGCGACAGCGCCGATACGTCCGGAGCTTCTACGACTGACAGTTTTGATGGTTACGCAGTGGAGCGCCCGGAAGTATAAATGGGTAAAGAATTTGTGGTTGACAAATCTCATTTTCAATGTTAAACTGGCAAAAGTTGAAAAACAACATTGCAAAATGCGATGACGGAGAATAGTACACTGATTTTCTTTTTCCAGAGAGATGCCGGAGGGTGCGAGACATTAGGAGAAGTCAGAGGAACTCGCTCCCGAGCGGCTGTCCGAAATCTTTTTACAGTATCAGGTTTCAGAACAATTCTTTGAGATCCTGGATTGCAGAAAGCAGAGTAGACACAGACGGCACCCGACCGTTACCATGGGAAGGATATAAGACTGACAGATTTGGATGTGCTTCGAGAAAGCAGTACGAATGGATTGCAGTCCGTGTCCGTAGAGTGTATGAGCGATCATAAATGAGAGTGGTACCGCGAAAGGTTTTGTAATCTTCCGTCTCTTGAGGCACACAGCCGAAAGAGGCGGATTTTTTGTGTAAAGATTCAAAGCAGCAGCAAAATGAAAAAGCAGGCGTTGCGAGCTTGCTCGCAAAAGACTGAGTTTTCATTTTGGGATGGGAGAGAATCTCCCATCAGCCACAAACAGAAGCTGCGTCAGCAGCGTATAGCCTGCGAAGCAGGCGGGTTTGCGGCCTGCTGATTTGAATCCAGTGAAGCAGCAGCAAAATGAAAAGACAGGCGTTGCGCCAGCAGCAAATGTTCAGGAAGGAGACAAGCATTATGATGAACCCCAAAAAGTATACCCGCCAGTATTTTATGCCCCCCGAAAGATGTATGAAATGGGCTGAAAAGGAATATGTGGACCATGCACCCATCTGGTGCAGTGTGGATTTGCGCGACGGCAATCAGGCTCTGGTGGTGCCGATGACCCTGGATCAGAAAATCAGCTTTTTCAAGCTTCTGGTTGAAGTCGGATTTAAGGAGATCGAGGTTGGCTTTCCGGCGGCTTCTGATACGGAATTCCAGTTTCTTCGCCGCCTGATTGAAGAAGATCTGGTTCCGGATGACGTGACCCTGCAGGTACTGACCCAGGCGCGTGAACATATCATCCGCAAAACCTTTGACGCGCTGAAAGGTGCGAAAAACGCGATTGTGCATGTATACAATTCAACTTCTCTGGCACAGCGGGAGCAGGTCTTCCATATGTCGAAAGAGGAAATCCTGAAAATTGCCGTAGACGGAGCAAAGCTTCTGCAGCAGCTTACCGATGAGGCAGGAGAAAAATACCGCTTCGAATACAGCCCGGAGAGCTTTACAGGCACGGAGGTAGAGTATGCGGCAGAAGTCTGCAATGCAGTGCTGGATGTCTGGAAGCCGACGGCGGATCGCAAAGCGATCATCAATCTGCCAAGTACCGTACAGATGTCGATGCCGCATGTGTACGCGAGCCAGATTGAGTATATGAATGAACATCTGAAATACAGAGAAAATGTCGTTCTTTCTCTGCATCCGCACAATGACAGAGGCTGCGGTATTTCTGACGCAGAGATGGGAATGCTGGCGGGCGCGGACCGCATTGAGGGCACTCTTTTTGGAAATGGCGAACGCACCGGCAATGTGGATATCGTGACACTTGGCATGAATATGTATGCGCAGGGCGTAGATCCGGAGCTGAATTTCAATGATATGACAAAGATTACGGAGGCATATGAGAAATATACCGGCATGAAAGTGGACGAGAGAAGTCCATATGCAGGCGCTCTGGTGTTTGCTGCGTTCTCTGGTTCGCATCAGGACGCAATCGCGAAGGGCATGAAATACCGGGAGGAGAATCACTGTGATACGTGGACGGTGCCTTATCTTCCGATTGATCCGACGGATATCGGCCGTTCTTACGACGCGGACGTCATTCGTATTAACAGTCAGTCCGGCAAGGGAGGCGTCGGCTATATTCTGGAACAGAATTATGGCCTGAAGCTTCCAAAGAAAATGCGCGAAGCAATGGGGTATGCGGCGAAAGGTGTTTCCGACGAGCTTCATAAGGAATTGCTCCCGGAGGAGATTTTCCAGCTTTTCAAAGATAAGTTTGAGAATATTACTGAACCGTACAGCATTCCGGAGATGCATTTCAAGCAGCATAATGGCATCATTGCGGAGGTGACGGTGACCTGTGACGGTAAGACGAATGTAATTAAGGCTTCCGGCAACGGTCGTCTGAATGCGGTGAGCAACGCTATGAAGCGCCATTTCCGTCTGGAGTATGATCTGGTCACCTATGAAGAGCATGCGCTTGAGCAGAGCTCCAGTTCCCGTGCGATTGCCTATGTAGGTATCCGTGAGAAAAAGACAGGCGCGCTTCACTGGGGAGCCGGAATCGATGTCGATATCATCCGCGCTTCCGTGGATGCGCTTCTGACCGCGATTAACCATATGGCGGTAAAACAGGCCTCAGAGGGATAATACGCAGATGAATCAGCTTTTCGTTTGAGACAATGCAAGAGAATGGTTTTATCAGACTGTTTTACCGATAAAACCGTTCTCTTCTTCAAAATCGGGCATGGAAGAATACGTATTCTTTTCCGTACTCAATACGTAATGAGTTTTCGTCAGGCGTACCCCCTCTTGCTGCTTGATTTCACGGTGAATCTCTTCCAGCTCTCTGGAAGAGCGGCAGCAGATTTTCAGCATATAGTCGAATTCACCTGTCAGATAATAGCAGGAGATGATGTGTGCGTTCGTTCGGACATAGCGGACGAATGGATCGGAAAAGCGGGGATGTTCCAGACTGACTTCCATCAGCACAGTCAGGTCATTTCCAATCTTTGTGTCATCCATAATAATCGTGTAGGACTGGATGATGCCTGACGCTTCCAGCTTGCGGATGCGTTCAATCACAGAGGAAACCGAAAGATGAATCTCATGGCTGATGTCGGAAGCTTTGCGGCGCCCGTTTTCTTTAAGAGCTAAAATTATTTTATGATCGATGGAATCCATAATGAAAATTCTCCCTTCTATAGCGAAATTCTGGGATTAAATAAAAAAAAACAGAGCCGCAAAGCAAATGCCTGACGTCTCTGTCCTTATTTCTTTCGATTTTATAGCTGATTTAAAAAAAAGTCAATTGGAAATATTTCAAAATTCTGCATTCTTTTCTACAAAATTATTGCGACATTTTTCGACATATAACTTGACTTTGTCCCAGATAAAGAATAAAATAATTTTTTGATAGCGCAAATCGAAACAAGCGCAATAGGGGAATGGTTATGGCACAGGGGAGTCGCAGGCGAAGAAGAAGGTCGGAATTTGCCTATGTTTTAAAGCTTTTGATTTGGGTCGCCGCCGTGATTTTTATTTTTGAGGGGCGATTTATTTATACTATGGTAACATTTGATGCGTCTGATGCAGTTTCCGCTGATAATTCTGTGACAGAAGAGGAAACGGAGACAGAAGCAGCGGAGACGGAAGCGATCCACTATGTAGTGAGTGATGATATGTATCTCGCAGGCCTGTCGGATGCTGGAGTGGTGGAGAGCGAGACCGTCGAAGAGACGGAGACAGAGACAGAACCAGAGACAGAACCAGAGACACATGCGACGGTATCAGATCCGGATAGCACTGCGATTGTCCGGGAACAGGCGGAAGCGGTGGATGATACCTATTTTTCTGACGCTGTGTTTATCGGGGATTCCCGGATGGAGGGATTCCGCAATACATCAGGAATTACTGAGGGAACGTTTTTCACTAGCGTGGGGATGTCCCTTTCTTCTATGACCAGCAGCGCGATTATCTCAGACGGAGATGACAAGATTACGGTTGCCGCGGCACTTTCCGGCGGTACGTATGGAAAGATTTATATTATGCTCGGGGCCAATGATCTCGGCGAGTACAGCTGGGATGATTTTAAAGAAGGACTGATCTCCGTGACAAAACGGTTTCAGGAGTTGCAGCCGGACGCGATTCTTTATCTGTGCAGCTGCATCTACGTAGAAGAGGATAAGGTCACGACTGGTGATTATATTAATAACGAAAATGTAGATACGCTCAACTCCATTTTGCTTGAAGTATGCGAAGAAGAAGGGTACTATTATCTGGATTTCAATGAAGTGCTTTCCGATGGCTACGGATCGCTGATTGAAGACGCATCGAGCGATGGCGTCCATATCACAGCGGATTATTGCAAGGTGATGTTGGAATATATGAAGACACACTATGTCTCTGTGACAGATGCAGGGGAGACGGCAACCGAGGAGACAGAAGAGTAAGAGAAAAAGAGGAGATAGGAATACGATGAAAAAAATAACGGCTTTTATCTGTGCTGTGGTTTTGGTTTTTTCACTGACTGCCTGCAGCTCAGATACCAAAGATAGCGAAACGGTTACCATTACGATTTCAGAACTGGCAGAAGCACTGCTGGAGACAGTGACTTCTGATTCTCTGAGCGAGACCGCTTCTTCACTGGTTCCGTCGATTTATTATCTGGACGAAGATAAGGTAGCATCATCGGTAGCGTACGCCAGCTCTGGCGCGACAGCCTGTGAGATTGCAGTGATCGAGAGTTCGGATGCAGACAGCACAGCCGATGTGGAAAGCGGGATGCAGACTCGTGTGGACAACCAGATTGAGCTTTATACGTCATACAATGAGAGTGAAGCTTCCAGACTGGAGACGGCGATTATTAAGAGTGTCGGTGTTTATACGGTGCTCTGCGTGTGTGATGATACGGATGCGGCGGAAGAGATTCTGGAATCTTACGGATTCTGAGTCGCCGTATTTACGAAAGGGGAAAACGCATGGTCTTTAGCAGCCTGCTGTTCTTGTTTCGGTTTTTGCCGGCTGTATTGCTTTGCTATTATCTGGTTCCGCGCCGTGCGCGCAATTTCGTGCTGTTTTTGTTCAGCCTGATCTTCTATGCATGGGGGGAACCGGTTTATATTATTCTTATGCTGGTCACGATTCTGGTGTCGTATGCCGGAGGTATTGCAGTGGATGCAATGAAGAACTGCGGACGGCCAAAGGCTGCCAGGAATATGCTGGTTGTTTCGTTGGCTGTCAGCCTTGCACTGCTGGCTTTTTTTAAGTATGCGGATTTTGTACTGGGTACCGTCAATACATTAACCGGGGCCGGGCTGCAGTTATTAAATCTTTCACTGCCGATCGGCATTTCCTTTTATACATTTCAGACGATGTCTTACACGATTGATGTTTATCGCGGCGAGGCGCATGTGCAGAAAAATCTGATATCATACGGTGCTTATGTGGTCATGTTTCCGCAGCTGATTGCTGGCCCGATTGTTCAGTACAAGACCATAGACGCTCAGCTTCGCGGACGAAAAGAGACGCCGGAGGAGTTTGCACAGGGAATCCACCGTTTCCTGCTCGGTCTGGGCAAGAAAGTTCTGCTTGCGAATAACGCCGGAGCTCTGTGGGATACAATTACTGCCCTGACAGTAAGTGAGATGCCTGTCCTCACAGCCTGGATGGGGCTGGTTGCCTATACGTTTCAGATTTATTTCGATTTCTCCGCGTATTCGGATATGGCAATTGGCCTGGGATTAATGTTTGGTTTCCATTTTTCGGAGAATTTCAATTATCCATATATATCTCAAAGTATCACCGAATTCTGGCGCAGATGGCATATTTCCTTAAGTACCTGGTTTCGGGACTACGTATACATCCCGCTTGGAGGGAATCGGGTCAGCAAAGGACGTCATATTCGGAATCTGATGATTGTGTGGCTGCTGACGGGGTTCTGGCACGGTGCAAGCTGGAATTTTGTCGCCTGGGGAATCTATTATGGCGTGCTTCTGATCCTTGAAAAATATGTGTTTGGTATTTTTCTGGAAAAGCTGCCGAAGGTCCTGCGTCATCTTTACTGTGTGCTATTGGTCATGCTGGGGTGGAATCTGTTTATGTTTGGCGACTTTACACAAAGCTTGACTTACCTGAAAGCACTGTTTGGCGTTTACGGCGCAGGATTGTGGAATACAGAGACCATTTATCTTTTCCTCAATCATGCCGTCTTGCTGCTCCTTCTGACTGTGGGATGTACACAGCTTCCTAAAAAACTCGGTAATGCTTTTACTGTGCGTTTTGCGGAAAATGATGTCGTGATCCTGACGGCAAGAGGGCTGCTTTATGTCGGGATTTTCCTGCTTTCTGTAGCCTGGCTGGTCGACGCATCGTACAATCCGTTCCTTTATTTCCGATTTTGAGAGGGAACACGAAGAAAATGAAAAATAAAATGATGAATAAAACGCAGTCCTGGAACATTATTACATTGTTTGGTATCCTGATTTTCGGCTTCGCGATTGCTACGCTGATCGCCCCGGATACAGAATATTCTGAGACAGAGAACCGTACGCTGGCGCAGATGCCGGAAATCTCTCTGGACGCACTGCTTGACGGCAGCTTTGAAGCAGATTATGAAGATTACCTGACCGATCAGTTTGTCCTTCGTGATAACTGGATTGCACTGAAAACAGGCACGGAGCGGGTGATGGGGCGTACGCAGAGCAATGACATCTATTTTGCAGATGACGATTATCTGATTGAAGCACATACAGGCACATTTACCTCGGAACAGGCAGCGACAAATATTCAACTTCTCGCGCAGTTTGTTGAAAAATATTCGGGACAGTTTGCAGATGGACATATGACGGTGATGATTGTCCCAAATGCAGTGGATATCCTGCGGGAACTTTTGCCAGCCTTTGCGGCCCCTTATGATGAGGGAGAGTATCTCGAGAATGTTCAGGAAGCAGTGTCAGAGGCGGCAGATACAGAAACCGTCTGGTTTGACGCGCGGCAGGTTCTCCAGGAACACAGCGATGAAGAAATTTACTATCGCACGGATCACCACTGGAAGACATTGGGAGCTTTTTATGTCTATCAGGCGTGGGCCGAGGCACAGGGTTATGCTGTGCCGTCTGCGGATGCGTATCAGGTTACTGTGGTAACGGAGGAATTTGAGGGAACGATACAGTCCAAACTGGGCATTCATACGGTGACCGATTCTATCGAACTTTATCTCGATCCGGAGGATCCGTATTACACCGTAGAAAAAGATGGAAGCGGAGAGATTTCTTATAGTATTTACGATTATTCGGCTCTGGACACGAAAAGTAAATATGATATCTTTTTTGGGGGGAACAATGCGCTTACACAGATCACCACACGGGCTGGCACCGGGCGGAAAATACTGGTGATCAAGGATTCTTATGCGCATTGCTTTGTACCATTCCTGCTCTCTGAATTTGATGAGATTGATGTACTGGATATTCGCTATTACAATCAGGAACTGAGTGCTCTGATCAGCGATGGCGGATACACAGATGTCCTGTTTCTCTATAATGCTTCCGGATTTGCGGAGGATACATCGCTGGCAAAGCTTCTCTACTAGAAGCTCTGCGCCGGCAAAGCTTTTTCAGCGGTGATATATTTGTAATTGTTTTGCATCAGCATGAGCGTGGCAAAGGAGGAAATAATCGATGAATTTAATTGCGGCTGTAGACGAAAACTGGGGGATTGGCTGCCAGGGAAAGCTGTTGGTACAGATTCCCTCTGATATGAAATCCTTCCGGGAAATGACTGCCCACAAGGTAGTGGTGATGGGAAGAAAAACTCTGGAAAGCCTTCCGAATGGCCTGCCGCTGGCCGGGCGAACCAATCTGATTCTGTCATCAAATCCGTCCTATCAGGTTCGCAACGCGCTTGTCCTTCATTCTGTGAACGAAGTACTCAAAGAAGCAGAGCATTACAGCAGCGAGGACGTCTATATCATCGGCGGTGAGAGCGTATACCGCCAGTTTTTGCCGTATTGTGATACTGCGCATATTACAAAAATTATGGAAAAATACGATGCGGACGTTTTTTTTCCGAATCTGGATGAGATGGAGGATTGGAAAATCACGGCTGACAGTGAGGAACAGACGTATTTTGATATTGAATATTACTTTTTGAAATACGAAAAGAAAAGAGACTGATGGAATCCTGGACATACCGGATGCGCGATACCGTATCTGGTATGTCCTTTTTTTGAGAGCCACAGCATCTGCGAAAAACCGACAAAATATTACGAAATATTACAAAGTATTACAAAGAAAAGATAACAATGTAAAAAAAGATCAGATGAGACTCGAAAACCATGAAAATCGGCACAATTTGGGTGTTTTTTTCTTTCGGCGGCGTGGAGCAGGAACAAAATAATTTTTTGAAAAAACAGTAAAACAATCTGAAATACAAAAAAACGAAAAATAATTATCGAAAATGCTCGAAAATTCGCAAAAAGAAATAGACACTGTCGAAAAGAAAATATTACAAAAATGTGAAAAAGTGTTGACATATCGAAAGTGAGCATTTATAATGGAATCACGTGAAAGCGGCGGGTATAAACAATAAGGGGCACAAATCGACCTCCTTGGGGAGACAGGTTGAAATTTATGCGCGGGAGAGTTTATATGCTGTTAGTAAACGGAGAAAGGTCTTTGATTCGTCTCATGAAGTGCTGGCGATGTCTGAGAACGACCGCACTTTTGCTGCTTGGCACCTTTCTGGTAGGCTGTATCACATGGATGATCTCGGAAATGAATTTTGGAGGTCATGGCCAGGTGGTTTATGCCGTCAGTTCTACCTCGGGAAATGGATCCGGCCAGGAGATTCAGGCCGGTCTGATGGGTGTTGTCAACGGCGTTGCAGATATGGAGCGATATTCCGACGTGACCAGAGTGGTTCGTGTGGCGGATTCAGAGGAAGAAGTGCTGGCTGGAGCCAGCGGTGTAGACAGAAGAGCAATCCGTAAATCCGTGTTTTCGCAGGCTTCATCAACTGCGAGTCAGCTGGGTTATCTTGCTCAGCAGACGGTCAAGAATAATCAGATGTCATCGTCCGATTATTATACGCTGCTGCGGATAGTGGAAGCGGAGGCCACCGGCGAGGATATTATGAGTAAGATGATGGTGGCCAGCGTAGTATTGAATCGAGTGAAGGATTCTCATTTTCCGGATACGATTTATGACGTAGTCTGGGAAGAATCACAGTTTCAGCCGACCTCGGACGGGCGGATTTATTCCTGCACAGTGACAGACGAGACGATTGAAGCTGTGGAGCGTGTTCTTGCCGGTGAGGATTATTCGCAGGGAGCTCTGTTTTTTGTGGCACGGGATTCCGCTGACACATCAAAATTAAGCTGGTTCGATTCCAGCCTGGTATGGCTTTTTACATACGGGGGGCATGATTTCTACACGTACCAAAGCAGCGCAAGCTGAATGATTTTTGAAAAAAGCTGTTGCATTTTCGTTGCAACAGCTTTTTTCATGTGGTATTATTATGTTTAGGCTTCAAAAGGCGCATCTGTGCCAGGGAAGAAGGAAACAAGAATACGAACAGGTAAAGGATGATAACAGCTATGAATTTAATGTACAACAGCACGAGAAATGCCGGGAAACAGGTGACCGCCTCACAGGCGATATTGAAAGGGCTTGCAGAGGATGGCGGACTTTTTGTCCCGGAGCGGATTCCGGCATTGGATATTCCTCTTGCGTCTCTTGCCGGTATGTCCTATCAGGAAACAGCTTATGCGGTGATGAAGCAGTTCCTGACTGATTACAGCGAGGAAGAGTTGAAAGACTGCATCCGCAGAGCCTATGATGATAAATTTGACACCGAGGAGATCGCTCCGCTTCATGAAGCGGGGAACGCATACTATCTGGAACTGTTCCATGGCGCGACGATTGCATTCAAGGATATGGCGCTTTCGATTCTGCCTTACCTGATGACAACCGCAGCCCGGAAGAATCATGAGACACGGGAGATTGTGATTCTGACGGCGACCTCAGGAGATACAGGGAAAGCAGCGCTGGCCGGTTTTGCGGATGTTCCGGGTACGAGAATTATTGTATTTTATCCAAAGCACGGGGTGAGCCCGGTGCAGGAAAAGCAGATGGTGACTCAGAAAGGCGCGAATACATGTGTGATCGGCATTCTGGGAAACTTTGACGATGCACAGAGCGGTGTGAAGCGCCTTTTCGCTGATCAAAAGCTTGGCGAGGAGCTTTCGGAGCAGGGATTCTGTTTTTCTTCTGCGAATTCCATTAATATCGGGCGCCTTGTCCCTCAGATTGTTTATTACGTATACTCGTACGGGCGACTGCTGAGAGATGGAATTCTAACCGCCGGCGAGCCGATGAATGTGGTTGTTCCTACTGGCAATTTCGGAAACATTCTGGCTGCTTTTTACGCGAAGAATATGGGGCTGCCGATTGGAAAACTGATCTGTGCCTCGAATGAAAATAAGGTATTGTTTGACTTTTTTGAGACAGGCGTCTATGACCGGAATCGGGAGTTCGTACTGACTTCCTCTCCATCCATGGATATCCTGATTTCGAGTAATCTGGAACGCCTGATTTACCACGCATCTGGGAGAAACGCGGCGATGAATGCTTCCTTAATGCGGCAGCTGTCCGAATCCGGCCGCTATACAGTGACAGACGAGATGCGTGCGCAGATGTGTGATTTTGCGGGCGGTTATGCGACGGAAGAGCAGACTTTCGAGGAAATTCGCCGGGTCTACAGGGAATCCGGCTATATTCTCGATACGCATACGGCGGTAGCTTCGAGCGTTTATCACGAGCAATTCGCCAAAGACTGCGGCAGCGTACCGGCGGTGATCGCTTCTACCGCGAGCCCGTATAAGTTCGCGCGCAGCGTGATGACGGCGATCGATCAGGAAAAATATGGCGTAATGGATGATTTTGTGTTGATTGATGAGCTGCAAAAGCTGGCTGGCGTTCCGATTCCGCGCGCGATCGAGGAAATCCGGAACGCACCTGTGCTTCACAAGACGGTGATTGAAAAGAACGAGATGGAATCGGCGGTGAAGCGTTTCCTATTGTCGTAACAGCTATATAGAAAGGGATGATACGATGTCAGATAGTGTTTTTTATATCATGATTGATATATTTGTGACAATCAGCGGGATTTACATTATTGCGCAGTACATTTTTATGGTGGCCACGAAAGAACTTCGGAAAAATATGTTGCTGCCGAAGGAAATCCCGATCGAGCGGTGCACGGATCAAAAAGGCTACATTAAAGCGATGGGGACGAAGCAGCTGATCTTTGGCATTGCAGCCACCGCATGCGGACTGATCAGTCTTATGCAGGATCTGCTTGGCGCTTATAATATGTACGTTTCCATGGCGGCGATGGTGATTTTTATTGTGCTTTCCCTCTGGTATGGGCGCGAATCAAAGAAAGCGATCTCCAAGTTCTGGAATTGAAGCAGATTGCTCCAGATATGCTCTGCGGAGCAAATACGGCCGGCGGACTGAAACAGCAGCGGAGACGGGCCGGATAAAGAAAATGTGAGAGAGGAAATTGTTTTACAATGATACTTTCATGTCAGAATATAGCAAAGTCGTTTGGCACGGATGTGATTGTTTCCGCTGCGTCTTTTCATATAGAAGACCGGGAAAAGGCAGCGATTGTCGGCATCAACGGGGCCGGAAAAACGACCCTCCTGCGCATGATTGCGGGAGAACTTGAGCCGGATCAGGGTGTCATCTCCATTACAAAAGGGAAAACACTGGGATATTTAAGACAACATCAGGATGTGAACAGCACGGCTTCCATTTATTCCGAGCTTCTGGAGGTAAAGCGCGACCTGCTGGATATGGAGGAAAGCCTCCGCAAGATGGAAGAACAGATGAGACATCTGGCGGACACGGAAGCGCTTATGGAACGCTATAACCGTGTTTCTACAGAGTTTGAGAACCGCAATGGATACGCAGTGCGCAGCCAGGTGGCCGGAGTGTTAAAGGGACTGGGCTTTACGGAGGAGGAATTTAATAAGCCGATCTGTACACTTTCCGGTGGACAGAAGACCCGGGTCGCGCTGGGGAAACTTCTGCTGGCAGAGCCGGATATCCTGCTTCTGGATGAGCCTACGAATCACCTGGATCTGAATTCAATCGCCTGGCTGGAAACCTACCTGCAGAATTACCGCAATGCGGTTTTGATTGTTGCGCATGACCGTTATTTTTTGAACCGGGTCGTTACAAAAATCATTGAGCTGGACAATGGCCACGTGATGAGCTTTGACGGGAATTACAGTGCATATGCCCAGAAAAAGGCACAGCTGCGCGAGATTCAGTGGAAAGCGTATCTGAATCAGCAGCAGGAGATCCGCCACCAGGAGGCGGTGATAGCGAAGCTGAAATCGTTCAATAGGGAGAAATCCATCAAGCGCGCAGAAAGCCGCGAGAAAATGCTGGACAAGATTGAGGTACTGGAGAAGCCATCTGAAGTAAAAGCAGATATGCATCTGCGCTTTTCTCCCCGTGAGATCAGCGGAAACGATGTCCTTAAGGTGCGGCATCTGGCGAAGGCCTACCCGAACAATCCTCTGTTTTCGGATCTGAATTTTGATATCCGCAGGGGAGAAAAGGTTGCAGTAATTGGTGATAACGGCACCGGAAAGACGACGATTCTGAAGATTATCAACGAGTTGGAGGAGGCAAACGCTGGACAGATTTCCCATGGCAGCCGTGTGCATATTGGCTATTATGACCAGGAACACCAGCTTTTGCATATGGAAAAGACTTTGTTTGAAGAAATTTCCGACGTCTATCCGGATATGACGGAGACGGAGATTCGCAATCTTCTTGCTTCGTTTCTTTTTACTGGAGACGATGTCTATAAACGGATCAGTGATCTCAGCGGCGGCGAGCGCGGACGTCTCTCTCTGGCCAGACTGATGCTTTCCAATGCAAATTTTCTGATTCTCGATGAGCCGACGAACCATCTGGATATTACCTCAAAAGAGATTCTTGAAGAAGCGTTGCGCAATTATACAGGGACGGTACTTTATGTGTCCCATGACCGTTACTTTATTAATCAGACGGCCACCCGTATTCTTGAACTGAAAAATCAGACGCTGACCAATTACATCGGAAACTATGATTATTATCTGGAAAAGGTTCAGGAAATATCGGAAGAAGCTTCTTTTGTTGCCGTGAAAGAAAATCGTCCCCTTTCTTCTTCTAAGGAGGACTGGGCGCGCAGCAAAGAGGAACAGGCGCAGAAGCGCCGGCTGGAAAACGAACTGAAACGGACAGAAGAGCGCATTGCGAAACTGGAGGAGCGAGACCGGGAGATTGATTCACTTCTTTCACAGGAAGAGGTTTTTACAGACGTAACGCGCTGCCTGGATCTGACAAAAGAAAAAGCGTCTGTCGCGCAAGAACTGGAAGAATTATATGGAAAGTGGGAAGAACTGTCGGAGGAATTATAGTGTCAGAACATGAAATTTCAAAAGCGGTAGTAAAGAGACTTCCGCGGTATTATCGGTATCTTGGTAATTTGCTCAGCGCGAAGGTGGAGCGGATCTCATCCAATGAACTTAGCGAACTGATGAATGTGACCGCGTCCCAGATTCGTCAGGATCTGAATAATTTTGGCGGCTTTGGCCAGCAGGGATATGGCTACAATGTCAAGTACCTCTACAATGAAATCGGGAAGATCCTCGGCCTGGATAAGACTTATAATATGGTAATTGTAGGAGGCGGCCGTCTCGGACAGGCGATCGCAAATTACGTCAAATTTGAAAAACGAGGGTTTTCCATTAAGGGGATTTTTGATATCAATCCAGAGCTGAATGGAAAGCTTGTGCGGGGCATTCCGATTCGGATGACAGAGGAAATGCCTAAATTTCTGGAAGAAAACGAGATTCAGATCGCGGCGCTGACGCTTCCGAAAGAAGGCGCGGAGGCAGTTTTACCGATTCTGATCGACAACGGCGTAAAAGCAATCTGGAATTTCGCTCATACGGATTTGAAAGTGCCGGACGATGTGGTGGTGGAAAACGTCCATCTTTCTGAGAGCCTGATGCAGCTTTCTTATGATCTGAATCATCGAAAAATCAAAGAAGGCAGTTGATATAAAAAAATTGTGTACGGCAGATGGGAGGTCTTGGCGGATGGAGCTTTTGCTGAACGCGAAACAGATGAAAGCGTGTGATGAGCAGACCATTGGACTTGGAATCCCTTCCATGGTTCTGATGGAACGGGCGGCTCTGGCGGTAGTCGATGAGATGGAAAAGGCACAGCTGGATTTGTCGAAGGTACTGGTTGTCTGCGGCTCTGGTAACAATGGTGGCGATGGCTTTGCGGTGGCCAGGATCCTGTTTTGCAGCAGAAAGGCTGCAGTCACTCACGGCGGCTCTGGAGATGACTTGCTACGGAGGACTGTTCCCGATGCCGTCGGATCGAGGCAGGTAACAGTATGGTTTGTCGGAAAAGAGTCTTCCATGACGAAAGAAACCATGCTACAGCGGAGTATCTGTGAAAATTGTGGATTGAAAATCAGCAGTAATTTCCCATATGGTGAATATACTACTATAGTGGACGCCATGCTTGGCATTGGCCTTTCCCGCGCGGTGGAAGGGCGATACGCAGAGGCAGTGGAATGGATCAGTGCGCAGAATGCACAGGTGGTGGCAGTGGATATTCCTTCCGGAATCAGTGCGGATAGAGGATGCGTGCTTGGCACAGCGGTGCGTGCAGATCTGACAGTTACCTTTGCTGCCCGCAAGCTCGGCCAGGTATTCTATCCAGGTGCAGAGTATTGCGGGCGTCTAGTTTGCAGAGACATTGGAATCCAGACGGATTGGAACAATTCCGGAATCCATGATGCTTCGCCGTGTATCTTTACATATACGGAACAGGATCTGAGTCGGCTGCCAAAGCGAGTTCCTGATTCGCATAAGGGCACCTATGGCAAGGTACTTTTGATTGCCGGAAGCGAAGGCATGAGCGGAGCTGCCTGTCTGGCGGCGCGCGCCGCGTTTCGAAGCGGCTGCGGCATGGTTCGCGTGTTTACACCTTCGTGTAATCGGATTGTGATACAGACTGCGATTCCAGAAGCCATGGTCACGACCTGGGAGCCTGGCGGAGCAAAGCCTGGAGAGCTTGAGAAAGCCCTTGCCTGGTCAGATGTGGTCGGGATCGGCCCGGGTCTTGGCACTTCCTCGGACGCCAAAGAATTGCTGTGCTATGTTTTAAACCATTTTGCGAAGCCTTTGGTGATCGATGCGGATGCGATTAACCTTCTGTCTGCACCTCTCATGCCCCGCTGTGGTGAAATGTGTGAACAGACAGCTGCAGAGTGCACTGCGTCTGCCACAGACGATCGGGGAAAAATTCCATTGTCTGTACAAGATTCTCTGAAAGGCAAGGTAATTCTTACTCCGCACCTTGGAGAGATGATGCGGCTTACCGGGATGGAGAAAAATACAATTGCTGCTGATCCGATTGGAACTGCGCGTTCATTCGCTGATACCTATGAAGTGGTCTGTGTGCTGAAGAATACGCGGACGGTGGTATCAGACGGCAGTCAGACGTATCTTAATACCTCCGGCAACGACGGGATGGCTGTGGCCGGAAGCGGAGATGTACTTACCGGCGTGCTATGCAGTCTGCTGGCTCAGAAAGTGCCGGTTTATGACGCAGCGACACTCGGGGTCTATCTGCACGGTCTTGCTGGAGATGCTGCCCGGGACGAGCTGGGAGCCCACGCTATGATGGCTGGAGATATCTGTGATTTTGCAGGAAAAGTGATTAAAAAATATGCCCGGTGAAAACGGTCATGCGAGGAGAAAAGGAACCATTCAGAAATTCCAGGGGGGGGGAGACAGATGAGTAAACATAATCGGGTTACCGCATATATACATATGGATGCAATTGCCCGCAATTTCCGCGTCATGAGGGAGAATCTGCGAGAGGATGTTCCTATGATCGCTGTGATTAAAACCGACGGCTACGGACATGGTGCGGTTCCGATCGCGCAGATGCTGGAATCCTGCGATTACATCTGGGGCTATGCGGTTGCAGCCGTGCCGGAGGCGAAAACACTCAGAGAAGCGGGTATCGAAAAGCCTATTCTCATTTTAGGCTATACTTTCGCCGAAGATTACGCCTGGATGGCGGAAAATGGCGTTCGGCCGACTGTCTTTACCGTCGAAATGGCCCGTGAATTCAGCTTTGCTGCAGCCAGTATTGCAGCATCTCAAACAAATCCGGTTTCTTTACCGGAGAAGAAACGCTTCCCGGTTCATCTGGCTGTGGATACAGGAATGTCGCGCATTGGTGTTGCGGATACACAGGAAGGCCTGGCTACGGCTCTTGCGATCGCTGGCATGGATGCAATTTCCATAGAAGGTGTTTTCACACACTTCGCGAGGGCGGATGAAAAAGATAAAAGTGCGGCAAGGGCACAGGCAGCGCGTTTTACTGCCTTTTGTGATCAGCTGGAGGCGGCAGGTGTGCGTGGATTTGTAAGACATTGCTCCAACAGCGCCGGGATTCTTGAACTGCCGGAAGCAAACATGGATCTGGTACGCGCAGGCATCACGATTTATGGAATCTATCCATCGGATGAGATGGATCGCGAGGCCAACCAGCTTTCTCCGGTGATGGAACTGAAATCTCATGTTGTTTACTGTAAGAAAATACCTGCGGGTACACCGGTCAGCTACGGCGGAACCTTTGTATCCGAATGTGAGATGGAGATCGCGACCATCCCGGTCGGCTACGGCGACGGCTATCCGCGTTCTCTGAGCAATAAGGGTTCCGTGCTGATCAACGGGAAACGAGCGAAAATTTTGGGGCGTGTCTGCATGGATCAGTTTATGGTCGATGTGACCGGCATGGACATACATATTCTTGACGAAGTGACTCTGATGGGGCGGGATGGCAAGGACGAGATTACCGTAGATGAATTGGGTGCGCTTTCCGGGCGTTTTCCGTATGAATTTGTCTGTGATATTGGCAAACGGGTGCCGAGAATATACTGTGAGTGAAAGAATATATGTCCAGTCTCTTAGCCATGCAAGCATGGCACGAGACTTTCCATTGAGGACGCTTTTACATGTATATACAAAAGAATCTGGGGAATACTTTTACCAAAATCTTTTGTATATAGGAGTGTGATTGTGTGAATATTCGAAGAGGTGATATTTATTACGCAGACTTGAGGCCGGTGATTGGCTCTGAACAGGGCGGCATCCGCCCGGTTTTGATCATTCAGAACGATGTGGGGAACCGCCACAGCCCGACTGTGATCTGTGCCGCCATTACATCTAAGATGAATAAAGCGAAGCTTCCGACGCACGTCGAGATTAAAGCCGGAAAATATCAGATTGTTAAGGATTCGGTGATCCTTCTGGAACAACTGCGCACTATTGACAAAAAGCGTCTGAAGGACTGGGTCTGCCATGTCGACTACGAACTTTTGGAACGGGTCGACAAAGCACTGAAAGTCAGCCTTGAGCTGCAGATGATGTCTGATACGCGCACACAGGCGCAAAACCAGGGAAGGGCGCGGATCGCCTGCGGCAGCATGAAAAATGGTCTGGAGATGCTTACATAAGACTCCGGCAACTGAAAAACACCTGACCTGTGAGGAACATCCGCAGGTCATTTTTAAAAGAGAGAAAAGGATTCATTTCGGATAGTTCTTGACGAAATACGGGGAAAATGCTATCCTAACGATGCTGGTCTGATCTTGTCCAGTGAAATTGAAAGAAGGAGTATATTCGGTTATGTCAGGACATTCAAAATTTGCGAATATTAAGCACAAGAAAGAGAAAAATGATGCTGCGAAAGGAAAAGTATTTACCATCATTGGCCGTGAAATTGCGGTTGCGGTGAAAGAAGGAGGCCCGGATCCGGCCAACAACAGCCGCCTGCGTGATGTTATTGCCAAAGCGAAGGCGAATAACATGCCGAACGATACCATCGACCGTGGCATCAAGAAAGCTGCTGGTGAGATGGGCTCTGTGAATTATGAGTATGTGACGTATGAAGGATACGGCCCCAGCGGCATTGCGATTATCGTCGAAGCATTGACGGATAATAAGAACCGCACCTATTCCAATGTGCGGAACGCATTCACTAAGGGAAGCGGTACCATTGGCACACAGGGCTGTGTTTCATATATGTTTGATAAAAAAGGACAGATTGTCATCGATCGTGAGGAATGCGAGATGGATCCGGATGATCTGATGATGATGGCATTGGATGCCGGAGCTGAGGACTTTTCAGAAGAAGAGGACAGCTTTGAGGTGCTTACTGATCCGGATGATTTCAGTATGGTTCGTCAGGCACTTGAGGATCAGGGGATTCCGATGGCATCCGCAGAGGTGACGATGATTCCGCAGACCTACGTTACGCTGACTGATGAGACGGATATCAGGCAGCTGAACCGTACACTGGATTTGCTGGACGATGATGACGACGTGCAGGCTGTATACACGAATCTGGACGAGGCATAATCCAGACAGACGGTTCTAATTTACTTTTATAAAGGATGATGCGGAATGAAGGATGAATTATCCGAAATCGAAGGGATACATAAGCTTCTTGACTGCTGTGAAGGCAGCGATGTAATGCAGCTTTTCCAGAAGAAGACTTACACGGATGCCTTTCAGAAAATGTATCAGGAGCACGTCACAGTGTTTGACGCGATTGAAGAGGGGTATCACGCGGCCGAAGACGGCGATCAGTATCTGACCGCACTTGCGGACGCACTGACATCGTACGCTGTAGAAAAAGTAGACGCCTGCTCCCGGAAAAATAAAAAAGAACATCTTCTGATGGATTTGAATATGACGATGGCAGTTTTCGTATTGCCGATGATATTGGAATATCACGGGGAATTCTCAAAACCATTGGCCAATAAGATGACGGAATCCTGGAAAAAAAGCTTTCCGAAGACAAATCTGGGCGCCGCGGAATATACAACGATTGAGAGCGGCTTTCACAAGACATGGTGCTACATTACGACCGCAGTCTGCCGTTCTTTTCAGAAGCCAGATGACTGCTACGAGCTGCGGACGCTGCGTGAATATCGGGACACCTATCTTGCGGACAGCCCCGGCGGCAGCGAATTGATCGAGGAATATTATGATGTGGCGCCGAGCATCGTGAAACACATTGACCAGCAGCCAGATTCCGACGCGATCTATTATTCCATCTGGGAAGAGTGGTTGGCTCCCTGCATTTCCCTGATTGAATCCGGGCAAAAAGAAGCATGCCGGGAACATTATATCGAGATGGTACATACACTTCAAAAAAAATATTTCCACTGATCCAGACAACAGCCTGCCGCAAAGGAAGGCTGTTTTTTCGTATAAAAAACCTTTTTCCGGATATACTGATATCAATTGGCAGCTGTATCGAAGATTAAAGTGCAGGATGCGTCGGCCTTTACGTAACAGTCAGCCCAAATTCGAGGAAGGAGCGGCGAATATGGTGGATATGGAACAGCCGGAAAGAGAAAAACAAGAAAGTCCCGAGCGGCAGAATAAGCAGGAAAAAGAGCAGCGGGAGGCGATCCGGGAGACCGGTGAGGTTACGCTGCACGGAAAAATTCATCTGTTAAGCGTAATCGGGGAGATCGAGGGGCACGAGTGTCTTCCCAATAATTCAAAAACAACGAAGTACGAGCATGTGCTGCCAAAGCTGGCAGCAATCGAGGACAGTCCGGATATTGATGGTCTGCTGATCCTTTTGAATACAGTGGGCGGAGACGTAGAAGCCGGACTGGCGATCGCCGAGATGATTGCATCCCTGAGCAAACCGACGGTTTCTCTTGTATTGGGAGGCAGCCATTCCATCGGCGTTCCCATTGCGGTCTCGACGGATTACTCTTTTATTGTAAAAACGGGTACAATGGTCATCCATCCGGTGCGCATGAATGGTACGGTGATTGGCGCGCAGCAGACATACGATTATTTCAGGCAGATGCAGGATCGGATTCTGGGCTTTATCTGTGACCATTCTACAGCTACAATGGAACGTCTCGAAGAGATGATGCTGGATACGGGGATTCTCACCAAAGATCTCGGAACCATTCTGGTCGGCGGCGAGGCTGTCCGTGAAGGGTTGATCAATGAGGTGGGCGGCATCGGCGAGGCTTTGAAAAAGCTGTATGATATGATACAGGCAACTTCAAAATAAAAATCCTTGTGCCTCATAAAAATCTCTGTTATAATAAACGGGTATGCACCCAAATTTTACCTTGTAACGATTCAGGACGATTGCTCCTGGACCGTTACCATTATTATTGCGGAGGCAGTTATGACAGTATTACAATCTATATTTCTGGGAATTGTGCAGGGGTTGACCGAGTTCCTTCCGGTCAGCAGTTCCGGGCACCTTGCTATTTTGGAAAATATGTTTCATATCGAGACAGATGGTGGGATGCTTTTCGATATCATGCTCCATGTGGGGACACTTCTTGTCGTCTTTGTGGTTTACCGCAAAGATATCTGGAAGATGATATGCGAGGCCGTGTTTATGTTCGTGGATATTTGCTCGAATCTAAAGACCTTTTTGCTGAACAAAATACATAAGACTTCCTTGAAATATAAAAAGATCATCCACAACAGTTACCGTAAATTTGTGGTTCTGGTTCTGGTATCAACTGTTCCGACCGGACTGATTGGCGTGTTGGGAAGCGATCTGATTTCCGATGCGGGCGATACGCTGCTGATTCCCGGTATCTGTCTTTTGATTACGGCGGTTCTGCTGCTGATGGCGGATACGGTGCGGGAAGGCAATAAGCTTCCGCGGGATATCAGCTATCGGGATGCGCTTATTATCGGAGCGGCGCAGGGCTGCGCGACTTTACCGGGTCTTTCCCGCTCAGGGACGACCATTGCGGTTTGCCTGCTGTGCGGGATGGACCGCCGATTTGCTGTGAAGTATTCTTTTATTCTCTCTATCCCGGCGATTATGGGAGCGGCGGTGCTGGAAATAAAAGATGTAATTGAGGAACCGATCGTGATGAGTCAGATCGGCATTTATGCCATCGGTATGGTATTCGCGGCAATTGTCGGTTATATTTGTATCAAGACCATGCTTGTAGTTGTGCGCAATAAGAAATTTGTTTACTTTTCTGCTTACTGCACGGTTGTCGGCCTGATTGCGATTGCCGGACATTTTCTTCTGTAATACAGGCAGGGGGGAGTTCGCAGTCTGAAAGAAAGGGGAGTATCTGGCTTGGCATCGAACGCTTCAAAAAAGACTACAGCTGCAGGGTCAAATAAAAAAACGGCGGCTTCAAAATCAAATACAAAGACGGGCACGACAAAAACTCGATCTGCAACGTCTAATTCAAGGACGAACACGAAGACAAATACGAAAACAAGCAATGGCAGCCGCAGGACAAATACAAAAACGGCTGCCTCTGTTTCGCGGCCGGAAAATGCTGAACCGTTATCGGAGCGAGAAACGGGACAGGGCAATCCTTTGCTCGCGAGGGAGGCTATGATCTGGCTGGTTCTGGCAGTGTGCGTCTTTCTTTTCATCAGCTTTTTGGGCATTGGCGGTTATGTTGGCAGTGTGGTCTCTGATTTCTGCTTTGGCACTTTTGGGGTTTGTGCCTGGGTATTTCCACTGTTATTTTTCCTGGCATGTGCGTTTCTGATTTCAAATCGTGGGAACCGGCTGGCCGGGATTAAATTTGGCGGCTGCGCTCTGTTTTATGTGTGTCTGTGTTGCTTTGCGGCCCTGATTGAAGGGGAGTACGGCGGTGTTTACCATCTTGGAAAGCTTTATGCACGCTGCGCGACGGACAAAGCGGGAGGCGGAGTCATTGGCGGTACCATTGTCTATTTTCTGGTGCCTGCATTGGGTACAGCTGGAGTTGCGGTTCTGCTTGCAGTGTTTGCTGTGGTGGCGATTGTTTTGGTCACACAGAAATCTCTGATTGGCGGCGTAAAGCGACAGAGTGATCGTGTCTATCGGTCAGCAAAGGAATCTTCCGAACGCCGGAGAGAGGAACAGAAAAAGCGGCGGGAATGGGAGCAGTTTGAGGAACAGAGTACACCGGAAATTGAGCAGACGCAGAGTTTAGAACCATTTTTTGACGCAGAATACACCAGCAGAAGCAAAAAAGAGAAAGAAAAGAAGAGTGCAGCAGAGCATCGGCAGCTGGATGTCTCCATGATGTTTACGGAGCCCACAGGAGAGCGGAGACATCATCGTCATGCCAGCGGCGTAACGACCAATACCAGGATTACTGGCGAGCCGGGACAGGTCGGGGCGGATGTCCACGAGATTCTCCCGAAAGCATATGATCCGTCTGCTGCGAACAACTCCCGGCAGGCTGCCGCAGCCGAAGAGGAAAGTGGTTCTGCGGCGAATAGAAGAATAAGGACGGATGACAAGGCGAATTACATTACCCTTGAGCAGGAAAATCAAGCTGGAAAGAAAGCGGCGGGAGTTCCGCCGATTGTACCAGAACTAGATCCGGAGCTTTTGTCAATTCATATAGAAGGTGTTGAGGAAGAAGAAAGCCTGGAAGCTGCTTCTGATGCGTCAGGAGCAGAGGGACGCGAAGTTTCCGCGGAAGAAGCATCAAATGAAAAGGATATTTCCGCAGATGTTGCGGCAAACACATACGCGAATTCGGAGAGCAATCCGCCACAGAAGCGGGTGAAAAAACAACACGCAGAGTCGGAATGTATACAGGAAAGCTCGCAGACGGGTGAAGCGGAAGCTTCCGCTGAATCGGCACAGCCGCAGGATTCGGGCGGATCAGGAAGTAAAATCAAGCGCAATCCCCGCTCTTCAGAGCAGGAGATTGCAGAAGGGATTGCTTCGGTGGAAGCGGAAGCTGCACAGGCGGCAAAAGAAGTGCGCCCAGAGTATGTATTCCCTCCGCTTGACCTTTTGAAAAAAGGTAACAGCAAGTCGAAAAAAGGACAGGGACAGGAGATTCGTCAGACTGCAGTAAAGCTTCAGCAGACCCTGGAAAGCTTTGGCGTACATGTGACGGTGACGAATGTAAGCTGCGGACCCAGTGTGACCCGTTACGAGCTTTTGCCGGAACAGGGTGTGAAGGTCAGCAGAATTGTCTCACTTTCTGATGATATTAAATTAAATCTTGCCGCGGCCGATATCCGCATTGAGGCTCCGATTCCGGGAAAATCCGCGGTTGGCATTGAGGTCCCAAATGTGGAAAATGGTACCGTACCACTTCGCGACCTGCTGGAATCCGATGAATTTCAGAATCATAAGTCGAAGCTGGCTTTTGCGACCGGAAAAGATATTGCCGGTAAAGTTGTAGTGTCGGATATTGCGAAAATGCCGCATCTTCTGATTGCGGGTGCGACCGGCTCTGGTAAATCTGTCTGCATCAATACACTGATTATGAGCATTCTCTATAAGGCAAAGCCGGAGGAAGTCAAACTGATTATGATTGACCCGAAGGTTGTCGAGCTGAGCGTATACAATGGCATTCCGCATCTGTTTATTCCAGTTGTAACCGATCCGAAAAAGGCGGCCGGTGCTCTCAACTGGGCGGTAGCTGAGATGACAGATCGTTACGCAAAATTCGCGGAGGTCGGTGTCCGCGATCTGAAAGGATACAATCAGAAAATTGAGGCGCTTGCGGATGTGGACGATCCGGACAAACCGGAAAAACTTCCGCAGATTGTCATTATTGTCGATGAGCTTGCCGACCTGATGATGGTGGCGCCGGGCGAGGTAGAGGATTCTATCTGTCGGCTGGCGCAGCTTGCGCGTGCGGCCGGCATTCACCTGGTTATTGCGACCCAGCGTCCATCTGTCAACGTTATCACCGGCCTGATTAAGGCAAATATGCCTTCGAGGATCGCTTTTTCCGTATCCTCCGGTGTAGACTCCCGCACCATCATTGATATGTATGGCGCAGAGAAGCTGCTTGGAAAGGGCGACATGCTCTTTTATCCGCAGGGTTATCAAAAGCCCGCACGTGTGCAGGGGGCATTCGTTTCGGATGAAGAGGTTTCCGATGTCGTCGATTTTCTCAAAAGCAGCAACAGTGCTTTCTCGAGCAATTCCGAAATGGAGCAGCAGATCGCGAAAGTACAGCTGGCTTCTGCTTCCGCAAGAGCGGCTGAAGACACCGATGAGCTTTTTGCGGACGCCGGGAAATTTATCATTGAAAAAGATAAAGCATCGATTGGCATGCTGCAGCGTGTCTTCAAAATCGGCTTCAATCGTGCGGCGCGGATTATGGATCAGCTTTCTGACGCCGGTGTTGTAGGGCCGGAAGAGGGCACCAAGCCCCGGAAAATTCTGATGTCCGCTGAGCAGTTCGAGAATTATCTGGAAGAAAATTAAAAGGAAAATTCGGGTTGACGCTCTTCCACTCTTGTGTTATAGTAGAGCAGTATGAGTTCAGCCGAGGCCCGGTATCCCGGATGCTCCAACCGGATTCCTGGTTTCAGGCGGTCATCGCCCCTCTGAGAATATAAATGTAACTCAGCTGGGCGGGTTGCGCGAATGCGCAATTATAAAATATATCAGGAGGATTTACCAATGATTTCCAAGGAAAAAAAGACAGCTATTATCAACGAGTATGCGAGAACCCCGGGTGACACAGGTTCACCGGAAGTACAGATCGCGGTTCTGACCGCGCGGATTCAGGAGCTGACTGCTCATCTTCAGGCGAATCCGAAGGATCATCATTCCAGACGCGGTCTGCTGAAAATGGTAGGTAAGAGACGTGGTCTTCTGGAGTATCTGAAGAAGACCGATCTGGAGGGTTATCGTTCTCTGATTGCCAAACTTGGCATTCGTAAATAGTAAACGAAGAGGGCGGATTTCGATCCGCCCTCTTTCCAGAGAGACTTTCACCCAGTGACAGCCGAGACCACTGAAAAGCAGATAGATCGCCTGTCGGTTTTTCAGTAGTTTCGGAGCTTTTGCTGGTGAGTGTCTTTCTTTCAAAGCAATGTAGGATTCCCTTATTTTTGAATGGGATAAATACTGCACTTATTTTGTGCAGCTGACAGGGAAAAGTTCCCTGCATGATTTCATTCGCTGAGGTTTTGGAGCATACAGACAATGAAATCAGCTTCAGGACGTTAGCTTAAGCTGAACGGACTGTTTAGACGATTACGAAGAAGGAGACTGACATGTACAAGAGTTTTTCAATGGAACTGGCTGGAAGGACGCTTACTGTCGATATCGGCCGTGTAGGCGCACAGGCTAATGGATGCGCCTTTATGCATTATGGGGATACAACGGTGCTGTGTACAGCAACAGCATCGGAAAAGCCGAGAGATGGAATTGATTTTTTCCCGCTCAGCGTGGAATATGAGGAAAAGTATTACGCAGTAGGTAAGATCCCGGGAGGATTTAACAAAAGAGAAGGCAAGGCTTCAGAAAATGCCGTTCTTACGGATCGTGTGATCGACCGTCCGATGCGTCCGCTGTTCCCGAAGGATTACCGCAATGACGTGACACTGGACAATATGGTTATGTCCGTTGACCCTGCGTGCCGTCCGGAACTGACTGCGATGATTGGTACCGCAATCGCAACCTGCATTTCTGATATTCCGTTTGATGGTCCCTGCGCGATGACACAGATGGGTCTTGTGGATGGGAAACTGATTGTGAACCCTTCTCAGGATGAGTGGGACAATGGAGATCTGCAGCTGACGGTCGCTTCAACCCGTGAGAAAGTTATCATGATTGAAGCCGGTGCGAATGAGATTCCGGACGATGTGATGATCGATGCGATCTATAAATGCCATGATGTAAACCTCGAACTGATCAAATTCATCGATCAGATTGTGGCTGAGGTTGGTAAGCCTAAGCACGCATATGAGAGCTGCGCGATTCCGGAGGAGTTGTTTGAGGCGATCAAAAAGATCGTGCCGCCGGAAGAGATGGAGAAAGCGGTTTTCACTGATGTGAAGCAGGTGCGCGAGGCAAATATCCGCGAGATCACAGCGAAGCTGGAAGAAGCATTTGCGGACAATGAAGAATGGCTTTCTGTTCTTTCTGAAGCGATTTATCAGTATCAGAAGAAGACCGTCCGCAAGATGATCCTGAAAGATCACAAGCGCCCGGATGGCCGTGCGATCACGCAGATTCGTCCGCTGGCAGCAGAAGTAGACATTATTCCGCGTGTACATGGTTCCGCGATGTTTACGCGTGGGCAGACCCAGATCTGCACCGTTACGACACTGGCACCGCTTTCTGAGGTGCAGAAGATTGACGGCCTGGATGATAATATCAGCAGCAAACGCTATATGCATCATTATAATTTTCCGTCCTACTCTGTAGGCGAGACAAAAGTGAGCAGAGGACCGGGACGCCGCGAGATCGGCCATGGAGCTCTTGCAGAGAAAGCTCTGATGCCAGTGCTCCCGAGCGAGGAAGAGTTCCCGTACGCGATTCGTACCGTCTCAGAGACTTTTGAGTCAAACGGCTCGACTTCTCAGGCAAGTGTCTGCGCTTCTACTATGTCGCTGATGGCGGCTGGCGTGCCGATCAAGAAACCGGTAGCAGGTATCTCCTGTGGACTCGTCACCGGAGATACCGATGACGACTATATTGTACTGACCGATATTCAGGGCCTGGAGGATTTCTTCGGTGATATGGACTTCAAAGTGGCCGGTACGCTTGACGGTATTACTGCAATCCAGATGGATATTAAGATTCATGGTCTGACCCGTCCGATCGTAGAGGAAGCGATTTCCCGCACACATCAGGCGAGAGAGTACATCTTAAAAAAGATCATGATGCCTTGCATCGCAGAGCCGAGACCTACTGTGAATGAGTATGCGCCGAAGATCATGCAGATGACGATTGATCCGCAGAAGATTGGCGATGTGGTTGGCCAGAGAGGCAAGACAATCAACACCATCATCGAGCGCACAGGTGTAAAGATTGATATCAATGAAGATGGCTTCGTGTCCATCTGCGGTACTGATCAGGCAATGATGGACAAGGCCGCTGAGATGATCCGTATCATCGTGACCGATTTCGAAGCCGGACAGGTCTTCGACGGCGTCGTTGTCAGCATCAAGGACTTCGGTTGCTTCGTAGAATTTGCGCCAGGCAAGGAAGGCATGGTACACATCTCCCGCATCGCAAAACAGCGCATCAACCGCGTAGAGGACGTGCTCACACTTGGAGACAAGGTAAGAGTCGTTTGCCTTGGCAAGGACAAGATGGGCCGCATGAGCTTCAGTATAAAAGACGTAAAGCAGAGATAAATGCAACGAACGAGAACCGGGTCAGTTGGCCCGGTTTTCATTATATGTTTCAAAACTCTGCTCCATATCTTTTAGTATATCAGCGTATTTGAGCAGCTGCGCGCGCACTTCTTCTTTGTCTGCCCGATCCTGTTTGTAATTGATCCGATGCTCCATGCTTGCCCAGAAATCCATACTTAGTGTGCGTACCTGAACCTCGACCGGATAGTATTCAGTGAGTTCCATATAGCGAACCGGAATTCCTAGGATGATGTGATAGCTGCGGTAGCCGTTCGGCTTCGGGTGATGAATATAGTCCTTTTCCGTGACCACGATCAGATCATTTTGGCGTTTCAGTGCGTCGATCATCTGATAGGCGTCCTGCTCAAAATAGCAGATCACGCGGATACCGGCGATGTCTTGCAGGTATTCGCGGGCATTTGCAGGTGTTGTTTCGTGATTCAGACGAATGAGTTTATCATCCAGACTTTGATGTTTTTTGATTCTGGAGTATACGGTATGAACGGGCTTACTTGCTCCGTCACTGTAAATGGAATGGTTAAGGACATCGAGCCGGGAAAGCAATAAATTCAGCGCGTCCTGATATGGTAAGATCAATTCATAATATTCTTCACTGGTCATCTGTAACAAATTCCCCCTGTTTTGCCTGAAGTATTAGTAAAACTATATAAAAGAAATATGTTCAGGATGTGTAGCAGATATGAAAAGAATGAAAAAATGGCGAAGAGGAGTTCTCCGCCGATGAAAGATATCTAAAAATAATATTAACCACACAATGTCGCGAGATCCTGATAGAATCTCGGATAGCTGATTTTCACACAGTCCGCGTCGAGAATTTCCGTCTCCCCGGCACAGGCAAGCGCAGCCACAGCAAAGCTCATGGCAATGCGGTGATCCTTGTGCGGGTCGATCACTGCTCCGTGAAGCGGCTGGCCTCCCGTGATGATCATGCCGTCTGCTGCGGCTTCTACCGGGCAGCCGATGCGGGTGAGATTCTCTGTCATCACGGCAATGCGGTCAGATTCTTTGACACGCAGCTCGGACGCGTCTCGAATCACGGTTGTGCCGTCCGCAAAAGCTGCCAGGACAGCCAGAATCGGCAGTTCGTCTATCAGTGTGGGGATCAGGCTGCCGCCAATTTCGACTGCCTTTAAATCGCTGCTGCGCACGAGCAGATCGGCACAGGGCTCCGCGCCGCTGTGATCTTCGTTGAGAAGGGTAATATCCGCACCCATTGCCTGGCAGACGCGCAGCATTCCATCGCGGGTTGGATTGATTCCGACATTCTTTAAAAGCAACTCAGAGCCAGGGACAAGCAAGGCGGCAGCGATGAAATAAGCCGCGGAAGAAATATCTCCTGGTACGCGCACTTTCTGTCCGGTGAGGACAGGCTCAGGCGAGATAGATACCGTAAAGCCGCCGGAAACCGCAGCTTTCGAATGGGCCTGATCTTTGGCTTCTTCTCCGGTCCGTAAGTCAGCACCAAAATAGCGCAGCATCAGCTCCGAGTGATTGCGGGATACCGCCGGTTCTGTGACACTGGTTATACCGTCTGCGTATAATCCGGCCAGAAGAACGCAGGATTTCACCTGAGCAGAAGCTACAGGAGAATTGTAATGCGTTCCCCGCAGCTTTTTGCCGCGTATCAGAAGCGGGGCACAACCGTTGCCATTCAGGGATGAAACATCAGCGTTCATGGCAAGGAGCGGCGTCATAATGCGCTTCATCGGGCGTTTTTGTATAGAGGCATCTCCGGTAATCGTCGAGTCAAACGCCTGACCGGCAAGGATACCGGAAAGAAGACGCACCGTCGTTCCGCTGTTGCCCGCGTCAAGAATGGCCGAAGGAGCGGACAGGCCGTGCAGTCCCTTGCCATGCACCAGCACATGGCCGCCCTGGGAATTTTCTTCAAGTGAAATGTCAATACCCATCTGACGAAAACAGGCGATCGTTGAAAGACAATCTGCGCCGGTAAGGAAATTTGTAACCTCGGTCGTGCCATTCGCGAGTGCGCCGAACATAATGCTCCGATGGGAGATGGATTTATCTCCCGGAATGGATAACTCCCCGCGCAGGGGGGCGGTATACTTCATTTTCATGATATTTGAAAGATTCCTTTCTGGAATAATAAAATCGTTATTATCGCTCCCATACCTGGTAGCCGTCATTCCTCAATACTTTTGCCGCCTCTTTGGAGGTTGCTTCTTCGTAAAATTCAATTTGCAGCACCCCTTCCTCAAATTCCCGGCTGTGTACAATGCCGATATTTTTAATGCTGATATTGTTGGCTGCAAGTACGGTAGCAATGGTAGAAATCGCGCCGGACTCGTCCACAATATCGCAGTAGATCCGGTAAGTCTTTTTGATGCTGCCGGGACTGCTGGATGCGAAAGAATCGCGGTAATCACGGGATTTTTCAAACATTTTATAGATGTATTCGCCATCCTCGCTGCACATGGCCTCTCGCGAGGCGGTCAGCAGATCAATGAACGTATCCATGACCGAGATGATATTGTCTCCGTTTGACATACAGATATGTTCCCACATCTCGGGAGAGGAGGAGGCGATTCTGGTGATATCTTTGAATCCGCCGGCAGCAATCAGCTTCATCAGCTCATCTTCAGAATCTAGATCATGCACCGTATTAACCAGAGAAGCAGCGATCAGATGCGGGAGATGGCTGACCGCGGCTGTCGCAAAGTCATGCTGGCGATAATTAAGCACCAGTGGCAGTGCACCGATCGATGCGGCCAGTTCGCGGTAGGCTTCTACCCATTCATCCGGCGTCCCTGGAGAGGGCGTGATGATATAATAAGAATTCTCAAACAAATGTGCTTGCGAATAGCTAAGCCCGGACTTTTCGGAACCCGTCATGGGATGCCCGCCGATAAAGCGTCCATTCAGCCCCAGGTTTTCCGCTGCCAGGTGAATGTCTGTCTTGACACTTCCAACATCCGTCAGAATGCAGTCCGCCCGGACGATATCTTTCAACTGCTCAAGCGCGGCAACGTTGCTGCCTACCGGTGCGCATAAAAAAATGCAGTCGCACTTCGCATAACACGGATCAGCGGGAGAGGAACAGATCTCATCAATCACTCCCTGGCGGAGCGCTTCCTCAACTGTTTTTGCGGTTCTCGTATAAGCCATGATATGGCAGCCTGGCTGTGCACGCTTCAATGCCTTCGCCAGTGAGCCGCCGATCAGCCCCAGCCCGATAAATCCAAAAGTTTCAATTTGCATAATTCGGTCCTTCCCTCAAGCTATTGTCATAAATTTGTTACTATCCACAACTGCGCTGTGAATGTAACATAAATTTCTCTTTTCGTATTATTTTACCAAAGACAGCACTTGCCGTCAATGGAAAACGGATTTTGTAAGTGTTCAGCGCAGCTGTTCTGTGCCTTATATAAGTTTCTCGTTTTCGGCAGTATTTTCGTAATAAACATTCACAAGAAACAATGCCTGCGCCGGTGCTGTAAAGCCAGCGAGGGAACGGTCTGCTCCGTCGAGGATTCCCGGAATTTGCGATGGCAGCATGTCGCCAGTGCCTATTTCAATCAGTGTGCCGGTCAGAATGCGCACCATGTTGTATAAAAATCCATCACCAAAGTAGCGGATAAATAAGATTCCATCCGTTTTTTCAAAAGCGATTTCATGTATCGTGCGGACGGTGGATTTTTTCATTTGGCGGTTTGCACAGAAGCTTCGGAAATCGTGCGTCCCGGTGAGTACGTCCGCCGCTTCGCGCATTCGCGGAAGGTTCAGAGGCTCCTCTATGCGGTATAAGTAGCGTCTGTCAAAAATATTTGCGACTTCTCCGCAGTCAATGCGATATTCGTAGAGCTTTCCAGTGGCATTCAGGCGAGCATGGAAACGTTCGTCCATTTTCTGTACAGAAAGAATCCGGATATCCGCAGGCAGATACTCGTTAAAATAATCCCGTATTTCCTGGCAGGAATAACGGCTGAGCACCCTTGGAATCCGATAATTTGCCACCTGATGCAGCGCATGGACGCCGGCGTCCGTCCGCCCGGAGCCATTCAGCTCAATCGGTTCTCCATATAAGTGTTCCAAAATGTTTTCCAGTTTTTCCTGTATGGTATTTGCGGTGTTGCCCTGGCGCTGCCAGCCATTGTACCTGGTTCCATCGTATTGAATGATCATTCCAAAGTTCGCCATAATTTTCCTCTGCTATTTAAGATTATTCGCAACTGTTTCAGTATATTTTCAGCTGCAAAGACTCTGTTCATTTATCCTTTCGGGTATGCGTTTGATATGTTTTTCTTAAACTCAGTATAGCATGGAATATTATGGATTGCCATAATTTTTTCTGCCTGAGTTTCTATATCACATCAGTGAGGGGTTGATTTTTGACCAATGGTTCGAATATAATGATTCGAGTGACAGAAGGGTATGATACTACGGATTGCTTCGTGATAGGCAGGAAACATTTCTAGAAAAGGAGAAAAAGCGATAGTTATGATAGATTTGCACATTCACACAGCAGCCTCGGATGGTTCGGATTCTGTGCGGGAACTTGCGGAAAAACTCAGAAAATATGATATTGATACCTTTGCCGTAACGGATCATGACACGATCGACGGTGCGTTGGAGATGGAAAAATTCGTCTGGCCGGGCGCACGATTTGTGAAGGGCGTGGAGTTCTCCTGTATTTCGCCGCTGGGCAAGTGTCATATTTTGGGCTACGGCTATGACGCAGCGGATTCACAGCTGCTGGCGGCGCTTAAGGAAGGCTCAGCCCTTCGGATGGCAAAGCTTGAAGCGCGTCTTGCGTATGTGCGGGAGACGTACCAGATCGAATTTACACAGGAAGAACTGGAGTGGCTATATAGTTTGAAAAGCCCTGGGAAGCCGCATCTTGCGGAGCTTCTGCTTAAGAGAGGGATTGGGAAAAACCGTGATGATGTGATTCGCAATTATATTCATACGAATGTCCAGGGGACGGAAAAAGGAGCGGATCGGATTACCGCGCAGACTGCGATAGCCGCTATTCTACATGCGGGCGGGATTCCGGTCTGGGCACATCCGCTTGGCGGGGAAGGAGAAAAGCTGCTTTCCGGGGAGCAGTTCGTGGGTCAGCTGCGGGTTCTGATAGAAAGTGGCATTCGCGGTCTGGAATGCCACTATTCGCGGTACTCACAGGAACAGGTGCAGTTCCTGCGGGATATGGCTGCAACGCACAGGCTGTTGATCAGCGGCGGAAGTGATTACCATGGCTTTCGCAAGAATATCGCATTGGGTACTCTGAATGCGTATGGAGCGATGGTAACCGAAGAGGATCTAACCATTTTGCAGAATTTATAAATCTTTTTCAGATCATGGAAGCATGATCCGCCAGCAGCTTTTTGACAGCATTTACGCCATTTATATAATCCTCAAGCTTCGGGAGATGTTCGACCAGCACAGGAATATCGGGGCTGAGTTTTCCGATTTCCTCCAGATAGAGAGGCAAATCCATCCGGCCTTCTCCGATAGGAACCTCGCGGATTGCCACGGTCGTGCCTGGCATGAGCAGGCAGTCTTTGATGTGGCAGCTTTTGATGTGGGGTCCTAAAAGTGCAAAGGATTTGCAGATCAGCTCCTCCATATGTGTGTAGGTATAAGGGTCTTTGATGAAGTTAATGAGATCCATGTGGACGGCAAATTCTTTCCGGTTGACATCGTTCAGCAGCTGCAGATACTGTTCCGGCGTATCCGGAACCATCCATTGCATGGGTTCCAGGGTGTAAAAGGTATGTGTGGGCTTTACTTCGTCACAAAGCCACTGTACGAGTTCTACCGTTTTCTGATAGCTGTCGTCTTCAAAGTTTTCCCTATAGCAGCCGCTCCAGTTTTCGCCGAAAGCGCCTGATACATTGACGCAGCAGTCTGCCTGAATATAATCTGCCAGGCAGAGCTGTTCTTTGCTTCGTTCTTTTACCTGAGCGGCTTTCCAGGCGTCAGGCTGGAAGGGAGAATCCCAGATTCCCACCTCCGCAATCCGGATATCACGCGCTCTGGCTGCCTTTACATAGGCATCAATCAAAGAGACCGGCTTTGTATAGTCGACCGGAAAGGAGACGGCGCGGCAGCCGTTTTCTTTCAGAATATCCGCCCATTCTTCAGGAGAAGAGTGGGGGAAAGAAGTGTTAATTCCGATTCTCATGAACCTCTATTCCTTTCTTTAGGGCTCAGCTTTCAGGCTGGCATTTTTGTATAAACGTATCCGTACGCACTTCTACTTTTAAGACTTTCAGACTGCCCGATGCGTCGTTCTGGGTATGTCCTTCGTGTGAAGCAAACAATCCATATTTTGCACCCACCCACACACCCGGGGTGAAGGAGAAACGTTCTCCGACTGTACGCCAGACTCCTGTCACATCCGGGAAGTAAAATTGCCCGTTGCCATCGGCGAATACCTGCATCGCGACTTCGGTGCGCCCTGATGGGACAATTCCATAGCGAACAGTCGTTTCGCTGCCCCCGATTGTTCCGGAAACCCGGGTCAGGCAGAGGGAGCCGTTCTCTTTTTCAAAGATAAGAGCGGTGTAGAAGCGTCCGAATGACACAAATCCGGCCGTATCCTGGTCCAATAAATCGGAAGTGTCGAACTCAACACGTACCGTAAATGCTGGCGCCGTCCACTTTTGTAAGAGCAGATGGGGCGCGTCACAAAGTGGTCCGCTGTATGGCTGTGCGAACAGACGCAGTCCCGGCTGCTCCATGTGATACCAGTTGCTTTTGTGGTTGGCATTCCACTGCCATTGAAGACCAAGGCGGTTTCCGGCAAAATCATCACTGTCGTCCGGAGAAACGATACAGTCTGTCCCTGCCACAGAAATGGAGTTTTTACGCATTGCACAATTGCTATCGGGTTTGCAATCTGGTTTCCGATAAACAGCAACAGGCACCCCGTATCCTTCTCCAGTGTCTTTACCAATCACTGGCCAGTCGTTTTCCCAGCGCATCGGCTGCAAATGAACGATGCGCCCTGCGTTTCCGACGTCCTGAAAATGGATAAACCAGTCTTCTCCGGACGGGGTGGTGGTCCAACCGCCCTGGTGAGGCCCGTTAATGGCGGAATCTCCCTGCATCATTACAATTTTTTCTTCGTAAGGGCCGTAAACATTCCGGGAGCGCAGAGCGGTCTGCCAGCCGGTTTTTACGCCTCCGGCCGGAGCCAGTATATAATAATATCCATTTCGCTTATAGAACTTCGGTCCTTCAATCGTCGGCTGCGTGTTGTGTCCGTCAAAGACATCAACGCCCTCATCCAGAAGACATTCTCCGTCCGGACTCATGGGGCTGATGTGGAGGATACTTTTGATGCCGGAACGGCTTTTGGCGAAAGCGTTAACCAGCCAAGCTCTGCCATCGTCATCCCAGAGCGGACATGGATCAATCCAGCCCTTTGCCGCTTTTACACAGACAGGCTCAGACCAGGGACCGGCTGCGTCTTTTGCTTTGCACATAAAAATTCCTTCATCCGGCATGGGATAGTAAACATAGAAATACCCTTCGTGATAGCGGATCGAAGGCGCCCAGACGCCGTGTCCGTGCTGTGGCTTTTCGTAACCGGGCTCGTCGATCTGCTCCAGCACATAGGAGAGCATCGTCCAGTTTACAAGGTCTTTCGAGTGAAGCACCGGCAGGGCGGGCGTATTGCAAAAGCTGGATGCCACCAGATAGTAATCCTTGCCGACCCGAACAACATCCGGGTCGGAGTAATCTGTATATAGGATGGGATTTCGGTATGTTCCATCCCCGTTATCTGCGTTCCATATCCAATTTTTCATTTGATATCCTCTCTGTAGCTGTTCGATATTTTCCTTGTAAAACAGAAACGTTTCAGAACAGCAGATGCTGTTCTGAACAGTTCCATAGAATAGATGTTATGTCCGACTGGTTATCCCTTCAGTCCGCTGGTAGCAATGCCTTCTACAAAGTATTTCTGCGCGGAGAAGAACAGGATAATTAATGGTACCACAGCAACAAAGGCCATGGCAAGTACTTTTCCCCATACTACCACAGATTCAGCATCCAGCGACAACCGGAGTGCCAGGGAGACGGTGTATTTTTTCACAGAATTAATGTAAATCAGTGAATTGAAATAATCGTTATAGGTCCACATAAACTGGAACAATGCTGCCGAAAACATGGCTGGCTTCATCAGTGGAAGCAGGATCTGATAAAAGACCCGGAAGGTACCGCAGCCATCAATATAGGCCGATTCGTCAAGCTCGCGCGGCAGTCCACGCATGAACTGGATCAGCATATAGCTGAAGAATGGGTTGCAGGCCAGGATCGCCGGTACATAGAATGGCAGATAGGAATCCAGCCAGTGAAGCTTGTTATACAGCATATACCTGGGGATGATGATGGTGGAGTTCGGAAGCATCAGGGTAGCGATCAGAATGGCAAAAAGGATCTTTTTGCCGGGAAAGCGGAACCTGGCGAAGCCGTAAGCCACCAGAGAGCTGGATACAATGGTAAACAGTGTCGTCGGGATTACGAGAATCGCTGTGTTGATAAAGTATTTGGTATATGGTATGACGGTTCCTGTCCAGCCCTCGATGTAGTTTTTCAGGTTAAAGGAGGATGGCAGCAGGGCAGTGGTTCCAAATATTTCTTCATTTGTCTTAAAGGTCGCAAAGAACATCCAGATGATTGGATACAGGAGTACCACGCCGTTTACAAGAATCACCAGATAGGAGCCGACCAGATTGAGTTTTTTCTTTTGCTCTTTTGTCATTGCTTATTCCCTCCTCATCAAAATACATCACTGTCTTCGTAATACACCCAGGTATTCGAAAATCGGAATAACAATAGTGTTACTACGAGGATAATTGCAAACATAACCCAGGAAATAGCGCATGCATACCCCATTTTGAAGTAAGAGAAGCCTTCCTTATACAGCTTCAGGCCCAGCAGATAGGTCGCTTTCAGAGGCCCGCCGTCTGTAATGACGGAAGCGGAAGTATAGGCCTGCAGCGCGTTGATGGTCTGCATGATCATGTTAAAGAAGATAATCGACGTAATCTGCGGGACAGTAATGCTGAAGAATTTCCGGATTTTTCCTGCTCCGTCAATGGAAGCTGCTTCGTATAATTCTTTCGGAACCTGCTTGAGAGCTGCCAGGAACATTACCATTGATGAACCAAACTGCCAGATTTCCAGCATACAGATGGTTTTCAGGGCGACATTCGGATTGCCAAGCCAGCTGACGCTGGATATGCCGATGGAATTCAAAAGGGCATTTACGACGCCGTTATCCATGAACATAACCTTCCATAACATGGCAATGGCAATGCTGCCGCCGAAGAGGGAGGGGATGTAGTAAAAGGTACGGATCAGATTGATGCCTTTGATATCCCTGTTTAAAAATACCGCTACAGCCAGGGCGAGGATCAGCTTGCCGGGCACCGTCATCAGGGTAAAGCGGATGGTTGCGGACAAGGAGGTGATAAACTCTTTATCTGAAGTAAATAAAGTGATGTAATTTTTCAATCCGGCCCATACAGGACTGGATGTGATCTGATAATCGGTAAAGGAATAGTACAGAGAGCTCAGAAACGGGTATAGCTGCAATACGCACAGGCCGATCAGCCATGGCGCGAGGTAAATAAATGCGTGATAATCCCGTCTCCGGTAGGCGCGGATTTTTTTCTTTCCATTCATATCGGGTACCTCCGGTGATTTTTCGTGTATTTATAGTAAACGACGTATGTCGTTTTACTTTGCGCCGGACGCAAGGCTGCGAAGCAGCCATCCCTCGTGCGTCCGTGTGCATCTTTTATAGTGAATGGCAAAAGAATTTTGTCGTTCACTATAAATAAGGCTGCCGCACGTCTGTTTTGCGGCAGCCTTGTCGTAAGATTCATTTCCTGTCAGCGGGTATGAGTTTTAAGATTTTTGTTAAATCAGCATCTCCAGCTGAGAAACCATATCAGCCGCAGCTTCCGCCGGTGTGCTTGCGCCGTAGCCAACGGTCTCGATCGCATCTGTTACGATAGTCTTTCCTTCTTCGGAAGATGCATAACGGTCCGGTGTCAGTCCGCCGTAGGCCGAGCAGATGTTCGCTGCGTCCATCAGGATCGAGTCAAGCGTACCGTCTTCGGTGCAAATCTCACGGGCTTTTTCTGTTGCCGGCACGGAACGGGTGCATGCCAGTGTAGACATGGATTCCGGGTTGTTAAAGAAATAGTCGAGGAAAAGCATAGATGCTTCAATATTGGAACTGGAGGAAGCAACTGCGATTACCTGCGGGCAGTTTGCTGTCCAGCCTGGATCCAGTGCGCCGTCGAGCATCGGAAGCTCTCCTGCATACCAGGTTGCGGTTTCATTGGCTGCCATCATGACACTCATGGTAGAAACATGCGCGAATGTACAAACATACTTGCTGTTGATCCAGTTCGGATCGGACTGCAGATTGTCGCCGTCATACGCTGCCATATAGGAAGCCGGAGCGATCACTTCTTCGTCATACAGGCGCTGGATATATTCCAGACAGGTCTCTGCCTGCTCAGCAGTAAGGTTTATTACACCATTGTCAACGTCAAAGACGGTCTGGCCGGTCAGCTGCTTTGCGTAGTTAAAGAAGACGAATGTGGAGAGATAAGTCTTATTTGCACACATCAGATACATGGAATCATCGTATTCACGCACCAGTTTGCCCCATTCAATCAGATCTTCCCAGGTATAATCGCCGGTAAAATCAAGGCCAATTGCTTCAGCAAGTTCCTGATTCACCAGAAGTGCCGGTCCAGCGATACCGGTCGGAATGCCGACTTGCTGTCCGTCATAGTAGCCGTTGATCTGCAGACGCAGGAAAGATTCATCATAGTTGGAAAAGTCAAATCCATACTCATCAAAGCTTACGAAATAGTCCGGGTTGGTCGCTACGTAGGTTGGCATATACTCAGGGTCAATCTGGATAATATCCGGAGCAGTGCCGCTTGCCAGCTGTGTCGCCAGCTTGTCGTTGTAGCCATCGCTGCTGCCATATTCAGCTTCGATCTGGATGGTCGGATAGTCTGCCTCAAATGCTTCGATCACTGCCAGCGTGGCTTCCAGTCTTTCGTCGCCGCCCCACCAGCTGAAGCGAAGCGTTGCATCTTCACCGGTGTATTCTGCTTTTTCCCATGTACTGTCAGATTCCTCAGCCATGACAAAGGAGCTGCCTGTGAGCCCGGCCAGTGCTACACCAGCCATGCCAGCTGCTGAGCCGCGTAAAAAATCTCTTCTGGATATTGTCTTCATAGTGTATTCCTCCTTATGATTCGCTTCGTTTGCGAGATTTGATTTGCTGTAACTGTTCCATACCTGAACAGTTACGCTTTTTGTACTTATAATTTATCACAGGAGATTCACTGGAAACAATGTGTTTCGCTTGCGATTTGGTTCCAAAATTTGCGAAAAATGCCATAAAAAGGTATCATTTCTTGCTATTGACAGTATTTTTGCATAATTCATCCGGCTGAATCAGCGGAATATGAAACGAAATACAACACCCAAGTTCTTTTTTTGCCTGCAATTTCAGTGCACTTTTTTCACCGTAACGCAGAGTGAGCCGCCGATTCACATTGGTAAGGCCGATATTGCGGCTGTTTTCATCACAAATGCGTTCCCGCAGTTGGATAAGTTCTTCGTTTGTCATACCCGAACCGTTATCGATGACAACAAACTGCATCTGGCCATTTCGTGGATAGACACGTACTTTTACATAACCTTTTCGTCCGCTTTCCCGCAGTCCGTGAAGAATGCTGTTCTCCAGAAGAGGCTGGAGCAGCAAGCGGGGGACCTGGAAATTCATCCATTCGTCCTCAATCTCATAGTAAACGATAAATTCCTCTCTCAGGCGATATTGCTGAATGGAGACATATTCCTTCAGATAACGAAGCTCCTCGGCCAGAGTGACCGTTGCGGTCGGGTCGCCAAGTGAATATTTCAGGATATCCGAGAGATAAGTCAGTATTTCAGTGGCGTTTTCCGTATCTCCGGGAAGCTTGCGAATCTCAAGCTCTACCGTTTGCAGGGTGTTAAAGAGAAAATGCGGGTTAATCTGGTACTGCAGGGTAGAAAGCTCCATTACCTGCTGCCGGTATTGTTTTTCTGCCAGCTGTGTATTCAGGTAGGTAGTATTCAAAAACATACGAAGGATGTTGTTCATGATTACACCGTATTCGTCCTGCGGCTGCTGATCCTCCTGTTCCGGGAAATGTCCCTGTTCTGCTTGCTCAAATAGATGCAGGGTATATTCGATCTCGCGGAAGTTTCCTTTTGTCGTCACATAGGAAATCGATATTGCGATGCCGACATCCAGTAGGAAAAACAGGAGAAAAATGCCAAACAGCGGCATCATATTGCGGATCAGTGAGATGCGCGGGATGACCGATGTCAGATACAGGTGGTATAATTCGTAAGACTGTACCTGGATCAGATAATAGCCGTTGCCAAGCTTCTGCCATTTTTCGTTATCCTCTGCGCCTGCAAGGTTTATAAGCTTTTGTTTTCTGTCTTCCGACGAAATGTCACTGACAATTTCGTCCTCATCTGCCGTCAGCAGAGCTCCGGTCTCATCAAACAGATATAGTTTTTCCATTGCGTTTACGGACATACTGTTCAGGCTTTCCTGGAGTTTTTGCAGATTCAGGTTTAAGACAATGACTCCATCCTGAATCAGCATCCGGCGATAGATCGAAAGAACCTGTGTGGCGGAATCCTCGGAATAGGCGCTTTCCGTCTGTGTCCGCAGCCGTGCGAGACCCTCAGTCTCTTCCTCCATGCTAAGGTATATGCTAAGCCAGCTGTCATCTTCTTCTGAGAGGGACAGTTTCTTTGAGGTCGAAGAAAAATAGGAATCGTATCCGTCAAAATACAGGTAAACAGAAGATATGTAGTCATGCGACTGAACGATGCCGGATAAAAAAGTCGTGATACTGCGGATGTAAAT